>JBBRCV010000036.1:0-28701 GCA_038204505.1 Elainellales cyanobacterium
CCGGTCAATTTTGGCATTGTCCGCACTTTTGGACTCAATCTTTTTCGGCTGAATGGGTTTGATTCCATCACTAAAGGACTGCGATTCTTGGCGCATGATGTCAGGAAGCTATTTTCCTTCTTTCAATGAATCAGCCCTGCACTACAGTAGGGGGCGATTTTTATGTACACGAAAAATTCCTAAAGATCGTCAATATTAATCAATTTCTCCGTAATTACGTACTTCCCAACTAAGTATTACAGGTAACTTATTCACTCGTACTTAATACGGATATGAAGAAACGATGTCAGTGGTGGCGGGTTCCGGGTAGAGCAGACTTTCACTAGATAGATTTGGAGAAATCAATTAGAAAGTTGGTGAATTCATATGCGCCTGCTCATCGTTCAATATGCTGGTGATTACCGAGAAGCGTTTTATAACTTGACAGAAGGCAGAGGTGAAACTTACTACGCACAACAGTATTCTGTTGATGCTGTATCAAAGGCAGTTGCTCAGGTTGATGAAGTTGCTACTCTAAGTTTTTTGAGTAATGACCGCTATAACGAAGTTTTACCTAATGGCGTTAGGGCGATCGGGGCAGGTTTCCACGATAAGGTCAACAGCCAAACTATTTTAGAAATCGTCAAAGCTCAAAACCCGACTCATATTGTGCTGCGAACTCCTGACCGGGCAGTGCTGCAATGGGCGATCAAAAATAAAGTTCAGGTTATGGCAACCCTGGCGGACTCCTTTAATAGTCACAGCATCCGCGATCGGGCGAACCACTATTTCCTTGCTAACCTTCTCAATCATCCCCAGGTAAGCTGGATTGGCAACCACGGTGTCATTGCCTCCCAGTCTCTCCAATCGATCGGCGTTAATCCTAACAAAATTATTCCTTGGGATTGGCCCCACGCAGTCACCCCAGATCTATATCCGCAAAAAACTCTCCGTCAGCAGTCTAAATGCTGGAATATTTTGTATGCAGGGCATATTAGCGAGTCGAAAGGCGTGGGAGACGTGTTGGAGGCGATCGCGGCACTTAAAGCCCGTCACTTCCCTGTCCATCTCAAAATAGCGGGCAAGGGCGATGTTGAGGCATTCCAAGCTAAAGTGCGTCAACTTCAAATTGAGGACTGTGTGGAGTTTTTGGGGATGGTCAAAAACACTGATGTCATTGGGCTAATGCAAGATGCTGACCTGGTAACGGTGCCCAGTCGTCACGAATATCCAGAAGGCTTCCCCATGACAATTTATGAGTCTCTTTGCTCTCGGACTCCCATTGTGGCATCTGATCACCCTATGTTTGTGCATCGGTTGCGCCATGAGCAAAACGCCATGATTTTTCCGGCAGGTCAAGCAGCGGCTTGTGCCTTGCAAATCGAGAAGATCCTGACCCAGCCTGCTCTATACGAAAAAATCTCCCACGCTACCTTTGCCACCTGGAAAAGCTTACAAGTTCCGGTGAAATGGGGCGATATGCTGGAGTTTTGGTTGCAAGATTCTCCCCAAGATCAATCGTGGTTGTTCAAGCATCGCCTTTCATCTGGGCGTTACGGTAGTCTCAGCGTTGCTCCTACACGTCCATTGCTATCATATTTTGCTCAGCGGCAGATTCGGCAGGCATAGGCGCGATCGCCGTAATCGAAAAAATCAGGTAGGTCTAGTGCTCTATCAATTCAATTGCAGCAACTTCATCACTATCTCCAGGCTTGAGGCAGGGCATTCTTAATAAATTCAAATTTTGGATGCCGTCTCAGTCTGTACACTGTGATAGACGGACGCGATAGGTGAAGACCGCTTATGGATGCTGCTACACTCTGGCAACGTTATCAGGACTGGCTATATTTCCATGAAGGGCTGGGGTTTTATCTCGATGTAAGTCGAATGCGGTTTGATGATGCCTTTGTGACTCAGCTTCAGCCTAAGTTAGAAAAAGCATTCCAAGACATGGTGGCGCTAGAGGGTGGTGCGATCGCCAACCCTGACGAAAACCGCATGGTGGGGCATTACTGGCTGCGCGACCCTAATTTGGCACCCACCCCAGAACTCAAGCAAGACATTACCAACACCCTGGCGCAAATTCACACTTTTGTCAGTAAAGTCCACAGCGGTGAAATCCACCCGCCTGATGCGGCAAAGTTCACCGATATTTTGTCGATCGGCATTGGTGGGTCGGCGCTAGGTCCGCAATTCGTGGCAGAGGCGCTTTCCCCGGTGGATGCACCCTTGAACGTGCAGTTTATTGATAATACCGATCCTGCGGGCATCGATCGCGTGTTGGCTCGGCTTAAAGATCGGTTGGCTTCTACCCTCGTTTTGGTCATCTCTAAGTCTGGCGGCACGCCCGAACCTCGGAACGGCATGGTTGAGGTTAAACATTTCTATGAAAAGCAAGGACTAAACTTTGCCCAACACGCCGCCGCGATCACGGGTATCGGCAGCAATTTAGATAAAATCGCCAAAGCCGAAGGCTGGTTAGAAACCTTTCCCATGTATGACTGGATCGGTGGACGGACTTCAGAGCTTTCTGCGGTGGGGCTATTGCCTGCCGCGCTTCAAGGCATTGATATCGATGCAATGCTGGCTGGAGCGAAGGAAATGGATGAGGCAACTCGTGTGCCCCGCCTGAAGGAGAATCCGGCGGCGCTATTGGCAGTGAGCTGGTACTTTGCAGGCAACGGTAAAGGCGAAAAAGACATGGTGGTATTGCCTTACAAGGATAGTCTGCTGCTGTTTTCGCGCTATTTGCAACAGTTGGTGATGGAGTCTTTAGGCAAAGAAAAAGACCTGGAAGGCAACAAGGTTTACCAGGGTATCGCGGTTTATGGCAACAAGGGCAGCACTGATCAGCACGCCTATGTTCAGCAGTTGCGCGAAGGGATTCCTAACTTTTTTGCCACGTTGATTGAAGTGCTGGAAGATCGCCAAGGTGCCTCAATTGAGGTGGAGACTGGCGCGACTTCTGGAGACTATCTTTCGGGTCTGTTGCAGGGAACCCGGCAGGCGCTCTACGAAAATCATCGAGACTCTATCACGGTCACCATTCCCCAGGTGAATCCGCGCATGGTCGGGGCGTTGATTGCCTTATATGAGCGGGCGGTAGGGCTGTATGGCTTCATGGTTAACGTTAACGCCTACCACCAGCCGGTAGTAGAGGCGGGAAAAAAGGCGGCAGCGGCGGTGCTCGACTTGCAGCAGCGAGTCGTCAAGGCACTGAAGGAGGGAGGAACGCCGATGTCGTTGAGCGACTTAGCAGCTAGCGCAGGTGCACCTGAACAGGTGGAGGCAATTTACAAAATTGTCCGCCATTTGCAGGAAAACCATCGTGAGGTGGTAGTGACTGGAGATTTGAGTAAACCTGGAAGTTTGGCGATCGCCCCCCCATAACACCTCTAGATAAACACCTCTAGATAAACACCTCTGGATAGTACCTATGGATGACTGGTTAAAAATTGGCAAAATTGTGGCTGCTCAGGGCTTAAAAGGAGAAATGCGAGTTTATCCTGACTCCGATTTTCCTCAGCGGTTTGAGCAGCCCGGTGAGCGCTGGCTGCTGCGCCCTGGGGCAACCGAACCCGAAAAGGTTCAGCTTGTTTCGGGGCGATCGCTAGCAGGCAAGGGATTGTATGTCTTGTGCTTTGCAGGGGTAAACAGCCGGGAACAGGCGGAGGCGTTACGAGATTGCTGCCTCGTGGTGAAGGAGAGCGATCGCCCCCCGTTAGAAGAAGGCGAGTTTCATGTGATGGATCTAATTGGGCTAGAGGTTTTTGATCAAGTCACTCAAGCCAGGGTCGGCACAGTGACCGATGTGTTTGCAGCCGGGAATGATCTGCTGGAGATAGCGCTGACAAATTTAGAGGGAAACCCAAAAGTGCTAGTTCCCTTTGTAGAGGCGATCGTCCCTGTGGTCGATCTGTCCAGTCGTCGTATTGAAATTACGCCACCTACAGGACTAATTCCAGTGCCAATTGAGGAGGAAAAACCTGAAAGCTGAAAATCTATTGCAACCGATCGCCCCATAACCGCACTTTAAACGCCTGAGAACCGAACCTATTCCAGTTGGGAATTCTCGATCGCCCCTGTGAAGCATAGTTACAGACGCTTTAGACCAGAAACTTTCGTGACGGTTCAGAGGTCTATATCTCTACTAGCTAACAATATGAGAATTCCTATGAACCTGACCCCGATCGCCCTTGCTGCATTAATCGCCATCACTACCGCTGCTTGTGGCGATCAAACTAAGGCTCCTACGCCCCAGGCAAATAATTCCCAACCCATCATCAAAACCGAAGTGCCATTAGGCATCAAAATTGAGCCACAAAAGCCTGCTTCAGGTTCTGCCCCCGTTCAGCTATCGCCAAGTAGCACTCAAGGCAGCAGCAACGCTCAGAATTTAGGCGGTGGCAAAGTATCCCAAGCACCTGCTGAACAGCCCAATGCGCCCCAAGTTGCACCTCCCCCTAAAAGTGAATCTCGGCAAGGCGGCTCAGAAGTGCCCCTGCGTCCGACCACATCTGGCAGCGTGAAGACAAGTACTGGCGGCATGAAGGTCGGCGTTGGCGGTGTGAAACTGGGCGATATTCAATATCAGTCTTCAGAAACTGCACCCGATGCTGAAATTGAGCAGGCAATTGTGGAAAGCTTAGGGGGCGATCGCACAGCTCTTCAACAAACCCGCTATTACTACGATCGCATTGACCTCAGCGGCGACGGCAAGCCCGAAGCGCTAGTTTATTTGAGTGGCTCTTATACCTGCGGCACGGGCGGTTGCAAGATGCTGGTTTTAGAAAAGTCGGGGCAACGGTATCAGTTAGTTTCTAAAATGACGTTGGTGAATGCTCCGGTCATTGTCTCTTCTGAAAAATCGGCGGGCTGGAATGATCTGATCCTAGAAGTGGGCGGCGGCGGCGCAGTCAAACACTACGCACAGATGAAGTTTGACGGCAGCGCCTATCCTGTCAATCCCTCTACCGCGCCGGAGGTTGCTCCTAGTTCTACCGTCAATGGTATTGCTGTCATGAATGATGGGATGACAGCGGGTGGAGGCATTGCCTTACAAGGAGAGGGGTAACTTCATCTCTTCGTCAAGGTTTCCTCAACAAAATTTTGCATTTCTTAAGGATTGTTGTTAGATTGCAGGAACACTCCTCCTCCCACATCCTTATGAAACACCTCTTTGGACTTATTCCAACTCCACCGCCGCTGCAACCTAAGTCTCGCGTTTACGACCTAAAAGCTCGGTTGGACTGGGGCGAACCTGCTCTAACCATTATTGATGTGCGCGATCGCCAGGAGTTTGCGGTCAATCACGTTATGGGAGCAGTCAACTTGCCTATGGCAGAATTGGTAGAGCGAGCATCGGTTAACTTTGAGTTGACCCGCGATCTCTATATTTGTGGTGATACTGACGAAGAGATTGCAGCAGCGGCAGCCGAACTTCGGGCAGCGGGATTTAGTAGCGTTTCAGAGGTGCAAGGTGGCTTGCCTGCCTGGAAGGCAGTGGGGTATCCGGTTGAAGTGGGCAGATCTCAAATTGCTTAACCAATTGCGAATAGATTACAAGCTATAGATCAGAAATTATTGAAGGCTCAAAGCCCGTCTGCTTTATCATTCAGGAAGACTGGATGGGAAGGAAAAGATGGGCTTTGATTTGTAAATGGGCTTTAAAGGCAGGTTGAGTAGATGGATCATGGTCATTGTGGTAGGAATGGTGATCGCGCTGACAGGTTGTAATCTCAGCATTCGCGCCTTCCTGTAGTTGAAATAGGATTGCTATATCCTTGGCATATCCTTGGCATTAAACTGTGTCACTTTTGACTAAAGACTAAGGGGAAATTGGCATGAAGGGACGGGTATTAGAAACAAGCTGGCAAGATATCCGGCGTAAAGCTGTCAGCATTGTTCTTGTGGGCGTAATGGCGATCGCCGCCAGCGGTTGTGATATTGGACAATACCGCACGAATGCCGCGAAAGTGCCGCAGATTGTGGTCGGGTCTTCTGATCCCAAAACCTTTAACTACATCCTTAGCCAAGAAGTCCCCAACATTTTTAACCGAGTTTATTCCGGCTTGCTAACCGAAGATGGCATTACAGGTAAACTTTCGCCTGGGCTAGCAGAGTCTTGGGAAGTCTCGAAAGATAATCTGCACATCACTTTTACGTTGCGTCCCAATTTGAAATGGTCGGATGGTCAGCCTCTGACAGCCGATGATGTGATTTTCACGTTTCAAGACATTGTTTTTAACCCAAAAATTCCGACTTCTAAGAAAGATATGCTCCGCATTGGCGGCGAGAATGGAGTGTTTCCAACCGTTAAAAAAGTGAGCGATCGCCAGGTCGAATTTTCCACCCCAGAACCTTTTGCACCGTTGCTGCGATCGCTGGCTGGCGGTGTAGACAGCGGCGTTGCCATTATGCCAAAGCATCTGCTGAGCAAATCTGTCAGCACGATGGACTCGAAGGGTCAGCCCTTATTTCTCTCGACTTGGGGCACAGATGCGAATCCCAAGGACATTGTGGGGACAGGACCTTATGTGATGACAAGCTACAAACCGAATGAGCGCCTGATTTTTCAGCGTAATCCTTACTACTGGCGCAAAGATCCCCAGGGGAATCCGCTGCCGCAAGTTGAACGATTTATTTGGCAAGTCGTTGATTCGCCTGAATCCAGCCTTATGCAATTTCGATCGGGCGATTTGGATTTATTAGGAGTAGGACCTAAGAGTTTCGCGTTGCTAAAAAAAGAAGAAAAGCGGGGCAATTTCACCATTCTCAACATGGGTCCTTCCTCTGGTACTTCTTTTGTTAGCTTTAACCTCAACCAGGGTAAACGCAAGGGTAAACCAGTTCATGATCCCATTAAAGCCGAATGGTTCAACTCGGTTAACTTCAGGAAAGCCGTAGCTTATGGAATCGATCGCCAAACGCTGATCAATAATATCTATCGAGGGTTAGGAGAACCGCAGCAGTCGCCAATGTCTGTCCAAAATCCCTACTACCTCTCGCCCAAATCAGGACGCTTAGAAGAGTACGGCTACAATCCTGAGAAAGCGAAACAGTTACTTAAAGAGGCAGGTTTCAAATATTTACCCAATGGTAAGTTGACCGATGCCAAGGGTAGACCTGTCCGCTTTACCTTGATGTCTGGCGCAGGTGGCTCTGATGAACTGCCGGGTCAAATTAAGTCAGATCTTGAGAAAATTGGGATGCAGGTGGATTTACAGGCAGTCGATTTTAAGGTTGTTTTAGAAAAGCTCGACAATACTTACGATTGGGATGCCGTCTTAATGGGATTCTCTGATCCTGATTTTGATCCCAACGGGGGATCAAATGTTTGGTCACTCAATGGACGACTTCATTTGTTTAATCAGTCGCCAGATCCAGGATCAGAGCAATTAGAGGGCATCGTTCATGCAGATTGGGAGCGTGAAATTGCGCGGCTTTTTGAAGCGGCGGCGCGGGAGTTGGATGAATCGAAGCGCAAGGAAATGTATGCTCAGGTACAGATTTTAGCGATCGACAATTTGCCTTTTATTCATCTTGTTAATCCGCTGTCGATGGTGGCGGTACGCAATACGATCAAGGGTGTTCGACCTTCGGCGTTGAAGGGGACGCTGTGGAATATCGATGAGATTAAGCTGGAGGAGAAGTAGTCTTAGCAAGACACCCTCAACCGTTCTCAGGGATAATGGTAAGAGCAGTTTCCTTGCTAAGTCCTTAACGAGTTTGATGGTGTTTTCAAGAACTAGATCTATTTGGCAAACCGCGATCGCTCTCAGCATCGCCCTCGTCCTCAGCTTTTTTGTGGTCAGCCCCTCTGCCTGGGCAGTTTTAACCGACGATCACTTCGACGGCAATATTTTCCCTTTGTACGCAGGTAATGGCTCTCTGGTTCCCCCCAGAGTTAGTCTTATTGAAACTTTACGGGAACATAGACCCGCGCTGCTCGTTTTTTATGCGGATGACAGCAGCGACTGCAAGAAGTATGTTTCTGTCGTCTCTCAACTCGATTCCTTTTACGGTCGGGATGCGAACTTTATTCCTGTGATTATCGATGCGATCCCCATCAAGTCTAACTATGCGCCTACCGAAGCAGGCTATTACTACAAGGGCTATTTGCCCCAAACTGTTCTCCTCGACCAAGCAGGTAAGGTAGTGCTTGACGCTGAAGGAGTGATTCCTTTTGAGCAAGTGGATAATGCGTTTCGGCAAGTGTTTAACCTGCTGCCCCGTTCGGAGTCGGTTGAACTGAAGCGCCGACCCGTTAATGAGGTCAATACAGAACTGACGAAGTAAGGATTTCTAGAAAATTAAAAAATTCTACATCCGCATCTTGCTGTACCTTAAAGTACCCGTGGCAATTGTTCATTAAAGCGATCTACTGACATCTTTATAACCTCATTGGCGATCGCCCCTATTGATTTTTGTCACAAGGCAGCCCAAGATACAAAAGTCGAACTAGGATTAAGTGTAAATACTGGGTATTCAGGGCATCGCATCGCTGGTGAGGAATCTGGAGGAGTGGTAGAGTACGTATTGCATCTACGATCCATGCTACAGAGCACATGTATCAGTCTCAGCAAAGACTCTAAACCCATCCAGGGCTTGATTGATGGAAGAACTTTGATGAAGCCAATGTAAACATGAGTCTCTCATTGCCCCAAAGCAGCTCAGAAATCCCTCTGGGCGGACGCTACAAAATTATTAGCCATCTCGGTGCAGGTGGCTTCGGTCAGACTTTTCTGGCGGAAGATCTGCATTTGCCAGGGCATCCTGTCTGTGTGCTGAAGCAGCTTAAGCCCGAAATCAGCAACGACAATACCCTGCAAATGGCAAGGCGCTGCTTCAACACTGAGGCGGAAGTCCTCTATCAGCTTGGCATCCACGAGCAAATTCCTCGACTGCTGGCTCACTTTGAAGAAGGCAAAGAATTTTACTTAGCCCAAGAGTTTATCGAGGGCAAGCCTTTAACTGATGAGTTAACGGAAGGGAAGGTTTGGTCAGAAGATTATGTGATTAATCTGCTAAAAGATATTCTTTACATTCTCAGTTTTGTTCATCAACAGCAGGTCATTCACCGCGATATTAAGCCGTCTAACCTGATTCGCCGTAAAAAAGACAGTTGCATTGAACTGATTGATTTTGGCGCTGTTAAACAGGTTGGCACTTTGGAAGCGATCGATCCTGAAAGCGGCTTGACGAATGTGACGATTTCTATTGGCACGAAGGGCTATATGCCCAATGAGCAGTTGGCAGGTAAGCCCCGCTTTAGCAGCGATATCTATACAGTCGGGATTTTAGGAATTCAAGCCCTAACTGGAGTGCATCCCAGACACTTTGAGGAAGATACCCAGGGTGAAATTGCCTGGCATCACCGAGCAGCGCAGGTGAGCACTGGGTTAATGGAAGTGCTCGATCGCATGGTCAACTACGACTTTCGATCGCGCTATGACGACGCGATGGCAGCACTGAAAGCACTGGAAATGTTGCAGCTTCCCGCATCGACGATACAGAGGGCAGCAGGCAGGCTAGAATCTCCCACTGTTTTTCAGAGTTCAACTCACCTTCAATCTAAAAACGGTACTGCTGGGTGGTCGCCTCGTAGCGGCTCGGTAGAGCTACAAGGTCAAGAGGAGGAGTCTCCAGCTACTGCCATCTGGTTAACAGCGGGTTCAGAAAAGGGGGTAACGGGTCACTCTGATTTGACTGATTTAACCCATTTGACCACACAGGCGATCGGGCGATCGCGTCCCCTGGCAATGTCGAGCGCTCTGGCTATCCCTCCCGAAAGTAACGGCAGCCGACAGCGACAGACTTGGATGGTGCTAGGAGCGATCGCCACTCTAGGTATTGCCTACACTTTTGCCCAACTTTTTGTACCCAATTGGAGTGAGCAGTTTTTGAACCCTGCCCAAACGCCGGGAGCAAGTGCCCAAACGGGTAAGGCAGCGCTTAAGCCTGAAGAACAGGCGATCGAATTCTTGAAGCAAGCCAATCTCAAGATGCAGGCAGGTGAATCCGCCGCATCGTTGAAGCTGTACGACAAATCGCTTGCCCTGAAAGCTGACTCTCCTGAAGCCAACGTCGGGCGGTGTGAAGCCCTCAATCACCTGGATCGTCCTGACGAGGCGATCGTTTTTTGCAATGATGCCCTGGCATACAAGCCCAACTACCCCCAAGCGCTTTGGAGCAAAGGTAACGCCCTTTCCCTTCAGAAACGGCAATTCGAGGCGCTCAGGCTCTACGAAGAGGTGACCGAGCGCAAGCCAGAGTTTGCCCCAGGCTGGGTAACGTTAGGCATGACTCTGCAAGCCTTGGGACGCTCTGCCGAGGCACTGAATGCGCTAGATAAAGGCATTGCGCTTTACCGCAACTCTCCTGGAGCTTGGGGGACGAGAGGGCAAGCCCTGCTAGACCTGCAACGCTATGAAGAAGCGACTATTGCGTTTAATAAGGCACTTCAGCTTCAGCCCAACGATCCCCGCTGGCTGAAGCTGAGAGAACGGGCGCGATCGCTTCAAAGACAGTGAGCCTGTAGGAACAAGAAGAATCAGCATTAGGTCAAGGCATCTACATTCGATTAGCTTCTACATTCGGTTCATTTAGTTCAAGTAAGGCTTCCTATCCCTACTTCTTACTCAGCACCAGCTCAGCGCTTCAGCCCTAGAAGACGGAGCTGATTCAGTGCGAAACTCCATCTACCGATTTAGCATCTCTACAATGAAGGGATATAAATCGTTCTTTTTATTATCCAGGTATGACATTGTGTTAGAACAATCAGCGCTGGCAACTCCTCTGCTCGGCGGTCTTACCACCCCAGACACTGACTTTGGTGGCTTAGGGTATCGGACTACCGTACTACACGACATTTTGATCGTCACTTGGGGCTTAAACCTGGTTAACTGGATTTTTCTAGGCAACGCCCTTAATTGGTTTGGTTTACGCCCCCGAACCCCAGTTGGTTTGGCAGGCATTTTCTTTAGCCCGTTTCTACACAGCAGTGTTGGGCATTTATTAGGAAACTCTTTAGTTTTCTTTGTGCTGGGCTGGATGGTGCTCTATCGCGGACCCGAAGATTTTGTCAGGGTAACTATTATTGTGGCATTGGCTGAAGGGCTTGGCGTTTGGCTATTTGGGCGATCGGCTAACCACATTGGGGGGAGTGGCGTGATCTTCGGCTATTTTGGGTTCTTGCTGCTTGGCAGTTTCTTTGATCAAAACTTGACGGCGCTGGTTTTATCGCTTGCGGTTGGCATTTTTTACTGGTGGATGCTGCCGGGAATCATGCCCAGTAAAGATCGCAGCATTTCTTGGGAAGGACATTTGTTTGGTTTTTTAGGTGGCGTAGTAGCCGCCCAACTTTTGCCTTTGATTCGTGGCTTTTATATCTAGACTAGAAAGTGACACAATTTAGATAGACACAATTCAAGGAAGACTATGACAGAAGCAAAGGGAAATGATCAAGCTCGTGATATTTTTCGGGCGGCTTACGAAAATCGCTACACCTGGGATCATAATTTTCCAGGTTACACTGCTGATATCAGCCTGAAGCGAGGGGATGAGGTTTACAGCGGACAGGTTAAACTCCCTGCTGATGGCATGAAGGCAGAGGTGACGAATGTGGCAGATGAGCAAGCCAAAAAAGAAATTGCTGAGCAAGCTTGGGAAATTGGGGTTCACCGGGTGCGGCGTACCTTTGAGCAAACTCATGGACAAAATGTATTTAAGCTAGGCGAAACTGATAAAACTGGCGCTGTAGAGATTTTTGTCGAAGGGAAGGCAATGGGCGATCGCTACAAAGTCCGTGATAACGAGGTTTGTCTAGTTCATCGCCATATCCGCGATGTGGTAGTCACCATCAACACCTATACCAGTCACAAAACAGGCGAAGGCTACCTGTCTCACCGCTACGATTCGGCTTATCACGATGCGGCAACGGGGGAAGCTAAGGGCGAGAGTGACTTTGAAGATACCTACGAAAAAGTAGGAGATTACTACATCTTGACCAAGCGGCTGATTTGCTCGACCCAAAATGGTGAAGATGTGACCCAGGAGTACAGTTTCTCCAATGTCCGTCTCCTTCAGCCTGCGGTTGTCTAGGACGAATATCACGGCTGTTGGCAGAGATGATGGCTGCTCTGGATATCACGACTGCTATAGATATCACGGCTGTTGTAGATATCACTTACAATTGAAATAACGCGATTTTCTGCAAGGTGAACTATGCAAACATTGGAACTCACGTCTGAAAACGTGGAAACGGTTTTGGATGAGATGCGCCCCTACCTGATGTCAGATGGTGGCAATGTGGAGTTGGTAGAGTTGGAAGGTCCTATCGTTAAGCTACGGCTTCAGGGTGCTTGTGGCTCTTGTCCTAGTTCGGCAATGACGTTGCGAATGGGGATTGAGCGGAAGCTGCGGGAAATGATTCCTGAGATTGCTGAGGTTGAGCAGGTTTTTTAAGGAATCTGTTTTTTAAGGAATCTTAAGATATCTCGGTTCTAGATCATTGGGTGATATTAGAACTGTAGAGTTTAGAGCAGGGGAAACTTAGGGTTTTCCCTGCTTATTTTTGGATGATTGCGGGGATTCGAGGGAGGCACGGGGGCGCTATCCCTATGGTTGCCTATGGCGGGACGCGATCGCCCATTGAGCACGTTGAGATTTGGTGGCGATCGCTTTTTGATTAGTTTGTAACTGGATTTTTGTTGTTTTTCTTGATCTTGAATCATGCCGCATCCTCTTTATGTCGCTTTCATTTGGCATCAACATCAGCCGCTTTACAAGAGCCGATTAGCCGGAGAATATCGCCTTCCCTGGGTGCGATTACACGGTACGAAGGATTATTTAGATTTAGTGCTGATGCTGGAGCGCTATCCGAAGTTGCATCAAACGGTGAATTTGGTGCCTTCGCTGATGATGCAGATTGAAGATTATGTAGCAGGAACGGCGTTTGACCCGTATCTATCGCTGGCGCTGATGCCGACTGAAATGTTAGATCGGCAGCAGCGACAGTTCATTATTGAACATTTTTTTGATGCTAATTATCGGACGTTGATCGCGCCCCATTATCGCTATGCCGAACTGTACAATCAGCGGCAGGACAAGGGGCGGGACTGGTGTTTAGAATATTGGAACTTGCAGGATTACGGGGATCTATTGGCGTGGCACAACTTGGCGTGGATTGATCCCTTGTTTTGGGATGACCCGGAAATTGCCCGATGGCTAGAGCAAGGTAAGGGGTTTAATTTGAGCGATCGCCAACGCATTTATTCCAAGCAACGCGAAATCCTCAGCTGCATCATTCCTCAACATCGCCTCATGCAGGAAAGAGGGCAACTCGAAGTCACCACTACGCCCTACACACACCCCATTTTGCCGCTGCTGGCAGACACCAACGCCGGACGCGTGGCAGTACCGAATATGACCTTGCCCAATCAGCGCTTTCAATGGCAGGAAGATATTCCTCGACATTTGAGCAAAGCTAAAGTCATGTACCAAGAGCGATTTGGCTGCAATCCTAGAGGGCTATGGCCTTCTGAGCAGTCAGTTAGCCCGATTATTTTGCCCTATGTGGCGGAACAGGGCTTTCAGTGGCTGTGTTCTGATGAGGCAGTTTTGGGTTGGACAACGCAGCATTTTTTCCATCGGGATGGGTCGGGTACTGTGGAAGATCCTGAGTTTCTCTACCGTCCGTATCGCCTCAACACGCCTAACGGTGATCTGTCGATTGTCTTCCGCGATCACCGCTTGTCTGATCTGGTGGGCTTTACCTACAGCGCCATGGAGCCTCAGAAGGCATCGGCAGATTTAGTAGGACATTTGGAATCGATCGCCCGTTCTCTCAAGCACCACCAGCTTGATCAAAGCACGGTTTTAGAACACCCCTGGCTAGTGACGATCGCCCTCGATGGCGAAAACTGCTGGGAATATTATGCCCAAGATGGCAAGCCATTTTTAGAATCGCTCTATCAAAAGTTGAGCGACCATGATGGCATTGAACTGGTAACGGTTTCGGAGTTTATAGACAAATTCCCAGCGACTGCGACCCTGCCAAGCGATCGCCTCCACAGTGGCTCCTGGGTCGATGGCAACTTTACCACTTGGATTGGCGACCCCGCCAAAAACCGCGCCTGGGATCTGCTTACCACAGCCCGCCAAGTGTTAGCCAACCATCCCGAAGCCACTGAAGAAAATAACCCTGATGCCTGGGAAGCCCTGTATGCCGCAGAAGGCTCAGATTGGTTCTGGTGGTTTGGGACAGGGCACAGCTCTAACCAAGATGCCATGTTTGACCAGCTATTCCGCGAACATCTGGCGGCTCTGTACGAAGCTCTGAATGAACTCGTCCCCATCGACATTCGTCGTCCTGTAGAAGTTCACATCGGTCAAGGCGATCACCACCCTAGTGGCTTCATTCATCCGGTCATTGACGGTAATGGCAATGAGCAAGATTGGGACAAAGCTGGGCGCATTGATATTAGCGGCGCACGCGGCACGATGCACCAAAGCAGTACTGTACAGCGCCTTTGGTACGGAGTCGATCACTTCAACCTCTATCTGCGACTGGACTTTAAGCCGGGAGCCAAGCCCGGAGCCGATTTTCCACCTGAGCTGCATCTGCTTTGGTTTTACCCCGATCGCCTGATGAAAAATAGTCCTGCCCCGATCGCCGAACTACCCGATGAACTGCCCGTTAGCTATCTGTTCCACCACCATCTCGGCGTTCATCTCACCACCCAATCTACGTGGTTTCAAGAAGCCGCCGAGAACTATCAGTGGCACTCGCGCCCTACTCGCGCCCAAGTTGCCTTCAATACCTGCCTGGAGGTTGCTGTGCCTTGGGCAGATTTACATCAGGTCGAGCCAGACTGGGCGCTCCGTCTTGTAGTCGTTTTAGCCGATGAGGGGCGCTATATCGGATCAATCCCAGAAGATTCACTGATTTCTATGGACGTTCCTTAAATCCCCCAGTCACCCCACTCATCTTGTGCCTCTTCCTTCGTATTGGTGTTACGGGAAGGGGTTTCGCGTTTGAAGTTGAGATGGACAGAGCGGTTCTGTTCCCCATCGGCGGCAACCGCCATGATGGGGAAGTCTAAAACGCCATCTTGGAAGGAGAGTTGAATTCGGAAGGTGCCGTCTGGGTTAAGTTGAATCGGCTGACCGCCAATGGTTAACTTTGCATCCGGTTCAGTTGCGCCGTAAACGATGAGTTCGGCATCGGCTACTAGCCAAAACTGGCGAGGGCGAATGGGTGGAGCAGAGGCAGAGAAGCCAACACCAGACATCATGCCGATTCCGGACATGCCAACCCCCGACATATTCAGCCTTGACATCATCCCAACGCCTGACATCCCAACTCCCGACATATTGATTCCAGGGAAAATCCCGATCGCCGACATGCCAACCCCTGACATGCCAACTCCCGACATTCCCATTCCCATTCCAACCCCTGACATGCCAACTCCTGACATGCCCATCCCTATCCCAACCCCCGACATGCCAACTCCTGACATGCCCATCCCTATTCCAACCCCTGACATACCAACTCCCGACATGCCCACTCCTATTCCAACCCCTGACATGCCAACTCCCGACATGCCCATTCCTATTCCAACCCCTGATATGCCAACTCCTGACATGCCCATCCCTATTCCAACCCCCGACATGCCGACTTCTGACATGCCGATGCCTGATTGGGTGACAAACGAGCTGACTGGAGGAACTGCCTGCATAGAGCCAAAAATAGATCCTGCAACTCGCTGCGCCTCAGCAACCTGAGCTAAGTGATAAGTTGTGGGTATGGTTTTGAAAGCGCGTCTGCCGCTATGGGGAGATAGTTCTAGGAAGGTTCTATCTTTGAGATCTTCGTCCCAATCGAGAGTTATTTCTTGATCATCAACCCAATCGGAAGGATAGATGGGCGGAATGCGGATCGGTAGCGATCGCGCCAACAACAACCAATTGCCATTGGCAGTTAGATAGCCAATTTCTGCTTGATAGTCGCGATCGCTGACAGGTACTGGCAAGTACCAATCACGCGCAAATTCTTCGCACTCAAACTGCTGCAAGCTGTGAGAATTGGTCACAGTCAGATCTACATCGGTCACATCGTAAAGCCGCAATGCTAACCGTGTGCCGCCTTGCCGCCGCACTTCTTCCCGGTGAGACTGGGGCACATCCCAGTAAGCGTATGCCCAATTGGGATCGCGGGGAATTAGAACAATCTGGCTTTCACCATAGCCCTCCGGTAAGTCGGGTAAGTCTATATCGACTGCTGCCAGTTCTTCGCGGGTCAAGTCGGTTTGTCCAACCTCAAACCTGGCGGCTTCAACAGCAGATTGAGCATCGTCTGTAACGTTTGGAGGGGGCGGTGTGGATTGAGAGGACGGTATAAATTGAGAGGCGATCGCCGCACCCGCGATCGCCACACCTGCCACACCTGCTGCACCTGTCGCATCTGCCAAGTCTAGATCCCAAGCAAGTTCTTCGCCTATAGGTTCTTCGACAAGCGCTGGAACAGAAGCTTCTGCCACTGGCACTTCAAGATCAATAGGAACTTCAGCTATAGATTCTTCTATAACAAGCGGTTCTACAACAGATTCTTCTATAACAGAGTCATCTACAACGGGCATTTCCGCTACAGAGTCATCTACAACAGAGTCATCTACGACAGGCATTGCCGCTACAGACTCTTCTACAAGAGGCGATTCTGCAACAGGTGTTTCCAGGGGTGTTTCTACGATAGGCGTTTCCCCAACAGACACGTCAGGAGGAGGTGCTTCGTCCCAAGGATTAGCTTCAACAGGGCTATCTCTACGAGGAGGAATTGCCGATAGACCAGCGATCGCCGCTGCTCCAGCCGCCGCCGCTCCCATTGCCGCACCACTGACTCCAAAGCCCTCAGATTCTTCGTCTAGAGGGACATCTGCTAAAGGCTGCTCCAATGCTTCAGGATGATTTACACCATTGATTGACACGCGATCGGCAGAAATGACCGATCCTGCTCTTTCTGCTAAACCAGCCCTATCAGTTGTGTTAGGGGGAGGATCGACGCTGACCGATTCTGTCGGTAACTGAGATGTTGTGGCATGGACTGAATCGCGGCGGCGCTTGAGCCACCATCCTAGTAAAAGACCCAGCAGTGGCAACAGCAACAACCATCCTAACCAGGACGGCATACCCGAATCGGGAGGTAGTGTTGCCACGGGAGCAGGCGCTCCGGTGGCAATGGCAGCAGAGGATGGGGTGGCAGATGAAACCAAAGGCGATTCTGTGGCAGGAAAACCTGGAGCTATTGCGGCATTGGGCGCGATCGCACCAGTCGGCGCAGCACCGATCGCGCCAGTTTGTGCAGCACCGATCGCGCCTGCACCTAACCCAACAGTTGCAATGCCTAAGAATGCCGCAGCCGCTGGAGTGGGTGCAGCACCTTGATAAACATAAGCAAGAGGCTGGGAAAAAGGATAACGCTGATCACTAGGCAGCACGTTATGCATGGGCACAATGCGCGCGCCTGGATAGTCGCTGGGAGCGGCGCTGGGACTGGCGATCGCATAGCCAATGCCATCCGTACCCAATTCTTTTAGTGTCGTTGCTGTTGTATCGTCGGTGAGCTTGACAGCATTGGGTGCCGACTCAAACGGGCGGTCTTGAAACACTGGGTAGCGGCTGAAGGCGACACGAGTATCGCTGGAAATGGGGCGATCGACAAGCCGAATAGCACCAGGTGCGCCTCCGACCTGCGACCAGTCTGTAATTTCGCCACGAAAAATTTGGGCGAATTGCTCTGTGGTCAAATTGCCTTTAAAGGCATTCCCTTCGCCAACCAAAATCGCAATTTTGTTGCGGCTTACTGGAATTGCCACTAATCCCTGAGCCGTTTCGGCATCCGTTAAGGGACGACCGATCGCCGCTAAGTCAGCATTGCCAGCCAGCAAAGCCTGAATGCCTGCATCGGTTCCGGTATATTTTACATCAACCGTTGTTCCTGCATACTGACCCTCAAACTTCTGTTTAAGCGCATCGTTGGCGATCGCCGTGCTAGTAGAACCCTCAATCTTGACAGTGGTTTTAGGCGGCACTGAAGGTTGCAGGGGAAAAGGAGAGGCGGATTGCGCTAAAAGCGGACTCGTCAACAGAGGCAGACGATTGGCTGAAGCTTTGGGCACTCCTGCGATTAAAAGCAGCAGAGCCAATGTAAATACGGAGGAACTTCTTTTTTGAAAGGTCATAAAGAATATACAGGCGAAATTAAATAGCGCTATTAGCAGTTAATTTTTGCACAAGGTCATTATAAAAAAGTTAATTTTTACACAGCGATTTGCGAAACAACTAACTTTCCGTCTATTTTGATAGCTTTATGGGCTGTTTTACCTTCGTGTGATGCTGTATATGACTCGCCCCGAAGACTTATCAAAAGAATTGTTGTCAGATTCTCAAAATCAGGCAAATTCCCAAACCCAGTTTGAGCAGCAAGTTCTGAGGCTGCATCGGGTGACAGTTTATAGCCGCTGGTTGTTTGTCGGGTTCCTCTGGCTGTTAATTGCTCCGCTCTGCTTGTGGTATCTGCGCTCTGAGATTCAGTTATGGCTCGATTATTTCACCTGGACTGCCGTCCGTTTTACGATCATTTATAACCGTCTCGCGTCGCTTGGGCTGGTGCTCTGCATTGCTTGGACAGTCAGTGTTTTGTTATGGCAAAGCCGAAATATTTTGTGGGGAATTCCAGCAGAGGAACGGCGATCGCTAGAAAAACGAGTCCTCAAAATTCGGCAACAGGGCAAAAGCCATCCGCTTTGGAAATGGGTCTGTAAGCCTTAAAGATTCTGGGCTTGAGCCGGGGATCTTGGGGAGTAGCTAGAAACTTACGGGGGACAAGTCAATTTTGTGAAATCACATTTATATAAGTGATTTTCCTGCCAACTGAGCGGAATTTCTAACAAATCGCGGGTTCCCGTGAAGGCTTGCCCCACAAATAGCAGCAGCGCGATACAGTTAAGCACCACATGAATATTGCGCCAGCGATTTGTCCGATCTTGATAGATGTCAGGAAAAATGGCGAGGGAAAAAATCATCAGCATTGCCGCCGTCATGCCGTAGTAGTAGTGCGATATATACCACTCGTAGCCGCGCCGAAATACTCCCGGTTGGCAGCCTAGCAAAATCAGCCCCATGCCTGTGAGTGAGGCAAAGATTCCTCGCCAAAGTTTGGGACGAGATTGGTTGAGGATCACTAGAGAGGCGATCGTTAGGGGAAAAAGCAAGACCACAAAGCCAAAGCGAATCGGCTCTTTTGTCCAGGTTTGATCGGGGATCATTGTGGAGAAAAGAGGATACGCTATCCCTATCAAGACCAAACCAACCACCGAGTTGCTGAGCCACTGCCCTAACTTGAGATGTTCAGATCCAACGTTAGACGGAATTTTGCCTTTGATGCCGTCTGCTGCTTTGAGACGACGCTGGCGGGTTTGCCAAGCGTAGTTGACCACCATGCCGATGATGGGAAATACAAAAATGATGGCGATCGCCGGATGAATTAACCCTGCAATATCTTTTGCGCCCATATCAATCCTCTTCGTCTTAAAGGTATTTTTATTTTGGCATTCACCACTACAGTATGTGATTTTGCGGTTTCATGAAAGTCTAGCGCTAGAAGCTTTAATGAGAATTGTCTAGCAGTTAACATGGGTTCCAGATCACAGACGATGGAGTTGCTGTCTGAGTACGCTGAGGGGCGGATTTATTCCGGGTACAGGCTATCGTGAGAGTAACTATGGTAGAGGTGGCAACAGTGACGATCGCCCTCAGCGTCAAGTATTTCATAAGGACAAAGCAATGAGAACAACACCCCTCGATCGTCCTACCGATCCACAAGCCGATCGCTCCAGTCCGCCGCCATCTCGACCTCAGAATTTTTTGCGCCCTCAAACTGCTACTTTAGTCATGCTGAGTGTGATTGCAGGATCGGGGGCGATCGCTGCGGCATGGTTTGCCGGACAGGGCAATATTCGTAAGATTTTTGCACAGCTCAACGAAATTCAGCAAAACCCGCCGCTGTGGTTAGAAGTGCCGATGGTAGCAGGGGAATATCTTGTCTTTCCAACGGTGGCGCTATTTTTAATTGTGTTAGGGGTAATGAAAGCCTCGCCCCGTCCTAAAGATTGGTCGCGGGTGGTGGTGGTCACGATTTTGTTGTTTCTCACCATTCGCTATGTGCTATGGCGATCGGCTTCTACGCTGAATGTCAGTACGCCTCTTGATGGGGTATTTAGCCTGGGATTATTTTTCCTAGAGATATTCATGCTGCTGAGTAATTGCATCCTCATGTTTTTGATGCTGCGTGTCCGCGATCGCCGTCATCAAGCGGATCAAGTTTCTCTAGATGTGATTGCAGGTACGTTCACGCCCACGGTGGATATCATGATCCCAACATACGACGAACCCGCGTTCATTTTGCGGCGAACAATTATTGGCTGTCAGGCGTTAGATTATCCTTGCAAAAAAGTTTATTTGCTCGATGATACTTGTCGTTCTGAGGTTAAGACATTGGCAGCAGAGCTGGGCTGTGAATACATTTCTCGTAGTGATAATAGCTATGCTAAAGCCGGGAACTTGAACCATGCGATCGCCCAAACCACAGGCGAACTCATCGTTGTTTTCGATGCTGACTTTGTGCCCACCACAAACTTCCTAACCCGCACCGTCGGCTTCTTCCAAGATACCCAGCTTGCATTGGTTCAAACCCCCCAAAGCTTTTATAACCCAGACCCGATCGCCCGTAATCTCGGCTTAGAAAACATTCTAACTCCTGAAGAAGAAGTCTTTTATCGCCAAATTCAACCCATCCGCGACGGAGCAGGCAGCGTTATTTGTGCAGGCACTTCTTTTGTCATGCGTCGCAGCGCCTTAGCCGCCGCCGGGGGGTTTGTTATCGACTCTCTCAGCGAGGATTATTTTACGGGTATTCGCATTGCGGCACAAGGCTATCGACTAATTTATCTCGACGAAAAGCTTAGCGCTGGATTAGCTGCCGAAAACATTACTGCCCATGCTATTCAACGCCTTCGTTGGGCAAGGGGAACCCTACAAGCTTTCTTTATTAAAGCTAATCCTCTCACTATTCCAGGGCTTAATCCGTTACAACGGCTAGCGCATTTAGAAGGGCTATTGCACTGGTTTACCAGTATTTCTAGAGTTGGTTTTTTACTGGTGCCGTTAGCGTATTCTTTCTTTGGCGTAATTCCCATTCGAGCTAGTGCCGCCGAGATTCTTTATTTCTTCCTACCCTATTACCTGGTGCAGCTCTCAGTGTTTTCCTGGCTGAATCATCGATCGCGTTCTGCTCTCCTTTCCGATATTTATTCGCTGGTGCTGTGTTTTCCGTTAGCAGTGACGGTTGTGCGGGTGATGCTTAATCCGTTCTCACGAGGGTTTAAAGTAACGCCGAAAGGGACGGCAAGCGATCGCTTTTCCTATAACTGGAGCTTGGCGCTGCCGCTGCTGATTCTCTTTATTGCCTCTGCCATTAGTCTGTGGATTAACTTCGGCAACTGCATGATTCAAGGTGGCTGGTCAGAGGGCTATAATACTTCTTCTAAAGGGCTGGGCTTAGGCTGGATTTGGAGCATTTACAACTTGCTTATGATTGGCACAGCGCTATTAATTCTGCTGGACGTGCCTAGACCTAGCCCCTATGAATGGTTCGATCTACGGCGAACGGTGCGGGTCAATCTAGGAGATGCGACCTTCTGGGGCGTGACCACTATGATTTCGGAAATTGGGGTTGAAATTGCTCTGACCCAGTCTGGTTTCCCAGAGTTAACGACAGAAAGTTTACCGCTTAATTTAGAAATTTTGGAACATCGTCTCTCTATTGCAGGACAGGTGATTCGCACAGACTTTAGTCATGAGTTTCCAACGGTGCGCGTCATGTTTCAGTCACCAACCTTAGAACAACAGCGGCAGTTGGTCGGAATGCTGTTCTGTCGCCCCGGTCAATGGAAGCGGCGGCGTACGCCTGGGGAGTTTCAGTCAATTTGGATTTTGTTTCGAGTGTTGTTGCGTCCGCGAGTTTTGTTCGATCGCCATGCCGATGTGAATGCAGTTTCGGTGGCGCAAATTTGAGAACTGTCTGAAATCAGGCTGTCATGAGTTCGGGCTATAGAGTATCTTAATAATGAAACCCTAACCCACTAGCTATGGAAACCAAAGCTATCACCATTCGCGTTAATGCTGAGGTCGCCCGAATTTTCGAAGCGGCTTCTGAAGAACAGCGTCACAAGCTAGAAGCATTGCTGAGTATCAAATTGAGTGATGCAACTCGCAGCAAAAGATCCCTCGAAGAAATCATGATCGAGGTCAGTCACAATGCCCGTGATCGAGGATTGACCCCAGAAATTTTGGATTCCCTCCTTGATGAGTCGTGAAGCCCGCTACGTTCTCGATACTAATGTGATAATCAGTGCGCTTCTGTTTGAAAAAAGTAAACCCGCTCAAGCCTTGCAGTATGTTCTAACAAATGGAAGAGTACTACTTTCTCTTGATTTTTTGGAAGAACTGAACGATGTCATTGCGCGTGAACGATTTAATCGGTATGTGACACGCGAGGAGCGCGAGGAGTTTTTAGAAGCTCTCGTAGAACGGGCAATTCTTATTGAGATCGTTGAAACTGTCAAAGAGTGCCGTGATTCAAAAGACGATAAAATTCTGGAACTCGCACTGAATGGGAAAGCTAATTCCATCATCAGCGGCGACCAGGACTTGCTGGTCTTAAATCCATTTCGAGGGATAGTTGTAGTGACAGCCGAAGAGTTTTTGAGAAGCTTATTTTAATTCGCTGCCATCTGCCGCGATCGCACCTCCAAGTAAACTAACAGCGCATTCACATCCGCTGGATTTACTCCACCAATTCGAGTCGCTTGCCCAATGGTGAGAGGCTTCACCTTTGCCAGCTTTTCGCGGGACTCCTTCGAGAGAGTGAGGATAGCGGCATAGTCTAAATCGGGGGGCAGAGAGCGGTTGGACTGGCGCGCAACTTGATCGATTTGGGTTTGTTGGCGCTGAATGTAGCCGGAGTATTTAATGTCGATTTCTGCGCCTTCGCGTTCGGCTTGGGTGAGAGAAGGATTGCTGAGATGGTAGCGATCGAGATCAACGTAGTGGAATCCAGGACGACGGAGCAGATCGGCAAGGGTGGCAGATCCTTTGATAGTCTGCTGGGTATCGGCAGCAATTTGTTGCCCAGTGGGATCGTGTTCTTTGACGCGCATTTCGTGGAGGCGCTCTTTTTCGGCAATGATATTTGCCTGTTTGTGGGTGAAGAGTGACCAGCGGCGATCGCCAATTAAACCCACCTCGCGCCCCAAAGGAGTCAAGCGTTGGTCAGCATTATCCGATCGCAACAGCAGCCGATACTCTGACCGGGAAGTCAGCATTCGGTAAGGCTCTCGCAGGTCTTTAGTACAGAGGTCATCAAGCAAGGTGCCTAAGTAGCTATGTTCGCGGGGGAAGACGATCATTTCCTGTCCGTGAACCATTCGGGCTGCGTTAATACCTGCCACTAAGCCCTGTGCTGCTGCCTCTTCGTAGCCCGTTGTACCATTAATTTGTCCCGCGCAGAATAGCCCCTCGACCTTCTTGGTCATCATTGTGGGGTAGCACTGGGTGGCGGGGAGGTAGTCGTACTCGACGGCGTAGGCGGGGCGGAGCATGGTGCAGTTTTCTAGACCGGGGAGCGATCGCAGCATTTGTACCTGCAAGCTCTCTGGCAATCCGGTTGAGAAGCCCTGGATATATAGCTCTGGAATATCTCGTCCTTCTGGCTCAATAAAAATCTGGTGGGATTCTTTATCAGCAAACCGGACGATCTTATCTTCAATGCTGGGGCAATAGCGAGGTCCTTTGGAATCGACCCAACCACCGTAGACGGGCGATAGGTGAAGGTTTTCGCGGATCAGACGATGAGTTTCAGGGGTGGTGCGAGTTAGGTAACAGGGCATTTGTTCGCGTTCTATCCAAACTTCTGGGTCGAAGCTGAACCAGCGCACCTCAGCATCACCAGGTTGGGGTTCGAGGTGGGTGTAATCGAGCGATCGCCGATCTACTCTTGCCGGAGTACCAGTCTTCAGCCGCCCAGTTTCAAATCCCAAACGGTTCAGAGTTTCCGTCAGCTCGACAGCCGCAAACTCCCCGGCACGTCCAGCGGGCATCGATTTGTTGCCCACCCAAATCACTCCGCCCAAAAATGTCCCCGTCGTCAAAATCACCGCTTTACACTCAAACGCCACCCCAAAGTAGGTTTTAACGCCAATAATTTCCTCATTTTTGCCCAACACTAAATCCGTCACCATTCCTTCTCGGACGCTGAGGTTAGCCTGGTTTTCGACTGTGGTTTTCATGACCGCCGCATATTCTCGCTTGTCGGTCTGTGCCCGAAGTGCCCACACAGCGGGTCCGCGCGAAATATTCAACACCCGCTTTTGCAAATAAGTCCGGTCTGCCACTTTGCCAATTTCGCCGCCTAGCGCATCGACTTCGTTAGTAAGCTGGGTTTTGGCAGGTCCACCGACCGCCGGGTTGCAGGGCTGCCAGGCAATTTTATCCAGGTTAAGGGTAAGCAAAAGTGTTCGGCAACCCAGTCTTGCCGCTGCCAGAGCTGCCTCACACCCGGCGTGTCCGGCTCCAACGACGACAATATCAAAGGAGTCTTGAAAATCTACAGGGGATGTCATGGCGGGCTGGGGCTACGGTGTCTCTCCTACAGATTTTAGCGCTAGCTATTGGCAATGCGATCGCCACTCAATCTATTCCAGTGAGATCCAGTGAGAAAGGTGATACTTAGGGTAGAGAGGCTCAAGCGATCGCATCAGGATCAATGCCCTGTTTCCTCAATGCTTCTGCTAAGCGATCGGCTCGTTGCTTCTCTGTCTCAGCGCGTTGCTGCTCTATATCAGCACGATATCGTTCCACTTCAACCTTTTCGATCGCCCAGGGCAATAATCTCGCTTCAGCGTCCCACCAGCGCAACCAGTAGCCCGATCGATTCTCCTTCTCACCTCGCCAAGTGCCTAAGAATAGCTGCAACTCTTCAAACCAATGGTGACCATTTTCGTCAGGCTGTTCTAGAACATAGCGGTCAGATTGCAAGCGATAGACCTCTAACAGTCCCAGATCTGGCTCAAATATCACATAGGTTGCAACCTTCAAGATTTGCTCATAGAAGAACCACTTACCAACGGGCAAAATTTGACGAATTGAATATTCACCGCCATCCGTTGCGGAAAGAAACTCCATGACGATGCTGGGCGAATCGCCTTCCAGGTGAGGAGTATAAGTTTTGCGATCGCCTCCCGGTGAATTTACCCTAGGAACATACAGCCAGTCTGGTGCTTTGATAGTAAGTTCATCGCCAACCTTGGCGCACAATCCAAAGTTTGAGGCAATCAGGTTTTCAGATTGAATGCGCCCTGAAATTTCCAAGCTTTCGCGCAAGGCTCCAGCAATGAGGGGCTGTCCAGTATTTTCCACGGGCGTATCATCCAGTTGAAAGTCGGCTGGGGGTTTTTCCCAGGTAATAACTAATTCGGGTCTTTTCTTAAGGGGGGGCGTGGCGACCATTAGAGTGACCTCCGGTTGAGAATGCTTGAAGTTTAGGAGAATGCTATAAGTTTAGCGGATTTCAACGTCGCAAAGGAATTCTGATCACAAATTCTGCTCCTTGCCCTACAGATGATTTGCATTCGAGAGTGCCCCCATGTCGTTCGGTTACAGTTTGATAGGCGATCGCCAATCCCATACCCGTTCCTTTTCCGACTGGCTTTGTGGTAAAAAATGGATCAAATAATCGTTTTTGGTCAGCTTCTTCGATTCCTGAACCATTATCAACAAATCGAATAGTGATATGTTGGTGATCTACTACTGAGGTAATGATGCGAATAAAAAATTGTTGATTTTCTAGTAAATTAATATCCTCTTTTGGTTCATCGAACGCATCAATAGCATTGACTAAAATATTAATAAATACTTGGTTAAGTTGTCCTGCGTAGCATTCTACTAAGGGCAGATCCTCATACTCTCGGATAATCTCAATGGTTGGGCGATGAGCTTGTGCTTTCAGACGATTCTCTAGAATCATTAGCGTACTCTCAATGCCTTCATGAAGATCCACTGCTTTGTATTCAGATTCATCCATACGCGCAAAATTTCGTAGAGAGAGAACAATCTTTTTGATGCGCTCGGTTCCCCTCCTCATCGACTCCAGCAATTTTGGCAGGTCGTCTCGTAGGAAGTCTAGCTCAATGGCGGCGATCGCCTGGGTAATAATGGGCGTAGGATAAGGGTATTGGTTTTAGTAATGACCAATTAAACTGAGCAAGCTATGGAAGTAAACTTCGACATGGTTGATATTGCCGTAGATAAAGCTGACAGGGTTATTAATTTCGTGGGCAACTCCGGCAACTAACTGTCCAAGGGAAGACATTTTTTCACTCTGGATGAGTTGCGATTGGGTGCGCTGGAGTTCACTTAGGGCTTGCTCTAAATCTTGGGCTTGCTGTTTAAGCTGTAATTCTGCGAGTTGGCGATCGCTCAGGGCTTGCCGCAACTGTTGCACTACCTGCTGAAGTTCGGCAGTGCGCTGTTCTAAAATGGTCTGAGATTCTCGTGACTCTTGAATAATTTGGCGTAAAAGTGCTTCTTTTCTTTGATTAGTCGCATCTAGTTCACGACAAGTTGATTCTGCCCGCTCTAATTTTTTTTGGAGAACCCGATTCGCCTTCTCCAGTGCTGATAAATCATGAGTATTAACCATGTGCTTTTATCCTCACTGGGTTCCTAAAATTAAAGTAATAAAAGTTTCATTGTGATATTGGGTATCGCCCATTGGCTCAAACGGGGAAATTTCACCGTAAGTATAAAAACCACAACTGGGTAAAGGAGAAGATAAGCAACTATTGACCAACTGGTACTCTTGTTGAATTTGCATCCCCAGGAGTTGTCGCCGACCCACACAAGAAAAGAACAGGGCGGCACTGGGTTCTGTGCCAGGGTAGGTGCTTAAAGCCTGTTGCATAGAAGTTTTAGCTGCCGCCAGAATTTCGGCACGACTAGCTTCGGTAATTTGAACGATCGCCCCCTCTGGAACATCTCCAGCAAATTTGATGCTGCCTTGCACTAGATCATGAACTTCATGGGGTGCCCGCAAATAAAAGTTTGTTGAATGGGCATCAAATACCGCTAAAGGATATTCGGCGGAGGGCGGCAACCCTCCTAAATAGCGATGATAAAAGCCTAGAGCAGGTTTACCATCAATTTCTGCAACCACATTTTGATGGCTCTTAGTCACTGTTCCAGGTTGTCCGACGGGCTGCCACCCACTTGCGACACCGCAGGATAGGTGCAAATCACCCGCAAACAGCAGAACGGGCACCGCGTCGCTCAACACCTCAGCTTTGAAAAATTGGTAAGTTTGTCGCAGCCGAGACTGATCTCCTGTAAGTCCGCCAAAGATTGGCACTTCGCCGATCGCCAACTTCAACCCATCTAGAATTAATGTGGCGCTGGTGGTGAGGCTTTCCGGCGTAGTCAGGCACAATTTTGGGGTAAGGCTGAGGGTAGAGCAGGCTTGTGTCACCGCCTGTTGGGTGGCACCGCCCGGATTTTTTGAAACTGCCCGCCCAATGCCTGCCCGGATCTCCAGGTCGTCAGCACAGAACAGCATTAGAGTAATAGAATCTTGTTGAAAGCCCATGAGTGACGAAAGTTCGCCATCAGTTGTACCGCCGATCAGTTCAATTCCTGGAAATGTCTGGTCAATCTGATGCAGAATTAACGAGTGCTCGAAATCGATCGCCGCAAACAAAATTCCAGCTTGGGGCTTTAAGCCTGCTAGTGTGTGGGCACATTGCTCTAGAACTTCAGTAATAGCAGCAGGTGAATCTGGATCATTGCTGTGACCAACGGCAACTTTCATCATTTTGATTAGGGGCGAAGATTTTAGGAGAAGCTAAAGTAAGGATTCCCTGAAAGTAAATCTCACACACAGCATGTTAGCCAGCAGGGTTTGTCCCTATTAATCTACTGGTCACCCAACTCAAGGCTTCCTCTACCTGCATCGCCACTTCTCCTATCGGCATCAGCGGACGCTGCACCATGACCACAGGAATTTCCATCTCCCGCGCTGCAATAATTTTGGCGTAAGTTGCGTCTCCGCCGCTGTTCTTGCTAACGATCGCCCCAATGTCATAGTTCTGCAACAACGCTCGTTCATCTGCCAGTTCAAAAGGACCTCTCTCTAACAAAATTTCTCCGTTAGGTATAGTTGCATCTGGTGCAGGCGGGTCAATCATTCGCATTAAAAACCATCGATCAAATCGATGAGCAAAGGCTGACAATTCTTGGCGACCAATGGTTAAAAATATTCGCTGTGCAGGTAAAACGGTAGCGGCAATAGCGTTATTTTGCACCTCAATCCAGCGATCGCCCTCAGTCTTTTCCCAGGCAGGACGAATCAGCATCAGATGGGGAATACCGACTTCTTTTGCAGCGGTGGCAGCGTTCCAGGTGATCTGTGCCGCAAAGGGGTGGGTGGCATCAATGAGGAGGTGGATTTGGCGATCGCGCAGATACTCTGATAATCCTATTGCTCCGCCAAACCCGCCAATTCGAGTATTTCCGGGAGCTGAAGCGGTTTGGGTGCGCCCGGCAAGGGATGTGATG
>JBBRCV010000037.1:0-28650 GCA_038204505.1 Elainellales cyanobacterium
TGAAAGCAGCAACACCAGCCGATTAACCTTAACCCGTGCCGTGCAAACCGCTGGCGGCATTACTCCATCTGCCGACATCCGCCAAGTGCAAATTCGGCGATTTACCCGCGATGGAAAAGAGCAAATTCTCACCACAAACCTGTGGCAGCTAATGCAATCAGGAGATCTGAGCCAAGACTTACCCTTACAAAATGGCGATACCATTACGTTCCTCAAGGCGACCCAGCCAACAGCATCTGAAACCGCACAACTAACAGCCACCAACCTTTCTGCCAGCGAAATTCAAGTTGGCTTAATCGGTGAACTCAAAAGTCCAGGCACTTTAGCCCTGCCTGCCAACACAACGCTAAATCAGGCGCTTTTGCGAGGCGGTGGATTTAATTCAAGAGCCAGAAAATCTCGTGTTGAGCTACTTCGGATGGACAGTAGCGGTACGTTGACCCGGCGGACTATTGAGCTTGACCGTAATGCCGATGTCAACAATGAAACGAATCCCATTCTCCAGAACAATGATTTAGTTGTCGTTGGTCCTTCTAACCGTACCCGAATTACTGAGAGCATCACAAATATTCTAGAGCCTATCATGCGAATTTTGCCGCCTTTACGCTTCCTGCTTTGAATTCGTTGCCCTATTCGCATCTCATGAGACTGATATGAATAACCTCTCTCCAATTGTTTCAATTCAAACAAACAATAAAACGCCAATAGTTCCCCAGCCTGGATCTAACTATCCACCGCCAATAGAACAAAAAGAAGAACTCAATATTTCTAGCGTATGGACGGCTGTTCGCAGACGATGGGGAATTGTAGCAGGAATAGCATTAGTCTCTGCAACTTATTCAATTGCAACAACGTTAACGACCCCGCCCCTTTATCAAGAACGTTTTCGGATATTAGTTGAACCCGTTAGTAACACTGGCGAAATCTCTAAGATTACCACAGGCAAAGATGCTGTTGTTCCGCAGACTGACCTAGACTATGATACACAAATTCAGGTACTCCAGAATCCGGAATTAATCGGTAAAGCTGTAGAAAATCTTAAGCAGTCCTATCCTCAGCTTTCCTACACGCAAATTGTTGACGGGTTAAAGATTTCTAAAATGGGGCGCGCTAAGCTGCTAGAAATTCGCTATCAAAGCACTAATCCAGCCGAAATTCAGGCTGTGCTGGCTCAGCTTGCTAAAATTTACCTTGATTACAGTCTTAATCAACGTCAGACCAATTTGCGACAGGGGCTGCGATTTATTGAGCAGCAGATGCCTCTGAGTCAACAGCGGGTCGATCGCCTCCAAAAAGAGCTACAGCAATTTCGACAAACCAATAATTTTCTTGATCCAAATACGCAAGCAGAGCAAGTCAATGGGCAAGTCAACGGGTTAGATCAACAGCAGCTTGCTCTTGAACAAGCTTTGTCTAAAGCACGAGCAGACTATGCTAATGCTCAAGGAGAATTAGGAGCGATCGCTTCTCTAGAAGGTAATGCTCAATATCAAGAGCTTGTCGGACAATTACGGCAAATTGAAGTTGAAATAATTTCTCAGTCATCTCGTTTTGGCGAAGAAAGTTTAAAGGTTCAGGCGCTCCGAGAACAACAACAGAAACTGGTGCCGCTTATACAGCAAGCTGCCCAAGGCGCAGTTGGCAGTCAGTTGGCAGGATTAGCCATAGAAGTTCAGAGCTTGGAAGTGCAGCAGCAAGCCCTGGCTCAAGCCAAAAATCAAACAGCCCAAAGTTTTCAACCCTTGCCTGGGCTTTCTCGACAATACGCCGACATTCAACGAGATTTACAAGTTGCGAGTGAAAGCCTCAATCGTTTCTTAACAGCGCGTGAGACTTTGCAAATTCAGGCGGCTCAAACCGAAATTCCTTGGCAAATTGTCGAACCCCCGACTCGAACCAATCAGGTCATTTCTCAAAATGCCATTACTAGTGTGTTAATTGGTATGGCAGGTGGGCTAGCCGTAGGCGTGGCGATCGTTGTTTTACTCGACAAACTTACGAATACCTATCAATCAACCGAAGAGTTGAAGAAACGCATCCAATTACCGATACTAGGCAATATTCCATACCATCCCCAGTTTCAATCCAATCCAGACATTTCGACAGGGCAATCTTTCGGCGGAAACTCAATGCGATCGCTTTTCGCCAGGTTAGCCAGTATGGCAACCATCACAACGCCTAATCCTATGGAGTCGCTGCAACTTCCGGCTGAAACCAATACTTATATCACTTCACAGTTTGTCGAGTCGCTCCGTATTCTTTACAGCAACCTGGAACTTATCCATCCTGCTAACGCAAAGCGATCGATCATTATCAGTTCTGCACAACCTGGCGACGGTAAAACAACGGTTGCCGTCCAGCTCGCCCTTACTGCTGCTGCTATGGGTAAGCGGGTGCTGCTTGTTGATACTGATTTGCGCCAGCCCCAAGTTCACGCCCAACTCAACCTCGACAATTCCAAAGGTTTGAATGAACTGATTACGGCTAACCTCCCCGTTAGAAATGTGATGCAATATTCTGATCAACCACCACGTTGCCGAGTCATCACTGCGGGTAGATCTCCTGCTGACCCGGCTCAAATTCTCACCTCTGCCCACATGCGTTATTTAGCGGCAGAGTTCCAAAAGAATTTTGATTTGGTCATTTATGATACGCCTCCTCTAGTGGGATTGGCTGATGCTAGCCTGCTTGCTCCTTTTACCGATGGCGTTGTGTTGGTGGTGGGGTTAAACAAGACGAAGCAGAGCCAGTTTAATCGAGCATTAGAAGATTTAAAGTCAGCTCAGATCCCTATTTTAGGAATTGTTGCCAATCACTTTTCGGTATAATACAGACCCTTGTCCTACCTACGCTGAGGCTAGCAACGTTGCTAAGGGAGTTGCAGGGACTTTGAAAGGCTCGGAAGTCCCCCAGAATGAGGGATTTAGGGGGCTGATAGGTTAATGCATCCCCTTGTGGTTTTATTTTCACGCAACTTCCTAACTGGTACTATATTTTCAGGCAGATCCCTAACGTAATTATCGACGGGACTGATGAGCAATCTTAAATTACTCAATTACCGACTCATTTCCATTAGGATTAGCAGTATTAAATACTCGTCCTAAAAGCGTTAAACCAATAGCAACATGACCCAGCTCTTTAGGGGTAAGTTCGTCGAGTAAATCTGCGATCTTTTGGCGAGTGGTATTTCGCATTTCTTCTAAGCGATCGCTACCCATTGGCGTGAGTTTCAACATAATATGCCGTCGTTCGTGGGGATCTTCCTGGCGATCGACTAACTCTCTTTGAACCAGGCGATCGACCATGGTTGAGGCTGTGGCGCGGGTAATCCCAATATGATCTGCGACTTTTGACAGAGAGGCATGAGGATTGCGACCCAGGAATGCTAAAACCCGGAACTGCGGTACAGACAGTGACGGTTCTCGTTGACCTCGCATTTCAGTGCGGACAAATTGCATAATTGCAGGCATCGCTTCCATGAGTTCAGATGCCGCCTGATGCGAAGTAGAGACAAAAGGTTGAGGATCGACGGTTTTTGGCTTCATACAGTTTTTAGATTTATTACGGTGATCCTAACTTTTTGTATCTTAAGAAGTAGGGTGCTGAGAAAAAAGTATGTCAGACTAAAGGTTAGCTAAGCTAACTATTATTGTATATTGTACATAACCTTCGACCCCTTCGCATAAACCCTATGCACTTTCCTCCATCAGACATTACTGTCAATTCCTTGTCCTCAGCAAAGCTCCAGTGCGGCTGCGGGCGGAAGTGGAAACATTGGGGTGTGACGCTGCTGGCGTTGAGCGGATTGTCTGCCTGTGCTGCTTCAGATGCTCAATCTGTGCCACCCCAAGGAGCGCGGGCAACTCCAGTAGTTTCAACGCAGGCAATCCGCAAGACTGTACCGCTCTTAGTGCAAACGACTGGTACAGTGCAAGCCTATTCAACAGTTGCCTTAAAATCTCAGATCGACGGGCAATTGATGGGTGTGTATTTTCGAGAAGGGCAGTCTGTGCAAAAGGGCGACTTGCTGTTTCGCATTGATCCCCGTCCGCTGCAATCGGCGCTGGCACAGGCGATCGCCAATCAAGCCAAAGCTGTAGCGCAAGTCAGCCAAGCCCGGGCAGAACTGGCGCAAGCAGGGACGCAAGTCAATCAAACTAAAGCAACGGTTGCTAAAAATTTGGCACAGGCAAAAAATGCTGATGTTCAGGCACGGCGATATACAAGCCTGGTCAATCAGGGGGTCGTGAGCCGAGAACAGGCAGATCAATATCGCACCGATGCCGATGCTCAACAAGCGACTGTGGCAGCGTCTCAAAGCGATGTGGGTAATGCGATCGCAGCCGTAGAATCTGCTAGAGCTAATGTTCAAAGTGCTCAAGCGGCAGTGAGCGCGACTGAGGCGCAGGTAGATAGCGCCAAAGTGCAGCTATCTTACGCCTCTATCTATTCACCGAGCTATGGGCAACTGGGTAAGCTAAATGTGAATCAAGGTAACTTGGTCAAGGCGAATGATACCAATCCTTTGGTCACGCTGAGTCAGGTGCGTCCTATTTATGTAGAATTTTCTATTCCTCAACGCCAGCTAGCGGATCTAAAAAAGTATCAGGCACAAAATCAATTGCAAGTGCAAGCAAAGTCACCGCAAGATGCGGGACAGCCTTTACGCGGAGAATTAGTATTTGTGGATAGCGGTGTTGATAATACGACTGGAACGATCAAGCTAAAAGCGAGTTTCTCCAATACGGATGGACGATTAACCCCTGGACAATTTGTAAATGTCACCCTGAAGCTGAGCGAAGAACCGAATGCGATCGTGGTTCCTGCTGCTGCTGTTCAAGCCGGACAAAAAGGTTCATTTGTTTATCTGATTAAATCTGATCAAACTGTCGAAGCGCGGGATGTCACAGTTGGACAAACTGTTGCCAATCAAATTGTCATTAAAACTGGATTGCAATCGGGCGATCGCGTTGTTACAGACGGACAGTTTAACTTGACTCCTGGTGCCGCAGTGCGCGAAAAAAGCGCATCAGAAGCCCAGAAATAGCCCTCTTATTATCTCTTTACCGATGAATCCTTCTGAACTTTTCATCCGCCGACCCATCATGACTACTTTAATCATGATCGGTGTTTTGATCTTTGGGATTGCTAGCTATCGTCTTTTGCCCGTCAGCGACTTACCCAACGTCGATTTTCCAACCATTCAGGTATCGGCAAATTTAGCGGGCGCGAGTCCAGAAACGATGGCATCTTCGGTGGCAACGCCGCTAGAGCAGCAGTTTTCTAGTATTGCCGGAATTACATCAATGACTTCGAGCAGTTCGCTCGGCAGTGCTCAAATTACAATGCAATTTGACCTCGATCGTCAAATTGACGGAGCGGCCCAAGATGTGCAAGCCGCGATCGCCAAAGCGGCACGACAGTTGCCCGCCACAATGACCACGCCGCCCTCTTATCGAAAAGTTAACCCAGCTGATCAGCCTGTTCTTTATCTGTCCCTAAGTTCAGAAATATTGCCCCTTTCAACCGTTGATAAATATGCAGAAACCCAGTTAGCGCAACGGCTTTCGATGGTAGACGGCGTTGCTCAGGTTAATATTTACGGCTCACAAAAATATGCGGTTCGAGCATTGCTCAATCCAGAATCTCTGAGTGCAAAGGGTATTGGCATTGATGAAGTGGCAGATGCGATCGGCAAGGGAAATGCCAATCTGCCGACCGGAAATCTTTATGGCAATCAGCAAAACCTGACCATTGAATCGAATGGACAACTCACTACAGCAGATGCCTATCGGAATTTGGCGATCGCTTATCGCAATGGTTCTCCAGTGCAATTAAGTGATTTAGGGCAGGTGATTGACAGTGTAGAAAACGATAAAGTTGCAAGCTGGTATTTCTCTCGCAGTTTGCGCTCTGGTGTCACTCAGCAGGCAACAGCGGGGGACTTTCTAGGTAGACGAGCTATTATCTTAGCGATTCAAAAACAGACGGGGACAAACACCGTTGAAACCGTTTCACGAATTAAAAAGATTTTGCCAGACTTTCAAAAACAGCTTCCTGCTGCGATCGCTATGGAGTTGCTGTTCGACCGATCGCAGCCTATTAAAGAATCGATCGACGATGTGCAATTTACGCTGATGTTGACGATCGCTCTAGTCGTTCTCGTCATCTTTCTGTTTCTGCGAAATCTGTCTGCAACTATCATTCCGAGTTTGGCAGTGCCGCTATCATTAGTTGCAACGTTTGGAGTGATGCAGCTATTGGGCTATTCGCTAGATAACCTGTCTTTGATGGCGCTCACATTAGTAGTGGGATTAGTGGTAGATGATGCCATCGTCATGTTGGAAAACATTGTTCGCCACATGGAAATGGGGGAATCTCCGATGCAAGCGGCACTGAATGGCTCAAAAGAAATCGGGTTTACCATCCTCTCTATGACTATTTCTCTCGTTGCAGTTTTCATTCCCCTTTTATTTATGGGTGGAATTCTGGGGCGATTGTTTCAAGAATTTGCCGTTGTCATGACGGTTGCAATTTTGGTTTCTGGAGTAGTCTCTTTAAGTTTAACTCCCATGTTGTGCAGCCGATTTCTTCGTCCGCCGCACTCTGCCGCCGAAGACAGCAATCCTCGCATTCAACAGCGCAGTTTACAGTTGCAAAATTCTAAAACTCGCTTCTACGATGCACTGGAAGCCAGATTTAATTCGGTGCAAAATGCCTATGCCTGGAGTTTACGATTGTCGTTAAAACATCATCGTTTAACCATGCTGCTGTCTGGTGCAGTTCTGGTGGCAACCGTTGTATTGTTTGCGATCGTGCCGAAAGGATTTATTCCTAGTACTGACGTAGGACAAATTACAGGATCAACCCAAGCCGCTCAAGATATTTCTTTTAGTGAAATGTCTAAACATCAGCAGGCAGTGGTAGATATTTTGCGGCGCGATCGCAACATTGATGCGATTAACTCAACGATCGGATCAGGCGGCCCTAACGCTTCTGCAAACAGTGGACGGCTCTTTATTCGGCTCAAACCGCGCCGCGATCGCCCCTCAAGCGCCGATGAAGTGGTGCAAGAGCTTCGACCCAAGCTATCCCAAGTTCCAGGCATCAAAGTCTTCTTGCAAAACCCACCTGCCATTAATATTGGCGGACAACAAACCAAAGCACAGTATCAATTCACGCTTTCCAGTCCTAACTTTGGAGAACTTCAGCAGGCTTCACCCAAGCTAGAAGAGGTGCTCCGCAAGTTGCCAGAGCTTCAGGATGTTAACAGCGATCTGCAAATTAATAATCCGCAAGTGCAAGTCACAATTAATCGAGATCTGGCAGCGACTTTAGGGTTAGATGCTACGCAAATTGAGAGTGCTTTGGGCTATGCTTACGGCACCAGACAGGTTTCTACAATTTACGCGCCTGATAGTCAGTACCAAGTTATTTTAGGTTTAGAGCCGCAGTATCAGCAAAATGCAGAGGCGCTGAATCTGCTGTCGGTGCGTTCTACTCGTGGTGATAACATCGGTCAGCTAGTTCCCCTCAATGCAGTAGCAACGCTGAATCGGAACGTTGGACCGCTCACCGTCAATCACACTGGACAACTCGCCGCAGTCACGCTTTCATTCAACCTCAAACCAGGAATTTCTCTAGGGGATGTGACTAGCAAAATTGAGCAAGCGGCACGTCAAACGCTACCCGCAACCATTAGTACTAACTTCCAAGGTTCAGCTCAGGCATTTCAGGCTTCGGTGCAAGGTCTGGGCTGGCTATTATTGGCAGCCATTTTAGTAATTTACATTGTGTTGGGAATTCTGTACGAGAATTTTATCCATCCCTTAACGATTTTATCAAGTTTACCTTCCGCAGGATTTGGAGCCTTACTAACCTTACTGTTGTTCAAAGTTGATTTAAATATTTACGCCTTTGTTGGCATTATTTTACTCATTGGGATTGTTAAAAAGAACGGCATTATGATGGTGGACTTTGCCGTCGAAGCTCGAAAAGATGGTAAAAGTCCTTACAACGCCATTTATGAAGCTTGCTTAGTGCGGTTTCGTCCCATCATGATGACGACGATGGCAGCCTTGATGGGAACGTTACCGATCGCCATTGGATTTGGAGCGGGAGCCGATGCTCGTCGTCCTCTAGGTCTGGCGGTAGTGGGTGGATTGGTATTTTCTCAGTTTCTCACGCTGTATCTTACACCCGTGTTTTACACCTATATGGAAACGTGGCAGGTGAACCTGCGATCGCGCAAAAATCCTCGAAGTTCTCCTCAAACTGATCCGGCTCACAGACTGTCATCTTCCTCGATCGAAGATGCTTCACAGCCTGAGAAAATTAATCAGATTAAATAAAGTTTATAACTCTAATGGCTATTTCTCAAGATCGCTCCAAGCTACAGAATGACAAGCTACAAATTAATGATAATCAGCCCAGCTATGTGCAGGGATCTTTGAAATGGGCAATTGCGCTCACCGCATCATTGGGAGCAATTCTTGAAGTCATTGATACCAGTATTGTGAACGTTGCTTTAACCGATATTCAAGCAACGCTAGGGGCTACAGTTAGCGAAGTAGGATGGGTGATAACAGGCTATGCGATCGCCAACGTTATTCTAATTCCCCTCTCTGCCTGGTTAGGCGACCTGTTTGGCAAGAAGACTTACTTTGTGTTTTCAATGGCAGGATTCACCCTCGCTTCTGTGCTGTGTGGATTCGCGCCCAACCTGCCCATACTGGTGATGGCGCGTATTCTTCAAGGTTTATTTGGTGGCGGATTACTGGCAAAAGCCCAAGCGATTTTGTTTGAAACTTTTCCTCCCGCAGAACAGGGATTGGCTCAAGCTGTGTTTGGAGTAGGTGTGATTGCGGGTCCGGCGATCGGTCCTACATTGGGCGGTTACCTCACCGATACTTTGGGCTGGCGATGGATTTTCTTCATCAACCTGCCGATTGGCATTGCTGCCGTGATCATGGCAGTCTTGTTTTTACCTACCGATCCGATTAAACGCAAAAAAACTCATCAAAAAGTTGATTGGCTGGGAATTGCATTATTGGTGATTGCTGTGGGCAGTTTGCAGACATTTTTAGAAGAAGGTGAGCAGAAAGATTGGTTTAACTCCAGCTTGATCACAACCCTTGCTGTCTTTGCGGTGATTGGACTCATATTATTTATCTGGCGCGAACTTAGCACCAAAAATCCTGCTGTAGATTTACGCGTATTGCGGCATCGATCGCTGGCAGCAGGAAGCATTTATTCTGGTATTTTGGGCATGGGGCTTTATGGAGCGCTGTTTGCCGTGCCGCTATTTGCTCAAGGAGTACTGCGATTTACCGCGACGCAAACGGGTTGGTTGTTAGCTCCAGGTGCGTTGGCATCGGCGATCGTCATGGTGATTCTGGGCAAAATCTCGGCAAAAGTGGATGCTCGAATTCTAATTGCGATCGGGGCTGTAGGCACCTCTCTAGTGATGTTTCAACTTTCCAGCATCACGCCTCAAACGGGTACAGATGATTTATTTCTTCCCCTCCTCTGGCGTGGAGCAGCCACAGTACTCATGTTTTTACCCTTAAGCTTGGCAACTCTAGGCTCATTGCCTAAGCAAGATATCTCCGCTGGATCGGGCTTTTATAACTTAACTCGTCAGCTTGGCGGCAGCATCGGCATCGCAATTTTGACCACACTATTAACTCAACGAGAAGCCTTTCACAAAGCCATACTGCTGACAAACCTGTCTCCTTATGATCCAGAAACAACTCAACGCCTCAACGCCCTCACGAGCGCATTTCAAAGTCGCGGCGCGGATGCAGTAACAGCTCACCAGCAAGCCCTCGCGACCCTTGAGCAACTTGTAAACACGCAAGCAGCAGTTCTGTCCTACGCGGATGTCTTTCGGTTTGTGGGCATTGTTTTTCTGTGTTCGTTGCCTTTACTATTGCTTCTGGGGAAGGGCGGCGCTAAAGCACAGGCTCCGATCGCTCACTAATAAACTCAGGATGGACTAATTTTAATGCCAAGAAAGCAGGTAAGATGACTGCCCTACGGAAAGTTAATCTTTTCTGATTACCTGAGCGTTGGGAGAACCGGATGGACTAATTTTGATGCCAAGAAAGCGATCGAGTAGCCTGTTTCTCCAGATGAACCGCACGACCAGTGCCCAGATCAAGGCAACCAATCCAATTCCTAAATAGTGAATGAAATCGAGCGGATAGAGTTCAAAGAAGTTACGGAGAACTGGAACCGTAAGAATGACTGAAAAAGCCAAGAAAATTAGCCCAGCTAGAACTGGATAGCGCCAGTCTCGATTCAGCGGTTCTCCCCCAACCCATGCTGGAGTGGGCGGCTTAAGGAAGAGTAACAAAATTAATCCTCCCAAAATCTGCATTGTAATCAGTGCCGTTTCTGCAAATTTCTGTGCCCTTCTGATGTCCTCGAAGGCGATTTGACGGCTGAGTTCCTCAAGAGGAATTTTGCCGTTAATCCATTCAAAAACAGGACCAATATTATCTGCTAAAAAGTAGAGGTAAACTAAAATACTCGCTAGCGCCAGAGTGAGCGTGGCAGGCAGGACAAAATGTAGAAAAGAGTTGCCTTCTTCTGGCTGAGAGTTGCCCGGTTTCGCCCATAGCGTCACAAAGAAAGGCGGAATTCCAACCGTGAAGAATGTGGCGATCGTACTGGTTTTAATACCGAAGGGAAACGACAGGGCAATCATGCCCACTGCAACGATCGCCAGAATGAACGAGAAGATCCGCACCATAAACAGTTTACTGATATCGGCAACGCCATTGCGAATCCGTTGTCCTTCTACAAATATTTTGGGCAGTGCGCTAAAAGCATCTTTGAGCAACACAATATCAGCAACGCCGCGAGTCGCTTGACTGCCGCTTTCCATCGCAATTCCTACATTCGCCTGTTTAAGAGACAACACATCATTCACCCCATCTCCCATCATGGCAACGTAGTGATTGCGAGACTGAAGGCTTTTAACTAAGCGGGCTTTTTGCTCAGGCGTAATTCGTCCAAAAATTGTGCTCTCTTCAGCAGTTTGCGTAAATACAGCGTCATCCATTTCAGCCAAATCTTGACCAGACACAGCAAGAATATCATTGCTTAATCCGGCTTGTTTTGCCAACGCCGCAACGGTTGCAGGATTATCTCCAGAAATAACTTTAATTTGGATGCCGATCCGTCGAAATTCTGCCAACGTTTGGCGAGCATCTGGGCGCAATTCATCACCAAACCGAAGAATTCCCAAAGGCTGAAGATTTGACGGCAACATCGGATTTTCTGCCGCATCTTGCTCCGTCATATCAGAGCTATGGGCAAATAAAAGTACGCGCAATCCTTGATCGGCTCCTTCTCGAATGTAGGCTTGCACGTCATCTTGAAGCGGTATAACGGTTCCTAAAATCTCTGGGGCACCAAGGACATAGGTTCCCGATGCATCATCAAACGCAATCGCACTCCATTTATGAGCCGAGCCAAAGGGAACTTCCAGCTTGATAGAACGCTTTTGACGAGGTAAAGCGATCGCGATCGCCTCATTGGTTTTGTTGCTAGTTGAGGCACTAGCGGCGAAGTCTCCTAGTAGAGTTTCTAGTTGAGCGCGATCGATGCCGATGGGATAGACCGTTTGTAAATTGATCCGGTTAGCGGTCAGCGTTCCTGTTTTATCCAGGCAGATTACATTCACATTGCTCAGCGATTCTACTGCATTTGCCTGTTGTACCAACGCGCTTTGTTGAGCAATTCGCACTGCTCCTAACGCATAGGCAAGCGTGATCATTAAATACAAACCACTAGGCACTAGACCCACGAGCACAGCAATGTTTTGAATGCCTGTCTCTAGAGAAATGACTCCTAAAATAATACGTAGCGCAGTAATTAAGCTCAGGAGAATTGCAACGCCCAATAGCAAGCGAATCATGATGTTGATACGGTGCTGTAACGGAGTTAATACCTTACGAAACTTACGGGCTTCAGCCGTCATTTTGCTAGCTAAGCTGTCTGCACCGACCTTTTCAGCCTCATAGCAAACGGTTCCGCTCACGCAAAAGCTACCCGAATAAACTAAATCGCCTGCACGCTTCAAAATTGAGTCTGATTCTCCTGTCAGCAGCGACTCATCGACTTTAATTTCGCCCTCACCTACTACAGAGCCATCCACCACAATTTGATCGCCCGGATGCAGCACCAGGCGATCGCCCACCACAATTTCAGCCGGATCAATATCCCGTTGTTGTCCTTCCCGAATGACAGTGGCTTTAGGACGAGTTACCAGAGCAATTTTATCGAGTTTCTGCTTGGCACGAACCTCCTGAATGACATTAATTACAACGTTTAGCAAGATCACAAAGGCAAGCACCACGACATCACTAACTCGCCCTAGCGTGATCAGCACCAGACTCAGGAAAAAATACACTCCATTAATGAAGGTAAAGAGGTTGTCTTGCAGAATATCTCGATACGTGCGGCTGGTTTGAATCGGAATGTTATTTCCTTGACCAGCGGCGCGACGATTCGCTACTTCGCGATCGCTCAATCCTTGAAGATTACTTGAGGTAGATTGCATGACTTTGACGAATATTTCCGGGTTACAATCGAGGTCTGTTAGCTAAGGGCAGCACTTATTTTACAAATGCTGGCAAAAACTTGAACGGCTCAGTAGGCAGGAATTGCGATGCTGTATTGCCAGCAAAAATAGCACCATCGGTCAGCGTCAGCTTCTTCGTTGGCGCTCCTGCTGTCAAGTCTAAGTCAGCCAGGTTGACCCAGAAGATATTTGGACTGCGAGTAGATTCAAAGAAATAGTGCTTGTTTTTGTGATCTGCTACAACCCGCCAAATCGTCGAGGAAATGTTGGGCTGTCCGGGTGTACTAATACCCAGAGGCACTGACGCATTGCGAATGACCGAAAAGGTGCTGGCGATCGCCTCATTAATATCAGATGTTTGCGGAATCGCTTTAATGTAGAACGAAGACCGAACAAAGCGATCGGCGGCTCGGTTAGTTCCCGGTAACATAGTGGTTCCTCCAATCTGCTCCCAATATTGGTTTAATGCTAATTGCTGATCATAGGTCGGTGAGTTCGTCATCACCTGATATTCCCGGCTGTGGTAAATGTTTAGCTTACCGCCGACATATTGGAAAATGGCAGAGTCGCCCGTTGGATCAGAAATGGATAGGTGGATGGTTCCGTCCTGTCCATCGGGTGTCTTGAGCGGCACAATGTAGAAGGGTTCTTTGCGTAAGTCTTCTACTGCCTCGGCAACGGTAGCATAGTGATCTAGCACATATTGCGCCCAGGCAGAGAGAGACAGAGGTTTGCGCGGATCATTGGGTGTGGGTGTCGGGTATTCTGTTTCAACGAGATAAAGCATATTGGCGACTAGCCCTTTCTCGTTCATGCCGTCGGCTGTACCGACCTCGAATGCTGCTGCTACAACGCTGCCATACTTGGAAGTCCATTGAATGGAGTTAGATCCGGCAGCACCATCGCGTTGCATTCCAGACGGGAATGCCCAGAGGTTCGTCCCCATATCGCTTTTCCAGTCCATGGTTCGCGCCGTGATAATGGTGTCTTCTGGTCCCAGATAAACAACTCGAGTACACATTGCCAATTCTCCTGTTAACTAATTTAGTCTCATCATTTAGCGCCAACAAGCGATCGCCAGGTTCAAGGTTACTAGATACAGGATTAATGAAAGATGACTCAGCAGATTATAGTAATGGTATCGGAGGGCAGAATCATTTGTTTCTGAGCTAAAGAACTAGATCTAAACAAGGTGTTAAGTTTTTTTGAATGCTTGTTTCTAGAGAAACAAACCACGAAATAATGAGTAGCGCAATGAGCAAGCTCAGCTAAGTTCGTAAACAACTTTGCGCTGAGTTCCGTACCTAAAGCGCTCAATCTTCATTCAATGTTAGAACTGCTGTAATCCTTGAAAGGATGTTGAACTATTACGAACTCTGGTATTACAGGAACTAGAAGTAACTCGCGAGTCAAATACTTCAATCTGGCAATCTCCAGCAGCGTTAATCACCCGTAAGTCATTATCAGAAGAAGCAAAACTTCGGACTCGACCTTTTAAGCGGAAACTGCCAGAATTTGTTGAACCCGTGAGCCTTTGACGAGTAATGGTGCCACTGTACACAACTTGCGCTCCAGTCCCAGGCGGCACTGCCAGCGACAAACTAAAGTTATTTCCATTAAAGTTTAGGGCGGCATCTGTCTCTCGTTCGTTGCCAAAGACCGATCCGCTTGTGAGTCCTCTACCTGAAAAACGACCCTCAAGGGTAGGCGAGGTTGTATTACCTGTACTCCCTCCGGGAGCGCTAACAATTGCTGCAGTTCTAGAGGCGTTATCGTAGCTGCACTGAATATCATAGGTTGCCCCAGAGCGACCCACATTCAAAATTACCTCCGAGCCAATCATTTGCCCACCGCTGGAGTTCGGTATAGTTGAAACAACATTGTTAAAGATCAGTGACTGTTGCCGAGTTTGTTCTATACAGGCTTCGCGGGCACGCCCCATTTGAAATTCCTGCTCACTGATTTGGGCATTGGCACGGGGGAGCAGAGGTGATCCTACTGACAGCCCTATTGATAGCCCTATTGCTGTTGCGAATGCTGGGATAGCAACCGAAAAACGATTTTTTTTAGGCATTGCGTCTTCTCCATATCTTATAGGTAGACTTTTCCGTAAGATTTCTATAGGAATGATATAGAAATTACAGTGAGACAGATTGGGCTTAGAACTTTTGTTTTCTTGTTCACCCGTAACTATACTGAGTATTGTTCAGCTATTTCGTTAAATTTTTCTTAACAAAAATCAGATATTTTAGTGTCTGATGCAGGAAGGTGAACCGTATCAAATTAACTTTATTATTTAACCGTATTGGGTGGCAGCGATCGCACTGGTTGCATCGATTCGTGGTGTCCAGTCTCATCACGTTCCTCTTGCTTGTGGGAAGTGAGACACAGATAAGCGCGATCGCCCATTCAACCATCCGTCCTCCTGTCTTAGGACAACTGCCGTCCCTGACTAACCCCACTGGCACCCAGCCCCTCCCAGCAGGTGTAGAACGACGAGGCACGTTGGAAGCGACTGGAATTCACCTGGACGGGAAAGAACTATTTAAGATTGCGTCTCTAGCTGTTTTCAACCGCAGTGAACCTGGTATTCAGATCCCAGTCGAAATCCGCGCCAAGCAAGTAGAAGCCAACCTTGACCAACTAATTGTCGGTAGTGGACTGGCTGGGGAGGTAATGTTAGACCCCAAAACCCTAAAAGTATCGATCGAGAAACTCAACGGGCAGCCTGTTCTATTCGTCAAAGATGCCACTCTAACTGAAGCAAGAGTTTTACTAACGGTAACAGATACAGATGCCCAGTTTCATTCAACTACTCAAGATCGGCTAGCTAGCCGATGGCAGGAAATTTTAGAGAGCGAACTTCGACAGGCACTAGAACTGCGGCAACCTGAAGCATTAAAGCAGCAAAACGCTGAAGTAGCCAGAATTTTAGCAACAACTGTATTGTCAACAGTTTTACTGGGCGGTGTTTGGACTTTTTGGAAATGGCGCAAACAGCGGCTTGAGCAACAGCAAGAGGCAGAGAGAGTAGCGGCTCAAATCGAAAGTACTGCGGTCGGTACATCTGCGATTGATAGCTCTGCGGTTGATAGATCTGTGGTTAATATACCGAATGTTGAAACAACTGCTCCAGAGTTACGGTTGAGGTTTTTTCAAGGGTTACGTAATTACTTAGGATTACAGCGAAGACTTCAGATTGTCCGATTTTTTCAATGGTTAACATTTTGGGCGATCGCTTTTGTCTGGCTGATTGGGGCTGCCTATAGTTTGAGGGTGTATCCCCAAACGCGCCAGTTTGCAGATAAGGTTATTACTATTCCGATTGTGCTCCTCATTACCTGGTTTTTAACGGGGTTAATTAATCGGCTCACTGATCTTGTCATTGATCGCTTCATTGAAAGCCGAGAGGAAGATCAATCTTTAACTGAGGCAAACTTACAACGGGTATCCACGCTGGCAAACGTGATTAAAGGGCTCAAGAAAGTTCTAGTTTATTCTCTAAGTGCTCTCTGGATACTTCAGTGGCTTAACCTGGCACCAGGCTCGGTTCTGGCACTAGGAGCGTTAGTTGCATTAGCAGTTTCGTTTGCTGCACAGAGCCTAGTTAAAGATCTTGTTAATGGGTTCTTAATTTTACTAGAAGACCAGTTCCGGATCGGAGATTCCGTCGTAATTGGCACGGCTTCTGGATTGGTAACAAACCTGAATTTACGCATCACTCAGCTTCGCAGTGACGATGGTAATTTGATCACTATACCCAATAACCTCATTGCTCAAGTGGAGAACAGGTCACGGACTTGGGCACGGTCAGATTTTCGCGTTGAGGTTGCCTATAATACCGATGTGGATCATGCTCTTGCAGTGGTTCGAGAAACGGTCGATCGCATGGCACAAGAGCCAGAGTGGAAATCTTTAATCTTCGATACCCAAGAACTGTTTGGCGTTGATCAAATTTCTCACACGGGTATCGTGATTCGCATCTGGATTAAAACGGCTCCTCTCAAACAGTGGATAACAGCACGGGAATTGCGTCGTCGTCTTAAAATTGCCTTCGATCGCCACAATATTCAAATTGGTATTCCTCAACAAATGATGGTAGAGACTACTTCTGATAAGCTTGACTCAATTAAACAAAACCCAATTGAACAAACGCAAGAGATTGAGTAGCCTTCCAGTTTTGTGTCTAGATTGATTTTTGGTGGAAACTGTCCATAAATGTGAGTTAATTGATTTATTGTCAGATAATCTAGAAGCAATTTATAGTTCTGGTAGACATCGTGATTTATAAACCTTCATTTAATCAACAATTAACGGGTTACGCAGTAGCTCTGGCGTTTGGGCTTGTTGGAGCTGCTATAAACCCTGCGATCGCCCAGCCTTCCTCCAGCAATCTTCTCCTCATGGCGCAATCCTCTTCGATCGTTGGCAGTTGGCGGCTAGTCGCTATAGACGAGAATACTCAGAACACTGTGCCTGCCTCAGAAGTTACTACAACGATTGTGCCTCTGCAAACAACTGAGTTGACCGCAAGCTTTGAGGGCGATCGCGTTTCGGGCTCAGGCGGCTGCAATCGCTTTAATGGCAGTTATCAAACTGAGTCTAATCAATTAAAAATAGGTGCGCTTGCTTCAACCCGCATGGCTTGTGAGCAGCCTGTAATGAACCAGGAAACAAAATATCTGGCAGCATTACAAGGTACTCAGCGATACGAAGTGAATAGCCGAGGTGAGTTAGAGATCTCTTATCAAACTGCACAAGGGTCGGGCGTTTTGCGTTTTACTTCTCAAACTGTTAGAGCCTTATGGTAAAAGAAATAATGAAAAGATATTCGTGTTTTTATTTTGGAATTGCAATTATATCTCTTACAGCTTGTACATCATCGCAAACACCACAAGCGCCGCAATCTCCAGCAATTCAACCAAAGGTTGTTACTCTTAATAATACTGTGAAGGTGATTGCGGGTGAAACGGTTTATGTTCCCATTTACTCACACATTTATACCGTGGAGCGCGATCGCACTTGGAACCTAACCGCCACGCTCAGTGTCCGCAATACTGACCTAACTTACCCAATTATTGTCGCTTCAGTAGATTATTACGACAGTAACGGTTCACTACTTCGCAAGTACCTAGAGCAACCCATAGAACTCAAACCGCTCGCTTCGACAAATTTTATAGTGAATCAGGATGATATCAGCGGAGGAGCAGGAGCTGCTTTTATAGTAGAGTGGGTTGCTCAAAGTAAGGTTTCTTCTCCTGTGATCGAAGCTATTATGATCAACACAGTCGGCAATCAAGGGCTTTCTTTTGTCAGCAATGGACGGGTGATTAAAAGCCGAACGAGCGGTCAGTAAGAGCATATCTAGCGATCGCTTCTATTACTTATGGCGATCGCCTCTATCATTTATTGCTGTAAACCATCACTGGCACTCGCTTGTAGGCGGGTGTTCCGGATCGTATGTCAGTCTTTGCTTTAAAGATAACGTTTACTTCTGGGTAAAACATCAACGCCGAGCCTTGCCGCACTGCGCCGTAAATCACTTCTATATCGTCTAATTTGCCTGCATCGCCCTGTACACTAACGCGATCGTGCTCAGTTAAGTTTGCGTTCTCTGCATCGATCCGATTGAGTAAAATGCAGTAGCGATGAGGCATTCCCCGATACTGATCGCCAATTTTATAGACGACCGTGTTGTGTTGCGAATAGCTGCGTCCAGTCATCAGTGCCAGAATGAGACTGTTAGCGGGTTCGACAGTGCCAAAGTCTTTGGGTTCAGGCAGGGTCAGATTAGGCAACGGTGTGGTAAACATCTTTGCTTTTCCCGATGACGTTTTGAAGTGAGGCTCGGTAACGATACGCCCAGAGACAGTAAACTCTTCTTTAGTGTCGTCGATGGTGGCGATTTTTTCATAGCCAGGAATTGTGCTAGCAATCAACTGTCGCACATAGCGGGTATCTTGCATCTTGCGCCATTCTACAGGATAGTCACCCAGCAACCGATGCGCCAGTTCTGTCAAAAATTCGACTTCTGAAATCAGGTCAGCATTCTTCAAGTGGGTGGTGCCTTCATCATTCAGCCGGACAAAGTTATTACCCGATTCAACCGTGGTTTTATGGGGGTTTTCAAACCGATTCAGGACAGGAATAATGATTGTATTGACTTTTGCCAATCCATTAAAATGTCCAATGTTTGGCTTAGTAGCCAGATAGATAATGGTATCAATGTTGCCCAATGCTCGTTTTGCCTGCGCCGAGTCGGGATTAGCCCCATAAATGTTGCCACCTACGCATACCAGACTATCCACTTTGCCCGCTTCCGCCGCTTCAATTAAATCGCGAGTATGGTAACCCTTGGGCAAATTGAGCGATCGCCCCAAAAGTGTCTCCAAAGCTTGCTTAATCTCTTCCTTTAGCTTCACAGTTACGCCCATCGAGCCAAAGCCCTGCACGTTTGAATGTCCACGCACAGGCATGACTCCAGCTCCCATCTTAGCAATCTGCCCGGTAATCAGTGCAGTATTTGCAATGCTATAAACGTTATCAACACCGTTCGTATGTTGGGTAATTCCCATCGCCCAACCAAAAACTACACCCTTTGATGTACCGATAATAGTTGCCGCTGTCTCAATTTCTGTTTGAGAGACACCGCAGAGCGTTGTAAGGGTTTCCCAGGAAAGAGATCGCGCCTGTTCTAGCACTGCTTCCCAGCCTTCTGTATGCGCTTGTAAGAACGCTTGATTAACTCGACCTTGTTCAATTAATGCCTTTTGAATACCAATAAATAGCGCTACATCGCTACCAGGGATCGGCTGTAAATACAACGAAGCAATTTTAGAACCAGGAACCAGAGATTTAACTGGAAATGCAGGAGAACCGAACTTAACTAACCCAACTTCCATGACTGGATTAATCACAATAACTTTACCGCCGCGATCGCGCAGTTTAATCAACTCATTCATCAAACGCGGATGATTAGAGGAAGAGTGCGCTCCCGCCAACACTACGCAATCTGCTTGCTTCAAGCTTTCTAAACTAACGATTGATGTTTTGGTGCCAAACATCTCTTGGAGCGCTGTTGTTGAGGGCGCGTGACACAAATCTGAACAGTCTGCCAGGTTATTGGAACCTAGCGTTCGCAGCATCAGTTGTAGCAAGAATGCCGCTTCGTTAGAACCCCGACCTGAACTATAGGACGCAATTCTCTCTGGATGTTTTTGGAAAGCGGCGGTAGCGATCGCGTAAATTTCATCCCAGGAAATGCGCTCGTAGTGAGTGCTACCTGCCCGCAGAATTACCGGAAAGCTCAGTCGTCCCAAGCGATCGGCTTCCATGGAGGATAGCTGTTCTAGTTCGGCGATCGAGTGAGTATCGAAAAAGTGCGTTGGAATCGGAGGCTGGATTTCGGCTGAGATTGCCTCAACGCTTTTCATGCAGCGTTGCAGCTTTTCACCTTCTTCATTAGTAAATCCACCTTTTTGTCCCCCCGTGCCCCAAGAGCAAGATAAACAAGCGCTATGGTGGAGCAGCGTTTTCCAAATCTTTGGACCCTCTGGCGACAGCGTATGCTTTGCCCAAAACTCAATTACAGGCACACCGCCCCCAATCTCAGGAGTATCTGCGTTGGTTTCATTGAAGGGCGGTTTGGGCTGGGGGTCGGTTTCCATTTAGGTGCACTGGTAAAGTTTTTTGTCTATGCAATTTAGCGTAGATTAAAGGGAGCAAGAATCTATCCATAGATAGAAGTTGGCGATCGCTTATAAAAATTTCTCACTACAAGCACTAGAGCTAAGGGTACTTAGATCACTATAAGCAGTACTGCAATTGTTAACATGTTCCTCTAGAATGATTCAAGTTACGGCTGGCTTTAATAGGCTGAAACTTGAGGTTTTTACTAGAATCTATCATCAACTGCAAGTGGTTAAAAATCTACTGCCGACTAAGAAATTTGATTACTCTCTCGATTTCAAAGCGATCGACTTCCGACAGCACCCAGAACTTTATAGCATCGGTAAAGGTGAACAAGGTGTATTGCTCGTTGAACCTTATAAGAGCGAGATATTGCCCTACTGGAAATTCAAGACACCAGAGATTGCTCACCAATCCGCAGAAGCAATCTATGCTCTATTTGTGGCTTACAAAGAAGAGGATGATTTTGTGGGCATGGACATGGCACGGAAGTTTTTGCAAATGGGCTATACCCGCTCTCTTCGTTACGCTAACCATAAATCGGGGCGCAAATATGATAGAAACTCTAAGGTCATTTTACCGCGAGAAGAAGATCCCGTTAAAGCCCAATCCGCCAAAATTTTTTACGCGAAATGGCAGTTAGTTAAAACCGATGTAGAATACCTGAAGTTAAGCGATCGCCATCGTAACCAATACGAGCGATCGCTCAATTCTGTGAAGATTACAGACTGAAGCGAGAGAACAGAACGGCGAATACAAACAGAATAAACTGTACAACAACAATGCTAGGACCCGAAGACACATTTAATGCTGCCGAAGCTACAATTCCGGTAACAGCGCTAATCGCACCAATAACGCTAGATAACACAATAAAAGCCGCGAACTGACGACTTAACAACTTTGCGGTGGCGGCTGGAATTACTAAAAATGCATTAACTAATAAAACTCCTACTGCTTTGATTGCTACAGCAACCGCTAACGACAGCAGTATGACAAACCAGTTTTGATGAAGCCGCACATTAATGCCTTGCGCTTTCGCCATTTCTTCGTGCAGAGTCAGCAACGTTTGCGCCCACAGCGTTAATCCTAAAGAAGCGATCGCCACCAGTAAAACCGCCAAACTTAGCCACAGATCACTATATCGAATCGCTAAAATATCGCCAAACAGCAGGTTCATTAAATTCCCCTGATAGCTTTTGACAAAGCTCAGAGCAATTACAGCCGATGCTAAAGAAGCAGAAAAGACGATGTTAAGAACGGTATCGCTCCACAGCTCAGTCTGCTCAATTAAATAAATCACACCTAACCCAAATAACACGGTAAAGGGCAGTAGCGTTAGCGTTGGATCAAGATTAAGCAGAACTCCTAAAACAATGCCTAGCAAAGCAGCGTGCCCAACAGTATGACTAAAAAAAGACAGTTGTCGCAAAATGGCAAAGCTACCGAGTAATCCACCCAATAACCCTAAAATTAATCCGCCCCAGAGCGCTCGTTGCATGAATGGAAATTGCAACAGCTCAATTAACCGCGTTATCTCTTCTGAGGGCATAGTAATTTAATAGTAATTGCCTTAACAATCGTGATAATAACTAGTGATTGTGATGATAACGAGTAAGTTCTGGACTATAGGCGGCAACCAAATTCTCAGGCGATAAAACTGTGTCGGGAGTTCCCTGGCAAATAATCGAGCGATTTAGACAAATGACGCGATCGCAATGGCGACTAACCATATCTAAATCATGGGAAATTTGCAAAATTGCCCACCCATAGTTCAACTTCAATTGGTTAAGCAATTGATAAAACTCTGCTTCACTCTGAAAATCTAATCCTGCGGGGGCCTCATCCAAAATCAATAGCCGCCGAGGGCGCACAATGCAATAAGCCAACAACACTCGCTTAATTTCACCTCCCGAAAGCCCTTTAATGGATTGATCTAGCAAATGACTGGCTTTTACTTGAGCCAATGCCTGTTGCACCGCCTTAATTCGCTGCCGTCGAGCCTGCCAAGGTAAGCGTAGCCCCGACTTGCCCCAACCCAAGTCAACCAACTCAGCCACTGTCATCGGAATGCCCCGATCGAACAAAAAGTTTTGTGGTAAATAGGCAACTTGCTGTCGCAAGCGAGAATCTAAGCGCCCTGACCGAGCGACAGGCTGACCTAGAAGGGCGATCGACCCCGAATGACGCGGTAATATCCCTAGGATTGCTTTGACTAACGTACTTTTACCTGCACCATTAGGACCAATTAAAGCAGTATCTGTCCCTGCTTCGAGGTTAAACGAAACGTTTTGTACCGCTGCATACCCGCCCCGATAAACATCTAATTCTTCAACTGCTAATATGGTTTCCACTGGGTTCACTGCCTTGGCGTAGTCTAACGACCGATTGGTAACAGTAGACTTAAGAAAGTAGAAGTCGAGCGGGGCAACTGCGATTGAGCAGAACCAAGCGCTGTTTGCAAATTTTTAAGATTTTGACGCATCACTGTCAAGTAATAGTCTGGTTCCACTCCTTCAGGGCTACTAGTTTCCATCGGATCAAAATTGCTGACCTGCACTTTTAAATCTTTTGCCAAAGCATCGAACGGATTGCCAACAGCTTGAGGTTCTGTCAGCAGGGTTTTTAGGTCAGATCCTTTAACCGAATTCATTACGCGCTGAACGTCTGCTGGGGATGGATTTTCTTCAGGGACACCTACTAAAAACTGGGCTTTGAGAGCGTATCTTTGGGCAAAGTAGGGGGCAAAATCATGGTAAGTGACAAATTCTTTGCCTGCGTAGGGAGTTAGCACTGTGGCAATTTCTTGGTCTAAGGCGTTGAGTTTTTTGATGTAAATTTCGGCATTAGCAGAGTAAGTTTCTTTTCCTGCGGAATCTGCTGCAATTAACCCATCTCGAATATTTTCAACTTGCTCGACTGCTCGTTTTGGATCAAGCCAGATATGAGGATTAAACTCTCCTTCTTGCTTATGTTCTCCCGTTGCTTCTGCCACTTTACCCGCCGCTTTATCTGCGGGTGCTTCGCTTTTGTGAGCATGCCCTTCAACTTCTTCGTTAGAAATGGTTTGAACGCCTTCACTGGTATCAATAACTTTCAATTTGGGATTATTGGCGTTTGCAACGAGGCTATCTAAATACTCATCAATCCCCAACCCATTTTTCACCAGTACGTTGGCTTCTGCTAAGGTGCGAACGTCCTCGGGTTTTGCCTGATAATCATGAGGACCAACGTTGGTCGGCAGCAAGTAAGTAACGTTGGCGCGATCGCCCGCTACAGCTTTAGTAAAATCGGTGATGGGTAGGGTAGAAGTGACAATCTTAAAGTTGGTAGCTGCCGCCTTTTGGGGTGAAGCCTCATTACCCGGATTAGGTGAGCTTCCCGAATTAGAGGAGCTTTGAGTACAACTGCTCAATCCAGCGATCGCCGTCACCACAATCAACAGAGAGAACGTCTTATGGAAGGTTAGTGGCGATCGCCAGGATTCTTTTGGGGCACTCTTTTCTGGGGCACTCATTATCATCTCCTGCTAGCAACAGCACGTTATTAATCCTTGATAACCTGAAATACTTTAACTATCAAAATCATAGTAACTTTAAAAGAGAATGATAACTGTTCTCTTTTGTTAAAGCTAGACTTTATAGGACAGAAAAATAGCACACTTAAAAAGCAAAGCTCCTCGTCTTTAAACAAGGAACTTTGCTTTCTAGGTGTGCCTTTCACAAGTTGAGCCTGTGAGGCTATTTATCGTGCCATTTAACCCGATGCGGAAAAATACTATTTCCCTTCAGTTTCACTAGGCAAGTTTTGCGTAGGTGCAGTGGTTCCGCTAGGTGAACCCATGCTGCCGCCTGAGCCGGAAGGTGAACCACCATTCATGCTGCCCCCAGGTTGCCCCTGGGGTGAAGCTTGACCAGATCCACTAGGAGAGTTCATAGAGCCACCTGATCCAGAAGGTGATGCACCTGGGCTACCAGGCATTTGGTTCTGAGGTAAAGTCTCGTCAGTTTCGCTCGGTAAATTTTGGGTGGGAGCAGTGGTACCGCTGGGTGAATCGGCAGGGTTCTCGCCAGGCGCAGTACTCGGGCTAGGCGATTGGCTTGTAGAACCCGTATAATACGGACTTCCTTCGCAACGAGAGTTTATAGGAGTGACTCTACACAGAATTTCCATGCCTTCGTTTGACATTCTGATCTCTTGAGATTCTCTGAAACGTTGAGATTCATTGGTCATGTTTGGTGATTGTGCTAAGGCAGGAAGACCAACTAAGGCGCTAACCCCTGCTACACCTAAAGCTAAGGATAATTTTTTGACAGAAGTTAAAGAGTCAAGCATACTGTGTTTCCTAATTTTGCATTGCTCTATTAAAGTTAGCAAGGAGAAATCTGTCAACCCACCCTCTAAAGAGTGAGAGCATCTCTCTCTGTCGAGAGATTAAGCAAAAGTAATAATGAGCTAAAGGAATTGTGAAGGCGATCGCCAGAAGATTGCTTCAGTTCTTTCTTCAGAACGATGTATTTAAGTTGGACTTCTTCTATTCTCTAATTGCACATTCAGAAATTTTGTATTCAAGGAAAATTTAATCATGGCTGACCTATCTAACATACGAGTTGCGGTTCTAGTCACAGATGGTTTTGAAGAAGCTGAACTTACAGAGCCAGTGCGTGCTCTGAAAGAAGCAGGGGCAACTGTGAAAATTTTGGCACCCACAATGAAGCCTATTCAAGGATTTCGTCACCTTGAAAAAGGCGCTTCCATTCAGCCAGATGGCACTATCGATAGCGTTAGTAATGACGCTTATGATGCTGTTCTGCTGCCGGGTGGAGCAGTAAACGCGGATAATTTAAGGGTAAATGAGAAGGTAAAAACGTTCCTCAAAGAATTTCAAACCTCTGATAAGCCGATCGCTGCTATTTGCCATGCTCCCTGGGAGCTAATTTCTGCTGGGCTTGTTGAAGGGCGGAACCTAACCAGCTACCATACTATCCAAGACGACATTGTTAATGCTGGCGGAAACTGGCTTGATCAAGAAGTAGTTATTGATCGAAATTGGGTTACAAGTCGTCAGCCAGAAGATATTCCAGCCTTTAATCACGAAATGCTGACTTTATTTTCGCAGTACGTTCCGGCGATCGCTGGCGGCGGTTTAGCTTAAGCCATTGCCTTTCGACTTAAGCCATTGCGTTTTGAATAGTCTAAGCAATCCTAAATCATCAAGGAACGAGTTTATTTATCTCTCCCATTAAATTAGGAGCGCTCAGGGGGGTACAATTTGGGCAGAGAACCGTTATCCTACGGGTGTTTTATTCGGGTTCAAATATTTGGGTTCAAATGCCCTCTTCTCCCTCAAAATCATCATGCCGTCATTGCCTGTGCGAATTCTGCTGGTTGAAGATGACGAACTGTTCCGGCTGGGTTTGCGAGTTCGCTTGCAGCAAGAACCAGGGCTACAAATTGTTGCAGAAGCAGAAGATGGTGAAACCGCGATCGAGCAAGCGAGTGAGCATCTGCTTGATGTTGTTTTGCTAGATGTGGGACTACCCGGAATTGGAGGGATTGAGGCGTGCTGCCAACTCAAACAACGCTACCCAAACTTGCCTGTGTTGATTCTGACTGCTCAATCTCAATCTGCACTCATTACTCGTTTGGTCGAAGCAGGTGCTCAAGGCTATTGTGTTAAGGGCATTGCGGCAGAAACTTTAATTCTGGCATTGCGCTCTGTTGCGGCAGGTGCTTCTTGGTGGGATGCCACAGCGACCCAAGCAATTCGGACGACGTTTGGGCATACACCCTGTTCTATGAGGGCAGGCTCTTCGAGGTATCCGCAAGGGGTCGCCCCGACTCAGCATGTACCCTTAACTCAGCGAGAGCTAGAGGTTTTAGCACTAATGGCTTCTGGAAAAAGTAACCTAGAAATTGCTAAAACTTTGTACATTACTTCGGGTACGGTTAGAGTTCATGTTCACGCCATTTTGCATAAATTAAGCGTTCGCGATCGCACTCAAGCCGTAGTAGTAGCGATTCAAAATCAATTAATTCCTCAGTAAGCAAACCAGTAAATAAATCAGTTCAAAAATTAACTTGGTTTCTGGCTTTAGTTTGCGCTCTTAATTTTACAAACGAGAACGTTAGAGGCAAGTTGATGTGCTCTCTCCTCATCCCACCACGGAGACGCTTGCCACCATTCCCAGAGATGGCGGCTGCCTTTGCTTTTATTACAACGTCGGCAAACCGCAACCAGATTAGATCGCACATCAAAGCCGCCCTTCGATCGCGCTATGACATGATCTAAAGTCAAAAAACGGGGAACGCATCCACAATAGGCACAGGTTCCACCAAATCGTTGTTTTGCTGCTGCTTTAAGCTTGTGTTTTTGCGATCGCTTGTCTAGAGTGCTCAAGGCTGTTTATCTCTCAAAAGCGGTTGTAAGCTCATGGTCTTGCTCGTCGTCCTGCTGAATTAACGCACGTAGCGGATTTTACCTGATTTTCTCAGCAGTTAGCTTTTGAAGTTGCTAAGCTTCTCACTTTTCCTATCTCAGGATCTGACTTTCTCTAACTTTTTCAAACTGTTAAATCTATAAACCTCATCTAATTTAATAGATATTACAAACCTCATCTGACCAATCAGCAGGGCGATCGCCCAACTACAACTGAAGTCTATGAATAATTTGTAAACTGCTGTTCTAAATCCGATCTATAACAACGATTGTATAAAATTTAGAACTAAAAATTCCACTCTATTTACATTACTAATAACGGAGAAAATCATGGTCTGTACAACTGAAACAAACACTCATACACAAATTGCGATCGCTAAAGAAGTTAAGCGCGATCGCCTAGTTGCTCAATGGGTGATCATAAATGATCGCCTAGTGTGTCAATGGATTATTACTAAAGACTAACTCTTCAGCAACGCCAATTTTTTACCATTGAGGTTATCTTATGGTCAATCAAACAAATATCTTATTTACAAGTCTGCTTATGTTGACACTCGCCACATTTCAAGAGGCAGGCTTTGTCAATGCCCAAGCTCCTCGATCGGTTCAACGAAGCGCACAATACCATAGTTCCAGCGAAGACACAGTATTTCCAGGCGCGGCAGAAGGAGCCTGTGCTGGAGATAGCATTCCATACACCACCCAATATCAGGGAGTAACTTACTCTGGCGTTCTTCAGGTCAGAAGTCCCAGTGGCACTGGCTGTGATGGCGGCAGGGGCAGAATCGTCAGCGGCTTCTTTGAAGAAAAAGATGCTGCGGTGTTTGGAGGAAGTGCCGATCGCGGTCAGTGGTGTAGCGGACGTTTGACACTAACCCTAAATCACGGGCACGGCGATAGCTCTGCACACTGGCAAGACATTCATGCCGCTCCCGGATTCAACTGCTCTGGTGCTGGTATTCCCCTAGATCTTCCACTGATCTACACCGATTCAACGCGTTAGCTGGTTAGGACGTAGCCTATTGAGTATTACTTTTTATGGGTAAGCACTAATCTTCTAATACTTTCTGCTAACAGCGCCCACTCATCAAGGATAATAAGTGGAATAATTGCCCCTCACCCGGAATTGCTAAGTGGAAACTGACAATCTAACTCCTATCGAACATCAGAACGTGCCGCAGGCTCACCAGGGGCTGCATGGTTTTCTTTATAGCTCTGATGATGAACATAGCGCCCCAGAACCCGCGATCGCCGAGCCAGTCTTGTCTGCTGAGACTATTGTACCTTTGACTAAGTGGTGTGAGTCTGTGGGAACTGCCAAAATTGCCGGGGTTTATGCAGTGCTGAATGGCGATCGCCAAACGCAATACATTGGCTATTCTCGCAACGTTGCCCTTTCCCTACGAGGACACTTAACTCAACTGGGTCAGGACACTTGCGCCTTCGTGCGAGTGCAATCTTTCGACTTTCCCAAGCGTGATGATATGGAGGCTCTTCAAAATAGCTGGATTGCTGAACTAGAAACCATACCACCGGGCAACAAAGCAGACAGTGAACTCTGGGCGACCACGGTAGGATCTGCTGCGATCGCTGCCATGTCTGAGGCAGAACGTCAAGCCTATGATGAGAAAAAGCTGAAGCTGCGTAAAGCAATGGCAGATGGTGATCTGAGCCGAGAACTGTCTGCACAAGAACAGCCTCTAGAGGAAGGGAAAGGCGATCGGGCAGAAAGGCTAGAAGCAGCGGTTACTCAAGATGATTGGAGTAGCGTAGTTCAGCAGCAAACTCAAGAAACCTTGCCTTCTTGAATCTCAGACAAAATGCCCCTTCTCCCCTTCTCCCCTTCTCCCCTTCTCCCCTACTCCCCGTCTCCCCGTCTCCCCTTCCCCCCTTGTGGGAGAAGGGGAGAAAGAGATAACCAGGAACAGCAGGA
>JBBRCV010000038.1:0-28564 GCA_038204505.1 Elainellales cyanobacterium
TGATTGAGGACTGGATAGATAGACTGCCTAATCCACCCAAGTCTGACTCTGCCCATTAGCATGGGCGCGAGAGGGTTTGCTACATCCCACGCTTAAAAGACGTGGGTTTTGCTCCCCTCTCGAACTCTCCTACCCTATAAGATTTGGACGTTGGATATGCCAAGTCACCCACCTTGCTGGTTCCTAGCCCTAGCCCGACCAACAGTTCCACGAATTTAACCGCTACACTGACTCCATCAATGACTGGAATTCCTAATTCTTGACTTAGTTGAGCGGGTAAATCAGCCATGCCACTACAGCCCAGCACGATCGCTCCACAATGATCTTCTTCCAGAGCCAAACGGCACTCCTGTAAAATTGCGGCTCTCGCATCGGTCGTTTCTATACTTAGCACAGGTAAATCGATCGCCCGAATCTTTTGACAAAATTGCGTCATCCCATAGTTATCAACCAGACGTTGAGCGATCACGCGTGTTCGTCCCAAGGTTGTGACAATGGAAAACCCGGTTGAAATGAAACTGGCAGCGTGCATAGCAGCTTCAGCAATTCCTAGCACCGGACCTTTTGCCAACTCCCTTGCTGCTAGTAGCCCCGGATCACCAAAGCAAGCAATTACATATCCATCTATACCCTCTGTCTCTCCTTTACGAATTTCGTCCAGCATTCCAACCGTACCCAGGGCTTCATCGTAATGTCCCTCAATTACGGCAGGTCCCGACTGTGGATTACAGGTAATAATCTCGACTCCAGGGCTAGCAACTGATCTGGCAACAGCACCGATCTTTTCAGTCATGCTGGCAGTTGTGTTGGGATTAATGACTTTGATTCTCATAATGACTAATGGCATCCCATAACGCACTCTTTTCTCATAACGCACTCTTTAATCATGCAAGATGCAATGATGCAAGATGCTATCAACACTAGCAGCAACAATAGATGAAAAAGAGGGCTTGAGATCAAGAAGAGGGCTTGAATTTTCGTACCAGTTTATGTATCAAATATAGTATACAAACTTTGTATACAATCTAAGAGAGAATTGAACCATGACTCATACTACAGTGCAAGATCAACTTTCTGCTGAGCTAACAACTACCAAGCGTATCTTTATTTGTGGTTCTGCTCTACAAGGACAACCGGATCACGGCAATCTTGGCAATGCCCAATTTATTCGAGCCGCCAAAACCCGTCCGATTTATCGCCTTCATGCCGCCCATGACGGTTGGCATCCAGCGATTTATGAAGTAGCTGAAGGGGGTATTACGATTCCCGGCGAAGTATACGAATTAACCCTGGAAGAGTTTGATGACCTCGCTTCCAACGAACCACCCGATATGTATCCCAGCAATGTCATATTAGAAGATGGCGAAGTGTTGACAGCTTTTTTGTATCCGCGTGAATTGGTTGAGCAATACAACTGGCCAGATATTTCTGACATTGGTGCATGGGTGGCGTACAAAGCAAGCCTAGCTGAGGCTAGCACTCATTAGTTTGGTGCATAGACCGCGATCGCCAATGGCAGACAGCCTCCAGCAAAGGGTAGGCATCTGCCTGCCTGCTTTTTTAAAGATTTCTATTAATTAAATTACCTCAGTGGGACAGGCATCTTGCCTGCATATGGCTTTCAATGCAGGCAAGATGCCTGCCCCACTGGTAAATTCTGATTCAGAAATCTCCTTAAGAGATTGAAGGAATCCTAGCGTTTAGTAGATCGGTTAAGCTGGCTGGTTTTTGCAGCGAGGCACGGGAATTTAGGGCTTTCTCAATGCCATCTAGATGGCGCATCGCGGCTGCAACGGCGGCTTCTTCATCGCCGGATGCAATGTATTCTAAAATTTCGCTGTGTTCGTCTTTGGTGCAGATAGGCATACTTTTAACTTCGTAAAAGAATGCCAAGGAAGCTTGGGGCACTAGCTCTTTTAAAAACCTGCCCAGAAATCTATTCCGACACAAATCGGCAAGCTGCATGTGAAAGTGAGCAGATAATAATGTCAAGCGAGGAATATCTTGTGCTCCGCAGGCTTGCCGCTCTTCTGTAACTAGTTTTTTTAGAACTGCGATTTGTTTTCGAGTAATTGTCTTGGTCACATCTCGCACGATCGCCGCTTCGGTAAGCCGCCATGCTTCGTAAATTTGCTTTGACTCTTCAAGCGAAAGACTAGATACAAATGCACCCCGATTAGGTTCTAACTTAACCAGGCGATCGTGCGCTAACCGTTGCAGCACCTGCCGGATGATGGTGCGGCTGACACCATAATATTCTGCCAGGAGGCTTTCACCCAGCTTCGTTTTCGGCGGCAGCCGACGCTCTAGGATGGAATTGTAAAGTTCCATGTAGATAACCTCCTCAGTTGGCTTTGAGTTGGATTGAGCGGACGATGATGCAGCGTGCATAGATGAGTTGACTTCTAGCGGGGAATTTGTACAATTGCGAGATGAATTAGAGGAAGATGATGACATAATCTCGTCTCTTATAGCTATATTAGCCGCCAAAAACGACAAATTGTGATCATCTTGTTCTAGATCATTTCGATTCAAAATTTCCGTTCTTAGTGAACTGCTAATTGCTGAAAAAGCTTGAAAGAAGACCTATTGAAGACCTATTGAACTAGATGCGATCGCCCTGATTGTTCTCTATGCTCCTGATCAAAATCATTGAATTGTATCTAGAAACACCTTTTGGTAGTTAAAAGTCGTGTACAAAAGTTGTATACAATTATCGTTCACAATTCAGCGTAGGTACTCTGTAGACTGTATCAAAAATATCAGTTTCAGAATCTCTTTGGGTCTAATAGTTAACTATCTAGTTCAATAAGAAATCTCCTGGGAGTATGTTGACAAATGTGCAGAAATTTCGATAAACCTCGTCAGGCATTGTTCCAGCTAGTCTAAAGCATTCATTCAGTGATCTTCACTGAGTTCATCAGGTTTCATAACATCCATTCTTCTCATGCAGGAGCAATCATGACCATTGATGCCGGAAGAAAAACGATTGAAGTAAACAGACCTGTCCCATCTTCTGCCACTAATATTCAGCAAGCTTTAGCACAAGCCGCCGCTGGGGTAGCTCTACGATCGGTCACCAAAAAATATGGTTCCGTGATAGCTGTTGAAAACGTTACGCTCGATATTCCGGCTGGCAAGTACTGTTGTCTTCTGGGTCCGAGTGGTTGCGGTAAAACGACTGTGCTCAGAATGATTGCTGGACACGAAGATATTACTAGCGGCGATATTCTGATTGGCGATAAGCGGGTCAATGATTTGCCAGCCGCCAAACGCAGCACTTCCATGATGTTTCAAAGCTATGCGCTGTTTCCCCACAAAACCATTTGGGAAAACATTGACTTTGGCTTGAAAATGCAGAACGTGCCGCAGGCAGAACGTCACGCTCGTGTCGGAGAGATCTTAGAAATGATTGGTCTCACTCACACTGCCGATCGCAAACCTACCCAACTCAGCGGCGGACAGCAACAACGAATTGCTCTAGCCCGCGCCCTCGTCACCCGCCCCCAAGTGCTCATGCTAGATGAACCTCTTAGCGCTTTAGATGAAAATCTACGGGTACGAATGCGAACTGAACTCCGCAAGATTCAAAAGCAATTCGGTCTAACGTTCATTCAAGTAACGCACCATGTGGAAGAAGCCTTCTCTCTATCTGACATGGTAGTTGTCATGACTCACGGGCGACTTGATCAAATTGCCACTCCAGATGAATTATATAATCGTCCTGGCTCTCAATTTGTTGCTAAGTTCATGGGCGACAACAATATTTTCACTGGAAAAGTGAAGAACGTGATCAACGACGCTGAGTTAGATGTGGTGCAGCTAGAAGTAGAGGGTTTTGGTATCCTTTATTGCCGAGGCTACTCTAGCCCAGTCGGAACAGAAGCAGCTTGCTCAGTTCGTCCTGACTTACTTCATGTAGAAGCTTATAATCCAGACGTTGCAGCCGAATCAACGCTAGCAGGAAACCAGGTCGTCGCTCGAATTACTGCTGTAGAAATGACTGGGTATGTGACGCGAGTTTCGTTAATGGCTGAGGCAACTGGACAGGAACTGCTCTATAAAGCTCGCACGAATGACTGGAATCGTGATTTTTTGAGCGAAGGGCAGTTGGTTGTTCTCAGTTGGTCAAAAGATGATTGCGTTTTTCTTCCTTACTAGCAGCGCACTCTATAGATTTCTCTCGTTATCCCTATTGTATTTTGTGAGCTTTAATACCAATGTCAAAGATTAGTCGCCGTCAAGTTATCAGAACCGGACTCGCCGCTGGAGCGATGGTTGCAGCAGTAAGCTGTAGTCCTAAGAAGGAAGCTTCGAGTGGAGTAGGTGCTCCAGGTGTGATTACCAATTCTTATAAGGATGTCACCCTCCGGTTTATCGGCACCGGAGTTGCTCAAAGTAAGGAGATTAAAGCGCAAGCCGAGAAAGATTTGGGTTTCAAGATTCAACTGCGGGCGCTGGGCACGGAAGAAAATAACCAGATTGCCATTACCCAGCCTAAGCAATACGACATTTTTGATGGTGAATATTTCAGTTTGCCCCTGGTGTATCCATCCGGGAACCTGCAACCGATCGATGTGCGAAAGATCAAAAACTGGGACAAAATCGTTCCCTACTTCACGACGGGTAAGTTTGGCGAAACTGCGAGGGTGAACTCTTCCCAGGGTACAGCTCCATTCAGAGTGATGTATGTCAAAGACAAAGATTCTAAAGAGTTTTCACCGACTGCGACAGACTGGGCAACGTTAATCCCATTTCAATACAACGCTGACACGTTAGGCTACCGACCTGATTTAACGGGTAGAAAAATTGAATCCTGGGCAGAAATGCTCGATCCAAAATTCAAAGGCAAAACTGCACTGCTAGATATTCCGTCGATCGGGATTATGGATGCCGCCATGATCGTAGAAGCAGCAGGCATGATGAAGTTTGGTGACAAGGGCAACATGACCAAGGCGGAACTCGATAAAGTCACCGATATGCTGATCAAGCTCAAGAAAGATGGGCAGTTCCGAGCATTTTGGAAAAACTTTGATGAGTCTGTCAACCTGATGGCATCTGGGGAAGTGGCGCTGCAATCAATGTGGTCGCCTGCGGTCACTGCTGTCAAAGCAAGAGGAATCGAATGTATCTACGCTCCCCTCAAAGAAGGGTATCGCGGTTGGGGCGGTGGTATTGGAGTTTCTAGAAACTTGGAGGGTGTTTCTCTGGATGCGGCATACGAGTATCTCAACTGGATGTTAGATGGCTGGATGGGCGGGTTTTTGGCTCGTCAAGGTTATTACAGCGCTGCCCCAGAGACCGCTCGTAAATTTATGAAGCCAGAGGAGTGGGATTTCTGGTACGAAGGCAAACCAGCGACGACCGATATCATTGACCCGTTTGGCAAAAAGATTGAATCGAAGGGTGCAGTGCGCGATGGTGGCTCCTTTAAGGAACGCTTTGCCAACATTGTTTGCTGGAACTCAGTCATGGATGAGCAAACCTATTTGGTTCAGAAGTGGAACGAATTTGTAGCAGCTTAGACCCTTAACGATCTGATCGCAAGGGTCATCCCTTGCTCTAATCCCACAGCCAAGCTTAAACACCATGACAGCTACTCCAAACCTCCCCACGCCTCTACAGCCAGCGCGTTCCAGTCGAACAAAACCGTTTAACTGGAAAGCGTTCCAACCCTACCTGCTGGTATCACCGCAAACGATCGTTCTGCTGCTGTTTTTGGTGTTGCCGATCGCCGCAATCATCATCGTCAGCTTCTGGAATTTTAATGGCTATGCCATGATTCCTGGCTTTACGTTGGCAAATTACCTCACGGTTTTTACCTCCAAAGTCACGTTTGCAACTTATCTCAATACGTTTAAGTTTACGATAGTTGTTTGGCTCATCTGTTTTCTCATTGGTTATCCCGTCGCCTATTTTCTATCGTTCCACGTTAAGAATCCTAAGTGGCAAACGATTCTGTTTGTGATTTGTACTGTCCCGTTCTTAACCTCAAATATTATTCGGATGATTTCCTGGATTCCCTTCTTGGGACGGGAAGGGCTGCTGAACCAGGCATTAATGGGACTACATCTAACCGATAAACCCATTGAAATGTTTCTCTTTTCCGACTTCTCGGTGATTTTGGCGATGGTGCATCTCTATGCATTGTTTATGGTGGCACCCATTTTCAATAGCATGATGCGAATTGATCGAGCGCTGGTCTCTGCGGCTGAAGATGCAGGCGCTTCGCCTTTTCAAATTCAGAAGGAAATTATCCTGCCATTGTCCGCTTCAGGAATTGCGATCGGCACCATTTTTATCATCACGTTGGTGATGGGAGAGTTTGCTACGGTGCGCCTAATGGGTGGTGGACAGGTGGCATCGGTGGGGAACTTGATCAAGAACCAGATTGGTAGTTTGCAATATCCCCTTGCTGCGGCGAACGCAGTGATCCTGCTCATCATTACGCTGATTCTGGTGTCTGCTATTTTGCGCGTGGTTGATATCCGTAAAGAACTATAAGGGAGTTATGGAAAAGAAGAAACGCCCATTATCTTATTATTTGCTGGCAGGGTTCTTTGGATTGTTTGTCTTGTTTCTCTACGGTCCTATGTCTGCAATTTTCATCCTGTCATTGCAGGGACCTGAAGGCAATTTAACCTTTCCAATGAAAGGATTTGGCTTTACGTGGATGCAATCTGTATTTGAGGAGCAACGGGTTGGAAACTTTGTTGATGCCTTCTGGCGATCGCTCTGGCTAGGGTTGATTGTCATGGTATTAACCGTCATTTTCAGCCTCATGTCAGGGATGGCGTTTCGCAGTCGCTTCAAAGGATCAAATTTGATTTTTTACCTCACTATTTCTAGCCTGATTGTTCCTAGCATTTTAATTTCATTAGGGATTGCGGTTGTATTTAACCTGGCGGGTTTAGAAAACGCCTGGTATACCTCGGCATTGGGGGCGCATCTTACCTGGACAATCCCGTTTGCCTTCTTAATTATGCTAGGGATTTTTGGACGGTTTAACCCAGCTTATGAAGAAGCCTCTCGTGATCTGGGTGCTAACGATATCACCACATTTTGGCAGATTGTTTTTCCTCTGATTGCCTCTAGTGTTCTGGGTGTAGCACTGCTAAGTTTTACGTTGTCATACGACGAGTTCACGCGCACTTCTCTAGCATCGGGCGACACGAATACCCTTCCTCTAGAAATCTTTGGAATGACCACCAATGTTACGTCTCCTGCCATATATGCTCTGGGTACTCTAACCACTATTTTTTCGTTTGCATTAATTGCTCTAACTCTATTTACAGTTAACTATTTAGCAGATCGCCAGAAGAAACCAGTGCATAAGTAGGCATTCCAGAGTCCTCGCCGTAGCTCAGTACCAGTGCTATTGACAGCTATACCTGCGATCGCTTCCTGCACTTTTGCAATACAAAACAAAAACTACAGATGGAGGTTCTGCACTTTGTGCCCTCTATCTGTAGTTTTTGCTTTTGTTAAAGTTAGAGATTAGGAGTCTTAACGATATGAATCACTTACCTCATCTACCACAGGATTGCTGGCAGTTTTGGATCGATCGCGGCGGCACATTCACAGACGTTGTGGCTCGTAGTTCAGACGGTAAAATAGTGGTAAAAAAGCTGCTGTCTGAAAATCCAGATCGTTACCGCGATGCAGCAATCCAGGGCATTCGAGAAATTTTAGAACTTCCTGCTGATGCACCTATGCCGACCGATCGCATTGAGGTGATCAAGATGGGAACAACGGTTGCTACTAATGCGTTGTTAGAACGTAAAGGCGATCGCACTTTATTACTGATCACAAAAGGGTTCCGAGATGCGTTACGGATTGGGTATCAAAATCGTCCCCAAATTTTTGCACGTCAAATTATTTTGCCAGAAATGTTGTATGAACGCGTCATCGAAGTAGAAGAACGCTATAGCGCTCAGGGCGAGGTGTTAACGCCTCTACAACCCAACGATGCGCTGCAATTGCTGCAAGCTGCCTATGCTGATGGCATTCGCTCTTGCGCCATTGTCTTCCTACACAGTTATCGCTACCCAGCTCACGAACAGCAGATGGCGGCGATCGCCCGTGAAATGGGCTTTACCCAAATCTCGGTTTCCCATCAAGTCAGTCCTTTAATGAAGTTGATTAGCCGAGGGGATACTACAGTGGTCGATGCCTACTTGTCTCCCATTTTGCGCCGATACGTCGAGCAAGTTGCTGCAGAGCTAGGGCAAGATACTCCCCTGATGTTTATGCAGTCTAACGGCGGACTCACAAATGCCCACCGATTTCAGGGCAAAGATAGCATTCTCTCTGGTCCTGCGGGGGGCATTGTCGGCGCGGTCAAAACTTCAATGATGGCAGGATTCAACAAAATTATTGGCTTTGACATGGGCGGTACTTCCACCGATGTCTCGCATTTTAACGGTGAATACGAGCGCACCTTCGAGACAGAAGTTGCCGGAGTCCGGCTGCGTGCGCCTATGATGGCGATCCATACTGTTGCAGCAGGCGGCGGATCAATTCTGGCGTTTGATGGGTGCCGCTATCGCGTGAGTCCCGACTCTGCCGGAGCCGATCCTGGACCTGCCTGCTATCGTCGGAACGGACCTTTGACGGTGACAGACTGCAATGTCATGGTGGGTAAAGTTCAGACTGATTTTTTCCCTGCGGTATTTGGGGCAGAAGGCAATTTGCCTCTTGATGCAGTAGTCGTGCGCCAACGGTTTGCCGCACTGGCAGGCGAAATTGAACAGGCTACGGGTAAATTACAGGCTCCTCAGCAGGTTGCAGCAGGTTTTTTAATGATCGCCATCGACAAAATGGCGAATGCGATTAAAAAGATCTCAATTCAACGGGGCTACGATGTGACGGCATACACGCTGTGCTGTTTTGGCGGTGCCGGAGGTCAACACGCCTGCTTAATTGCCGAGGCATTGGGCATGACTCAGATTTTTATTCATCCTTTGGCAGGCGTATTATCGGCGTATGGGATGGGCTTGGCGGACGTGCGATCGCTTAAGGAACAAGCTGTAGAGGTACGCTTAACGCCCGATGCTATGCCCATTTTACAGCGAACGTTAGCAGCTCTGGCAACCGCAGGGTGGGATGAAATTGCCTCTCAAGGGATAGAGGATAGTCACATCCAAGTTTTGCAAAAAGTCCATTTACGATATGAGGGCACAGATTCGGCTTTGATCGTAGATTTTGCTGATCCTGAAACGCTGCGATCGCAGTTTGAGCAAGTTTATCGCCAACGGTATGGCTTCACAATGTTCAACAAGGAATTGATTGTAGAAGCGGTTTCGGTCGAAGCGATCGGCAAGACTCTAGACTTGATCGAACCAGAGACAATATCAAGCAGAACCACAGCGCTAAAACCTGTTGCTATCGTCGAGATTTATACCAAAGGCGATTGGCACAAAACGCCTGTTTATCAACGTCAAGATTTGCAACCGGGCGATCGAATTACAGGTGCGGCGTTGATTATTGAAGCCACAGGAACGAACGTGATTGAGCCGGGATGGTGTGCCGAATTGACTGGGCAGAACCATTTGATCCTGAGTCGGAAAGAAGAGAAACCTGCAAGTCATTTCCAGGCAGAAACCAGCAACGGAAGGGAAAAGAAACCTGATCCGGTGCGGTTGGAGATTTTCAATAATTTGTTTCGGGCGATCGCCGAAGAAATGGGCGTGACGCTCCAAAACACCAGCTACTCGATCAACATTAAAGAACGGCTAGACTTCTCCTGTGCCATCTTCGATCAACAGGGGCAACTCGTCGCTAATGCCCCCCATATTCCCGTTCATCTGGGTTCTATGAGCGAGAGCATTCGCGCCTTGATTGAGGCGAAAGGTAATGTCCTCAAACCAGGCGATGTCTATCTCTCCAATAATCCCTACAATGGCGGCACTCATTTACCAGATATTACCGTCATCACCCCCGTGTTCTCAGAGGCATCCCTCTCGCCTCTTTTCTACGTTGCATCTCGTGGTCATCACGCCGATATCGGTGGCATTACTCCCGGCTCTATGCCTCCCTACAGCGTCACTGTTGAGCAGGAAGGAGTGTTACTCGATAACCAACAACTTGTAGCTCAGGGACAATTCCTCGAAGCTGAATTACTGGACTCGTTGACCCAGGGAATTTATCCTGTCCGTAATCCAGCCCAGAACATTGCTGATTTGCAAGCGCAGATTGCAGCGAACGAAAGAGGGGTAACGGAACTGTGTCGTATGGTGAATCAGTATGGGCTAAAGCAGGTAAATGTCTATATGAAGCATGTGCAGGACAATGCGGAATCCTCGGTACGGCAAGTAATTGATAGGTTACAAGATGGTTGTTTTATCTATCCTACTGATGAAGGCAGTCAGATTCAAGTCAACATTCGCATTAATCGCCGCGATCGCTCTGCAACAGTCGACTTTACGGGTACTTCTCCTCAACAAAACAGTAACTTTAATGCGCCTCTTGCCGTGTGTAAAGCTGCTGTTTTGTATGTCTTTCGGACGTTAGTAGATGATGATATTCCTTTAAATGCCGGATGTCTAAAACCATTAAATATTATTGTCCCAGACGGATGTATGCTCAATCCTCGCTATCCGGCAGCAGTGGTGGCTGGTAATGTCGAAACTTCTCAGGCGATCGTTGACGCGCTGTATGGAGCGCTAGGCATTATGGCAGCATCTCAGGGAACTATGAATAATTTTACCTTTGGCAATGTGCGGTATCAGTATTACGAAACCATTTGCGGCGGCTCTGGTGCTGGGCGAGATTTTGATGGTGCAGATGCAGTCCAAACACACATGACGAACTCGCGCCTTACTGATCCAGAGGTGCTGGAGTGGCGGTTTCCAGTGGTGGTAAAGTCGTTCGCTATCCGTGTGGACAGTGGAGGAAAAGGGCGACACAGGGGCGGTAACGGCGTGATTCGACGGATTCAGTTTCGGGAAGCAATGACGGCGGCAATTTTGTCAGGGCATCGGGTGATTCCTCCCTTTGGACTAGAGGGTGGTGAACCAGGGGCGATCGGGCAAAACAGCGTTGAGCGAGGGGGTGGGGCGACCCTTGCGGTATCTGCGAAGCAGCGCGAAATTCTTGGCAGTAAAGCAGAAGTATCTATGAAGGCGGGTGACATTTTTGTGATTGAAACACCGGGTGGTGGTGGTTTTGGTTAAATAATTAACTTAGTCTGTACCGTCTTTGTTGTTGGATTGGTAGCCCGATTGCTTAAGCTGAATAAAACTCAGGTATTCCCACCCAATTCACGTAAGCCTTAGATTTTCTATTTCAATCCTTAGATGAATGATCTCTAACGATAAAATTATCCTTTTTCAGGGTGCTTAGTCTGAAGCAGAGCTAACTCTTCAAGATGAACTTAGCAACGGGTCTAATACTTAAAAGATTTTGAACAGATGTAAGAAAAATCTGTGCGTCAGACTATTATGTTTGAATTCGGGTGTTTCGATCAAATGTTTGCATATATACTTTTTGTAATACCAACGATCGCTTGCTTAACAAAAATATCAATATTGGGGAAATAGTATGGAGCGATCGCTTCAACTGTACAGTGATGGTCGCCTCTACGAACTGGTAGGAGATCAAGCCATCAAGTTTCAAAAGCAGCAGCAGTTAGATGCGAATGGAATTGTAGGATTGGAGACGACGAAGAGACTTTGCTGAGCATAAGTTAAGTAACGGTTGATTAACGGTTGAGTAACAAGTAAACGATGGCGATCGCCCCTTAAAGTAACCCCTTAAAATAGCCCGGAGTAAAACGATGAAAATTTCAGATTTTGTCGACAAAGATCTTAAGTATGATGTGGGGGCGATCGCCGCTGATACTGAACTGAGTCAGGAATTACAAACTCATTGAACAAACTTGCCAAACCGACGGTGAGTTTTGGGTGCATTTTATCTCGAAGTAAAGCAGACACATTGATTCGGGAAAGCGATTATGACTGATTCAACTCAAAACCTCTATGCCCTATTAATTGGCGTTGATTGTTATCTGCCTAATCGCCTTCCCGATGGCAGTTGCTATGGCAATCTGGGTGGAAGTGTGCGCGATATTCAGCACGTTGAAGCCTACTTAAAAGAATGGCAGAACGTTCCAGAACATCAAATTTTGAAACTAACGGCGACTTGTAGCCCCAAAAATGCTACAAAACCCATTGAATCTGCTGATAGGCTACCGACTCGCCAAAATATGATCGACAGCTTTAGGAGGTTAGGGCAAATGGCTCCTCCTGGCTCACAGGTCTACATTCACTACTCTGGGCACGGTGGACGAGCCGCCACAGTATTTGAAGCGATTAAGGGCGTGGGAGAGGTTGATGAAGGATTAGTTCCCACAGATTTAGGAACTTCTGAAGGTCAATATCTGCGCGATCTGGAACTGGCTCATTTGCTCCAAGAACTCGTGCAGCAAAATCTTACAGTTACCCTTGTCCTGGATTGTTGCCATTCTGGAGGCGCAACCCGAGGCGATGCAGAAATTCGGGGACGAGATGTGACCGATGATAAGCCCCTGCTGTCTATCCATCAACCCGTTGCCTTGATGGAGGAACTTAGCGCTACCTGGCGATCGCTCACCACTACCAGAGGACTAACAGCTTCTGGCATCCCTGCATCAGAAGGCTGCGTCGTGTTAGCCGCCTGTCGCCCCCATGAGTACGCTTTTGAATATGCGTTTAATCGTGAAACAAAAGAACGCAATGGCGCGCTTACCTATTGGCTTTTGGATACCCTCAAACAGCAGCCCGGACGAACCTACAAAGATTTGTACGATCGCCTTAATGCCCAAATTCACAGCCAGTTTCCCTCCCAAACACCGCTGCTATTAGGAGAGGGCGATCGCCTAATTTTTGGTAAAGAACGATCATCGGTGGTATTTGCTGTGCCCGTGTTGAAAGTTGAACCCGATACCGCAACTGGAGAAATGCGTGTACTTCTGGGTGTAGGGCAAGCTAATGGCGTGACCAAAGGAGCAGAATTCGCCATTTACCCGCGCGGCACAACCGATTTAGCTCTGAAAGAACATCGGGTGGCGATCGCTAAAGTGATTGAACGGGGAGATACCGATTCACTGTGTAGTTTAGAGGCGATCGCGGGTAAGGCAAAGGTAGAACCAGGAGATCAAGCGGTACAAGTTGCCCTTTCCCTGCGCTTGATTCACAAGGTTTCGTTGTTTGCTCAGGAATGTGCAACGCCCGCAGAATTACAGCAATTCCCGTTACCGCCCAACAAGTTAAGCCCGGAAGTTTTCGCCCAACAGCAGACTGCTTTAACCGCTATTAAAACAGCAATGTCAGGGAATGGCTGGGTCGAACTGGATGAAACCGTAGCGGCAGGAGACAATGGGGAATTAATCAGCTTTATCGTAGCAATCAACTCTAAAGGGGAATACGAAATTTGTCCGGGGGGAAGCTCTGAACCGTTTTCAAATATCAATCCACCGCTGCGAATCAATGATTATAGTGCGCCCCAAAAGCTGGTAAATCGGTTAGTTCATTTAGCAAAATATCAGGTGGCAAAAGCGATCGATAACGTCGATATAGACTCGCCTCTGTCAGGTAAACTGATAGTGGAATGGCTCGGCACCTCTGACCTTTACGATCGCGGTGATCCGATTCCATCCACTGCCCAACTCCAGAAATTTACTGACTCGACTCAACCAACAGTTAAGACGGGCGAACACATCTTTTTATCGGTTCGCAACAGCTCGTTGTACACACTCAACATTGCCATCTTAAACTTTGCCGCCAACTGGTCAGTCACACAGATTTACCCAGCTCAACCTACAGAGAAATTCATGACGCTAGAACCTGGTAAGGAAGAGAAAATTCCCATCCAGCCATCTTTAGAAGAATCGGGAGAGACGCACTGCTTCGCAGATACCGCAAGGGTCGAAAATACGGTCAAAGTATTTGCCACAAAGGGACAAGCTAATTTTCGATGGTTGGAGCTACCGTCTTTAGATCAGCCAATTGTGCAGCGTAACTCGGTGACGCGATCGAGCAATCCATTAGAGGCATTGCTGGCGGCGATCGGGGCAGAACAACCACCGACGCGATCGCTCAAAGTAGCGGCTTCGCCCAGTCGGGAATGGACGACTAAGCAGGTTTCAGTGATGATTAATGCAGCGAATCTGGATACAGCAAATGTAATTGAAAAACCAGCAATTTCCCAACGCCCAGTTTCACCCGAAACCGATCAGGCATTGCAGAAAAAAGCAAGTCAGGCACAACCTGAAAATAGGGCGGATAAGCTACAGGGCACGATCTTTAATATTTCAGGTAGCAACATTACCAACCTCACCGGATCGGGTAATATTTATCATCAACCGCCGCCGCCATTATCCACACCACGCCAGGGTTTTGAGAATGAAGATTCTCCATTGACCAAAACGATTTTGATGTTAGCGGCAAATCCTAAAGGCACACTTCCTCTACGGTTGGGCGAAGAAGCGCGATCGCTTCAAACCGGGTTAGAACGTTCTCGATACCGCGATCGCTTTGTGCTTCAGCAGCGCTGGGCAGTAACAGCGATGGATATGCGTCGGGCGCTGCTTGATTACCAACCTCAAATTGTTCACTTCTCTGGTCATGGCGAAGGAGAAGAGGGGCTGTTGTTTGAGGATGAGTTGGGTCAGGCAAAGTTGATTAGCACTGAGGCATTAGTGGGATTATTTGCCCTGTTCTCTAAACCGCCTAAACCTGTGGAGTGTGTGGTGTTAAATGGTTGTTATTCAGAGGTACAGGCGGGGGCGATCGCGCAGCATATTCCTTATGTAATTGGCATGAAACAGGCGATTTTAGACCGGGCGGCGATCGCGTTTTCGGGTGGTTTTTATGATGCGTTAGGGGCAGGGCGATCGATTGGTGAGGCGTTTGAGTTTGGGCGAAGTGCGATTCAGTTGGAGGGAATACCGGAACATGAGTTACCTGTTCTTATTTAGCTCCGGTATGAAAATTAACAAATAAAATAAACAGAACATAAGTTAAAAATAAAAACAATATTGTAATATGCGCGTATTTTGAGATAAGTCTGATATTGTTGTAGTGAAGATCCTTATGGCAACTTGATGCAGGAGTTAAGTACGTGTAGTTACTCTCCAAATTCAAAAGTTTCTTGATAAATAGAGTTTAAGTGTACAGGAATTGAGCGATTGTACACAGATCCAAGTCATATAAGTTACTGAGTCAAAACATACTTACCTACTTAGAAATATAAATTTCAGATCGTATTTGAACAGTTTGTAAACTACTAATTTTTGGAGAATATTACTGATGGCTACTTTGCGTATTCAAGAGATTTTACAGGAAAAAGGACTATCTCCTAGAGAATTGAGCCAAGGCTCAGGTGTATCAGAAGAATTTATTCGAGCCCTGATCGAAGAGCCTCTTAATCTTACAGGTGATGTTGCTACTGAATTAAAAAAAATTTCACAGTCATTGAATCTTACTGTGATTGATTTATTTCACTCTAGAACTCAAGAAGAAGCTGTTAATCTAAGAATTCTTGACTTGCTGCAAGAAAAAGAGATGACAATTGAAGACTTAAGTGAGAGAGCAAAGGTTCATCCTAGTTTTATTGGTCTCTTCAGCACTCAATCCATTTCGAGGCAAAATTTAGAAAATCCTCAACTTAAAGAGAATCTTCTAAAGGTATCTAATGCTTTAGATATTTCTCTTGATGATTTGCAAGTTAATACTAGCTTACCTGCTACAAAACTTCGACTTCAAGAAACATTAAATAACGTGGGGTTAACTTTTTCAGAGATGGGAACTCTCACGGATTTACCTGCCGAGATTATAGAGTTTCTGGCAACTCAACCTATTAACATTTCAGCTCTTAATGAAAATAATTTTTTTAATCCTCTGTGCACATTCTGTCCTTCCTGCTGTCTCGTCGCACACCCAAATAACGATGCATAATCATCAGCAAAGAGATATTAGGGGAACACAATTCAAAGCAATTTGCCTGTTTGAAGAAGATTTTCAGCATTGCATAGCGGGTCAAAAAAATCTGCATAAATTAGTATTGCTCAGCACAGGATTGGTTGTCACTTGTGCAGCAAGCGGTGTTTCTATTCTAAATGGAGGTTCTTTAGCCGGGGTAATCTACAATTCAGTTAAAGTGCACCCTCTTTTTTGTGCAATAGAAGTTGGCACGTACTTTGTTGCGTTAGTCATGATAATACGCCAAGATTTTAATCTGGTCGGTATTAGCTTACTCTTGTTGATAGCTTTACTAAGCAGTATATTTTTTATTCCTGCAATAAAAACATCAGAGCTCAACTTACTTTGGACTGCAAATCTTGGACTTTTATTTAGTATATTTCTTTGTTATTTAGAAGTAGTACTAATCGCTCAATTGGTTGTTTTTAATACTTTTTGCTTTAATTTATTTGCAGGATTTTTAACTATTGCTACGTCGATGCTAACAACTTCAGTCCTTCTCTTTTTGTCGGCAAAATTTACCTTAGATCCCGAACCATATGAGGTAATTCTATCTCTCATTCCAGCATCTCTATCTGTTTTTTCAGGTGCTATTGTTGCTCGAAGTGTGATTAGGGGTTCTTCTAAATTTTCCTGGATTAAGAATAATGCTAATTTCTGGGCCGCAACAGGGGGCACATCATTTTACGAGGCAAACTTAACGAAGGTAAATTTTAAGGGAGCAGATTTAACTCATACTGACTTTAGAGCAAGAAAAATCTATAGAACTTGTTTGAAAGATGTAGGAGGCTTAGAACGTGCCAGAGTTGACAATCGCTATTTTGATTTAGACGTTCCTAAAGTCCAAAAACTACTCACTCAGGGAAGTAGTGAAAATCACGAATTTAGCCGAGTAAATTTACGAGGTGCTTATCTGCAAAATGTCGATATGAGGCAGTTCAATTTAACTGAAACAAATCTTGATTATGCAGATTTAAGTGGCGCAGATCTGCGTGAAAGTATTTTATTGCGGACAATTCTTACGAATGCTGATCTCAGCCGAACTGATTTAACCGGGGCTTGCATCAAAGACTGGAGTTTTAATCAACAGACTCAATTTGACGGAATAGTGTGTGACTATGTTTACCGGGAGTACGAAGACGATCGCCCCACCGATCGCTATCCTCCCGATCGCAACTTTGAACCTGGTGAATTTCAATCTCTGTTTCAAAAGTTAACAAACGCCGTCGAACTTGTCTTCAAAGATCAAGTTGATTGGCGTGCCTTAAGCTTTACCTTTGACAAATTCCGCCTTGAAGATGACGGCTTAGAGCTAGAACTTAAAGGCGTTGAGCAACGGGGAGACTATTGGATCGTTAAAGTCACTCACAAAGAAGGTATTCCTCGGCAAGAAGTTGAGCAAAAAGTAATCGCTACCTACGAAGACCTTCGGGGAATACTCGCCGCCAAAGATCAACAGATCAATCGGTTAATGGGCATCATGGAGAACCAAACCTCCACCCTTCAAAATCAATCTGAAGCCCTGAGAAACTATAGCACACAACCCTTTGGTAACATCTTCAACATCACAGGTAGCACCATCACCAATCTTGCAGGCTCTGGACACATCGAGTACGCCGAAGCCGCCAATCAGGTGCGAAGCATCGTCGCTCAAGGAAGTAACCCCGCCCAAATGACCCAAAAACTCCAACAGCTCTTGGCGCAATTTCAACGGCAAAATGTGGCAACAACTCCTGAACAGCAGGCGGAACTTATGCGTCAATTGATTTTATCTGAGGCTGAAAGTGACGAGATTTTCAAAGGATTTCTGAAGCAACAAGGGCAGCAAATTTTACAGGGAATGCCTCCAGGCGCGATCGCCTCTGCCGTTTACAGTGCCATTGAACAACTCGGATGAGCCAGTATAATTCAAAGAACACCGTTCTCAACGATGCCTTTCACCCTATTTTCTCAGTAAGCAAACATTTCATTAAAGTGGCTAATCATGTGTTCTCCTGTTACTAATGATTGATTTTACAATTTGGGATGAGTTGCTCCACCAGTATGTAGACCCGCAAGGGCGAGTTAATTACCATGCTTGGAAAAGTCAAAATCCTCAGACGTTAACCCGTTGGTTGACCACTTTAGAACGGTTAGATCTTGACCCAAATCTCTCCCATGAGCAGCAGCTTACCCTCTGGATTAATCTCTACAATGCGTTCACAGTTTCAACGATTTTGGAACGCTACCCGATCGCCTCAATTCGACCCTTGATATTTGGAATTCCTAACTGGATCGCCTTTCTATGGTTTTTTCAACGACGGGCGTATCGCTTTGCTGATCAGACTTACAGCCTTGCCCAAATCGAAAATCAGATGTTGCGCGATCGCTTGCAGGAGCCGTGTATTCATTTTGCAATTGTCTGTGCTTCGCTAGGTTGCCCTTTACTGCGGAGCGAGTCTTATGCCGCTGAAAAGGTAACTCAGCAGCTTGAAGAAGACGCGGTGCGGTTTATCAACAATTCTGACAAAGTTCGTTACGATGCTCAAACCGGAATCCTCTCTTGCAGCAAAATTTTCAAATGGTATCGGCAAGATTTTCTAGCGGTGTCACCCTCAATTCCAGACTATATTCGCTCCTTCCTCCAGCCCGATCTACCGTTGTCAGCTTCGACCCCAATTGTCTATCTCGACTACGATTGGAGCCTCAATCAACGAATATCCTCATAGAACTGTTTGAGATAGGTTGCAGAAACGCCAATCCCCCACAACACACCGATGTAGACATAGATCGCTGTGGCTTTCCAGACTCCCCAATGGGCAACTCGGCGATCGGAGCTTTGCACGATGCGATTAACTTGGCGGATTTTTCCTTTTTGAAGTAAACGTAAGCACAAATCACCGTCTTCCATAATCGGCATTGCTTCATTGAAGCCGCCACATTCCCAAAAGTCAGACTGCCGACAAAACATCACCTGGTCGCCAAATAGCAGGCGCAATCCTCTGAAAAATAGATGAGGTCTAAACAGCAGCGGTGCATAGTACGTCTTCAGATAATGGTGCAGTGAAATTCCCCAACGGGTATTCTGCGTACTAGTCATCAAGGAGATAAAGCCGCCAAGGGCAATCTTTGGATCGGCTAACGTTTGCTCAATTACCGCAATCAAGTCGTCCGGCACGCAGGTATCGGCATGGAGGAAGCAAAGCACATCTCCGATCGCCACCTTAGCGCCATAATTCATTTGAATGGAGCGTCCCTGGCGATCGCAGGCAAGAATTTGAACGCCAGCAGCTTGCGCGATCGCCACCGTCTCATCGTCACTGCCACCATCTACAACCAGCACTTCTAATGCGGATGGATCGAGAACTGCCAAATGGCGTAAGGTGCGCCCTAGGCTGCTGGACTCATTTAATGTGGGAATAATAATTGAGACACGCGGCATTCTAGTTTCCTACTGTTGACTGAAGTTAAGATGCGATCGCGCCAAACTCAGTAACGCCAGAACCCAGCACCAGGTGTTGAAACCGCGAAACGCTTGATAAATCATGTGCAACTCTGACAATGAAGAGACGGGAAGGAGAGAAATTGCGTGAGCATCATTAAAACGCGATTTCTCTTAAAAACGATAACGATTCTGTCTGTTTAGCAGCATTCCCCACACTGCATTATAAGGGTGAACCAGTTGGGTCGGTTGCCCGTTATGAACCAGCGCTCCGGGGCAGGGTGTTTTTGCTGCGCGCTCTTCATTTGCCCATTGAAAAAGACCGCCCTCTACATTAGAGACATCCTGAAAGCCAGCTTTCATCAACTGTTGAGCAACCTTGGCACTTCGGTAACCGACTGAACAGTAGACGATGATTTGGGTATCTTTCGGTAAGTCTTTGAGAGCAGGGGCGATCGCCAAATCAGCAGTACCATCAAATCGTCTAGCTTCTACAAGATGACTTACTGCATACTCTGCCTCACTTCTGGTATCCAAAATAAGTGGTTGAGATTGTGTAGCATCTGGAGATTGTGTAGCATGTGTTAGTGCTTGAGCAAACTCTACAGTCGTTAGTCGCTGTACGTTAGGGAATTTGAAGCGAATGAACTTTTTGAGTAGATTAAATGCGATCGCTTGTCCCATTTTTGAACCATGCCAAGTTTTACAAAACCCTCCCGCCATTCAGCAACACCCAATTTCAAAGCACCAAGTCGAGACATTTAATCAGGCGATCGACCTCTTCTAGACTATTGTAATGCACCATACTGACGCGCACTACGCCTCCCTGATTCTGCAACTCCAGCGCTTCAATTAACCGCTTGGCATAAAAATCACCGTACCGAATGCCGATCTTATAGGGGTCAATTTTGGGTGGAATGGTGGCACTATCAACTCCGTCTACTACAAAGGCGATCGTTGGTACTCGTTGGGTGCGATCGGCAGTAATCTTTCCAATGATCCGAACGTTAGGTTTGCTGCTTAGATAGTTCAGCAAGTGTTCTCCAAGCTGTTCCTCGTAGATGCTAATTAAATCAAAAGCTTGTTGCATTTGCTGGCGCAGATCCGGTGCTGCTGAGTTGCCATAGTGTCTCCGTGACAGGTCGCTTAAATATTCGCAGAGTCCTAACATTCCATAACTTAGCTCGTAATTAACGTTGCCTGGTTGGAACTTATAAGGAATGTTGGTGGAGTCAATGAAGTAATGATTGAGACCTGGCAACTTTAATAAATGGTCGCGTTTACCGTAGAGCAAAGCGTGGTGTGGACCATAAACTTTGTAAAAGCTAAACACATAGAAATCAACGTCCAGATCCTGCACATCTAGTAAGCGGTGGGGAGCATAGGCAACTCCATCTACGCAAATCAAGGCTCCCTGAGCATGAACCAGCTCAGCGATCGCCTTAATAGGATTAATGGTTCCTAAAATATTGGAGGCATGGGTAACCGCAACTAACCGAGTCCGAGGACTCAATAACGCTTTCAGATCCTCTAGATCCAGCTCTAGCGTATCCAGGTTCAGGTGCCAAACCTTGACCTCAATTCCCTGTTTTTCCAGGTCAATCCAGGCTCCAATATTAGCTTCGTGATCGCAATTTGTCACAATGATCTGATCGCCTGGTTCAAAGGTTTGCACCAGAGAAAGTGAGAGAATCCGCAGCAGCATTGTCGTGGATGAACCCATGATCACTTCAGTTGGATCGGCGGCATTAATCAAAGTTGCCATGGCTTGAGTCGCCTTAGCCAAGCGTTCTCCAGCTAGCTGAGAAATGCCATAAGAGGCTCCCAACTGCACATCAGAGGTTAGCAAAAATTCGCTAATGCGATCGACCACACGCTTAAGAGTCTGGGAACCGCCAGCATTATCAAAAAAAGTCCAGTCGCCGGATAAAGCGGGGAACTGTTCACGCACAAAGTCGAGCTGTAAGGTCGGAATTGCCATAGATACACCTAAGAAAGCTAATGACTAAAAGAGCTGTGACTAAAAGAGCTGTGACTAAAAGAGCTAATGATGCAGGACAGCGTTTAGAAAAGCTTGAGTTCGTTGATGTTGTGGATCATTAAAAAAGACATCTGGAGAAGCCTGCTCAATGATTTCTCCAGCCTCCATAAAAATAACGCGATCGGCTACACGTCGAGCAAATCCCATCTCATGAGTCACCACCATCATTGTTACTCCCGTTCTCGCTAGCTGTTGCATGACATCCAACACCTCACTCACGATCTCTGGATCGAGGGCGGAAGTCGGTTCATCAAACAGTAATCCCTTCGGCTCTAGAGCCAGAGCACGGGCGATCGCCACTCGCTGCTGCTGTCCCCCTGAAAGCTGAGGCGGATGTTTGTGCGCCTGTTCGGCGATGCCCACCTGTTGCAACAATGCTAGAGCCTGCATTTCTGCCTGTCGTACAGATAGCCCTCTGACCCGCATGGGAGCCAGCGCCACATTGCGAAGAACGCTTAGATGCGGAAATAAATTAAATTGCTGATATACCATCCCCACTTTACGCCGCACCGCTGCCAATTCCGCTCCAGGCTGCACCCGAATCCCATCGACAAACACATCTCCAGAATCGTAGGTTTCTAACAAATTAATACAGCGGAGCAAGGTGGATTTACCTGAGCCACTGGGACCAATTACCACTACCACTTCACCATCAGCAACATCTAAATTAATATTACGCAAAACTGAGAATTTGCCAAATCGCTTTGAGAGGTTGCGTAGCTGAATAAAGGGACGGGTCATCGAAGTTTTTGCTCTAGAAAAACAACCAATCGAACGAGCGGCAGCAGCAGTAGTAAGTACAATAGCCCAGCGCCTACTAAAGGAGTAGGATTTGCAGCCAAAGACTGCTGCTGGGTGGCTTGCTTAAGTAACTCTGGCATAGCGACCACCGAGGCGAGGGCAGTGTCCTTAATTAAAGAAATTGCATTGTTGGTCAAAGGCGGCACCACAATTTTGAGCGCCTGGGGCAGCACTACATCCCCCATTTGTCGCCAGTAACTCAATCCTAGCGCCTGAGCTGCTTCTAGCTGTCCTTTGGGGATTGCTTGAATTCCTGCCCGAAAAATTTCGGCGGCGTAAGCGCTACCCACTAACGAAATAGCCCAGAGCGCGGCTGAAAAAGGATCTAGTGTGATTCCCACAAAAGGTAGAGCGTAGTACACCAAGATCAGCATGACGAGCAAAGGCATCGCCCGCATAATGTCAATGTAGGCGATCGCGATCGCTCTCAGCCATGGGGGAGGATAGAGTCTCAGCAGAGCAATCCCCAAACCTAGCAGACTGCTCATTAGAATACTGGCTAACCCTAAAGCAATGGTCAGGCGTAAACCTATAAGCAGGGCAGGCAGAGACTCCTGTAGAACTTGCCAGTTGAAGAAGGTATCAATGATTTTCATAGGACTGGAGCCTCTTATAACTGCTGATGAGTAGAGAGAAGAGGCTCAACGGATGGGTTTTATCTAAGGACTAGGACTTAGGTACGGGCAGCTCTTTAACCGAAGAGGTTCCGGCTTCAGGCGCACTGCCAAACCACTTTTCGTAAATTTTAGCCAGAGTGCCGTCTTTCTTCATAGCTGCAATTTGCTGATTGAACTCGTCACGTAGGGGGCTATCCTTCGCAAACATGACGCTGTACTGCTCTCCCGTCTTGAGCCGCTCAACGACTTTAAGTTCAGGCTTATCTTTGGTGTAGTAAAGCGTGGCAGGAATGTCTGATATGTAGCCATCAAACCGACCTGCGGCTAGATCCAGCATGGCAGGGTTCAAGCCCTCAAAGCGCCTCACATCTTTGAAGCCGTACTCCTGCATATGTTCCTTGACCCAGATATCGCCAGTTGAACCTGTGTCAACTGCAACCACCTTACCCTTCAGGTCTTTGGCTGATTTGATACCGCTATCAGCTTTAACGGTTAAAGACTGATCGCTGTCATAGTAAGGTTGGGCAAAGTCCAGCGTTTTCAGACGTTTTGGGGTGATGGTGATTGAAGAAACTGCCGCATCAATTCGATTGGACGAAATAGCGGGAAACAATCCTGTAAAGGGCGTGTTAACAAACTCGACCTTGCGATTCAAACGTTTCCCAATCTCATTAACTAAATCAACCTCGAACCCTACGAGCTGCCCGCTCTTGTCCTCAAACTCCCAGGGCACGTTACCGACATTAGCACCTACTTTTAAGGGTTGGGGGGCAGAACTAGGGGCAGAACTGGGCGATGATGTAGCCGCAGAGTTGTTGGCTGGGGCAGCACAAGAACTAAACATTAAAGCGCTAGCGAATCCAGCAACACCTAACAGGAATGTTTTTCTAGAAGTTTTAGTACTAAGGGGAATCATACGACTTTTCACAAATCAAGTTTATTGAGGGAAGGAAAATCAGCTCTTGCGAATGGTGAGCGTAACAAAATTCAACACTCGTAAATGTATCCTCGATTACGTCTACTGCTCCTGAGTGATACTACATCACCCGTCCTGATGCCGATCGCCGCTGAAACTTGCCGCCGCCGCGATCGCCCAGCCATTCATTACCATTGACAATCAGTTGTCCGCGCAGAAACACCTTCTCGACTTTGCCAGTGACGGGCTTGCCTTCGTAGAGTGAGTAGTCGGCGTTGGAGTGGTGAGTGCTAGCGCTGAGGGTGTGGGGTTTGAGCGGATCAAACAGCACCAGGTCGGCATCGCTGCCTACGGCGATCGCCCCTTTTCTGGGGAATAAGCCAAACATTTTAGCGGGAGCAGTGGCGGTCAGTTGCACAAAGCGGTTGAGATTAATTCTGCCTGCATTAACGCCACCGTCAAACAATAGAGGAATACGGAACTCAACGCCGGGAGCGCCATTAGGAATTTTCTCAAAATTCTCGCGCCCCATTTGCTTCGACTTTTGAATACCAAAAGGCTGCTCGTTAAAACAAAAAGGGCAATGGTCGGTGGAGACAATTTGCAGGTCATCGAACCTTAAACCGCGCCACAGTTCATGCTGACATTTGTGGGTGCGTAGAGGCGGAGTCATAACGAATTTTGCCGCTTCAAAATCGGGGCGATCGTATTCTTCTTCGGTCAGAAATAGATAGTGGGGACAAGTTTCAGCAAAGGCAAGAATACCGCGATCGCGCGCTTGCACCACCGACTCTAGCGCTTCTTCTGCCGAAAGATGAACGAAATAAACGGGCATTTCCGCCAGTTCCGCCAGCCGAATTCCTCGGTGCGTTGCTTCTCCTTCCATGATGCTGGGACGGGTGAGGGCGTGGTACTTCGGTGACGTATTGCCTTGTGCCAGCGCCTCTTCGATTAGCACCTGAATCACACCACCATTTTCGGCGTGCAGGTTAATCATGCCGCCGTGGCTGCCCACTTTACGCATAGCGCGGAAGATGTCGGCATCATCGACCATCAGCACACCAGGATAAGCCATAAACATTTTGAAGCTAGAGATGCCTTCGTGGTTAATCAAGTCGGGCAATTCAGCCAGGGTTTCGGGGGTAACGTGGGTCAGAATAATATGGAAGCTGTAATCAACACAGCACTGCGGTTCTGCTTCTGCCAGTCGGCGATCGAGGGTTTGCTTGGGGGTTTCGCCCTGCTTCTGAAGCGCAAAGTCGATGATGGTGGTCGTACCGCCAAATGCTGCTGAGCGGGTTCCTGTTTCAAAGGTATCTACAGTTTGAGCGTCACCCAGGTTAAATTGCATGTGAGTATGCACATCTACCCCGCCCGGAAACACCAGTAAACCCTCAGCCTGATGAACTTCAGCCGCATCTGCTGGGATATTTCGGGCGATCGCCTCAATCTGCCCGTCCCGCACCAAAATATCAGCCACATAATCATCCACAGCGGTTACGATCCGCCCACCCTTAATTAGTACATCGTTCAAGTTAAACGCTCCTCAATACTGCCATCGTTCTAAAGCATTCAATCCTCTTGCAGCAGCTATCCATCTCGCAAATAGCTACTGCAAGATAGGGTCATAACCTACGTGGAATAAGGAGTAGGCAGAAACACATTTTTGGGAAGTGCAGCATGACAGCCCCGCCGAATGTCTACCACCTGCGTGACGCTGAAGTCCACCGCAACCGAAATTAAAGAGTAAGCTTCATCAGCACTCATGTTCCGTTTGCTTTGCAAAAAATCTAGCATCTGGTCAGCCGATTGGCGCATGGCTTTATTAAGGTCTTCGTTAAAACCATGGGTAATCCAGTGCGTTTCAGTTTCCATAATCGGATTAGTGATCGTGAAATCTTTGATGACGAAGATCTGCAAATAGGCATTCATCGACGCTTCGATCGCCGTTCCTGACAATTCAGCATCGCCCTGCGCCATGTGTGTATCGCCGACATAGAAATTCGCGCCGCGATTGAAGACCGGATAGTACATAGTTGCCCCCGCTCCATTGCGCCAGTTGTCAATGTTGCCACCAAACGCACCGGGGGGAATGCTGTTGATGCGCCCACTTTCTTGAGGGGCGACTCCCATTACCCCAAAGTGAGGACGCATTGGAATAGCCACTTTGGTTTTAATCACTTCCCTGGCGCTGGCATCTGGAGCCGTGATGAAGCCTGGAGTATCATAGACGGGTCTTCCCTTAAAATCATAGGCAAAGGCAGGCTCAGCCAGATTGGCTTCCGCATCAATTTTGTAGATGGTGATGCGCTCCTTCTTAAAGCTATCGTACAGGTAGCCCCAGTGAGCCGCGATGTTGCTGCCGTAGGCAAGGCGGGGTTGTGTTTTGAGCACTCGTACCATCAGGGTATCTCCAACTTCTGCCCCCCGAACGGCAATAGGACCCGTCATGATGTGAACGCCTGGTCCGCGATCGGTAACTTTCTCATAGACTGCCTTAACTCCTTCATCCATCAGCAAGTCAGGCGCATCCCCAGCATGGTGCGTCAAAGCTTCCACATAGACGATATCTCCAGAGTCGATCGTCAAGACGGGCGGCAAGTCTTTGTCAAAAAAACCCCAGAAGCAAGTTTCAGGCGTGGCTTTGAGCGTGTGAATGTTGCCTGCATCTCGAATCGAGTCGGCAACTTGCATTTGGGCTTGGGCTGCTTGGGGATCTCGCAGAAAGCCAATCATGTTAGTGCCCAGCGCTGTAGCCGCGCCTAATGAAGTTAGGAAAGCGCGGCGCGATTGCTTAGAGAGAAATTGGGAGGGGTGATGAGAGGGATGCTCTGATTCTTCCTGGTCTGTGGCGGCAGTGGAAGAAGTCTTGCCTCCACAGTGAGGACAGGAGTGGGAGGCGTGATGCTGATGGTTAGGGTCATGCGGTTCGGGCATATTTTTAGATCAGTGTTAGATCGGTGAATGAATAGCGTTTTACTGATCTAAGAGAGAATGGCTCCCAGAAGTTGTGTTCTAGGTTACCGAAAACAGGCGTAAAGCCCCTGGCTTCAGACATGGGGATATAAGCCGCGCGACTGAGCCCAGCGAAGAAGCAATTAGTTAACTGGCTGACTAGAAAACTTCCGCAATCCGGGGTCTTTTGCTGTAGAGTATAGAAGTTACGCTGAAATATTTGGAGTAAGAATGCTGGTTCTGGAAGCAAAATTGCAGGGTAAATCTATGCAGTTCGAGGCTTTAGATGAAGTCATTCGGACGGCTCAATTTATTCGCAATTCTTGTCTTCGCTTTTGGATGGATAGCCCAAAAGTCAGCCGCAATGATTTGTACAAATACTGCAAAACATTGGCGGATGATCCAGCCTGCCCTTGGGCTAAAAAGCTCAACTCCCAAGCCAGACAAGCTCACGCAGAACGGGCATGGTCTGCCATTGCTCGGTTCTACGACAATTGCAAAAGGCAGGTTCCAGGTAAAAAGGGATATCCCAAATTCAAGAAACATCAAACTCGCGCCAGCGTTGAATATAAGGTAACGGGATGGAAACTGTCAGAGGATAGAAAAACCATCACTTTCACCGATAAATTCGGGGCTGGGTGCTTCAAGATGAAGGGCACTCGTGACCTAAACTTCTATCAGCTTGAGCAAATCAATCGGGTGAGAGTAGTTCGCCGTTCGGATGGCTACTATGTTCAGCTTGTGCTGGATGTAGAACGGACTGAAGAACGGGGGCCGACCAAAAAGACGATTGGGTTAGATGTGGGATTAAACCATTTCTATACCGATAGCGATGGTCACACCGTTGAGCATCCTCGCCATTTGCGCTCATCTGAAAAGCGCTTAAAACGGGCACAACGCAGGACTTCCAAAAAGGTCAAGGGTTCCAAGAATCGTCGCAAGGCGATCAATCGCTTAGGGAGAGCGCATCTCAAAGTGCAACGCCAGCGTAGAGACTTTGCTGTGAAGACAGCAAGGTGCGTGGTGAAGTCTAACGACTTCGTGGTGTTGGAAGATTTGCAGATTCGTAACATGGTCAAGAATCATCACTTGGCTAAGTCAATCAGTGATGCGGCTTGGGGTGATTTTCGGCGTTGGGTAGAGTATTTCGGCAAGGTGTTTGGGGTGGCGACGGTTGCCGTTGCACCTCACTACACGAGTCAGGATTGCTCTAGCTGCGGTGAAGTGGTGAAGAAATCGCTCTCGACTCGGACTCACATTTGTCCACATTGTGGTCATGTGCAAGACCGTGATCATAATGCTGCTATCAATATCTTGAAAAAGGGATTAAATACCGTGGGGCACACGGGAATCAAAGCTTGGGGAGAGAACGACCTCTATCTGAATCAAGTAATTGACTTAGACAAGTTGGCTCAGTGAACCAAGAATCCCCGTGGCTTTAGCCCTGGGGAGTGTCAAATAGAGCAGTATGCACAGAGATTGAAACATTAAATTGTGTTGACCTATTAGCGGGCGCTCGCAAAGAGGAATTGCTCAAAGCAATGGATAATCAAATTCTAGAGATGTTTAACCGTGGGCAGCAGTGATGCATTACCCTATCGCAATCGGCTGAATGCTGGGAAGTATTTGATTGTGGTAAAAGGCAGTGTCACGCGACAATTAGATAGGCGTTCTTAGAAGACACGCGACGATTACATAGTCTAGTGATTTAGACCTGAATTTAGAACAGGATTGAGATCGCTGATCAGATCGCCCAGATCAAGAGCTGTTGATAGTACAGCCTGGGAGCCAAAAGAAAAGACACTAGAGATCCCCTAACGCAAATTAGAGACTCTGAGTGCCTGTTTTAATCAA
>JBBRCV010000039.1:0-28465 GCA_038204505.1 Elainellales cyanobacterium
AACAGACTTGTTGGGTAACAAGCCCAAAAATACTTGAAACCCTCTTCTAGTAAGCCTTTCAGCGATTTTTACTCAAAATCCTTGAAACTCACTGTGTGTAAGCATTCTAGCGATTTTTCTCTTTATTTCCCAACAGGTCTAACGGCTTAAACTTGCAAAACTATAGTCAAAAAATTCAAAACCTGCGATCGCACCTCTCCCTGTACAACACCAGCCTCGCTCAAGTAGACGACCTCACCCGTAAAATTAAAGCGATCGAAGCCGATCTCAACAAAGCTAGCGAACAAATGCTTCTCAGCATTGGCGGCAGATACGGTAAAGACAGCAGCGAATATGGCAAAGCAGGCGGTAGCCCACGAGGTGAACGTCGTCGTCGGACGGCTATAACGCTCCCTGTAACTGTTGATGAAAATAATTTAGAACCCATTATCTCCTTTTCTATGAACGGTAAAACATCCATCGAGACGAACGGAAACGGCAATGCTTCTGTACCGCAAAGCTAAACCGCGATCGCCTCTCCCGTTTCCGAAGCTCGGCGCACTGCATCCGCAACTCTGAGCGCATATAGGCTCTCCTCTGGAGTTACATACAGCGGTGCGCCTGTCGTTAGATGATCCAACACCATTGTCATATCTTGAACGAATAGCCCTCGACGGCTGCCCATATCAATAGGCGTGGTTTTGTCGGTTTGAATCAACGTGCCTTGCTCGCCATCAATGACGATCGCCCCAGCATCTCCCCTTATCTCCAGAGTGCGATCGGCTTTCCAAATCGCTTCGCCCTTGCCGTACACCACGTCGGCAATTAACCCGCTGGCAAATCTAAGTTGAGCGCTACAAATGCAGGTGCGATAGAAGCCCTCTGCCCCGTTCCAAAATCTGGATTGTCCGTTGACAGTTGTGACCTGCCCAAACAGATTCGTTAAGCGACTAATGCGCGATAGTGCGCCAATAAAGGGAAATCCAAATAAATCGGGCTGATAAGTCCACTTTAACGGGGCAGGATTTTGAGGGGCAAGGCTGTTGTAACGGACGTAGAAAGGAGTAGCGATCGCGGGTAACACCGCTTTGACTGCCTTATGAATGCCGCTCAGCAGTTCGATATGTTCGATATGGAGCATTTTGCCTTGAGCCTTTGCCAGTTGAATCAGCGCTTCAGCTTCCGTGATTTCTAAGGAGAGGGGATATTCAACAACAACGTGCTTTCCGGCTTGGAGGGCGGCATGGGCGATCGCGCCATGATCTCGATTGACGGCAGTGATAATCACCAAATCTAGCTCTGGCTTTTTCACCAAATCTTGCCAATCTGCTACGCCTTGAGCGCCGTAGGTTTGGCTGAATGCTTCAACTTTTTCGGGATGGTGCCCGCTTACGTAAGCAACTTGGGCGCGATCGTCGGCTTGCAAACAATCTGCCCTAATCTTTGCCACATAACCCGAACCGACCAAACCCACTTGAAGGGGAAGCATTGCGAACCTCGTCAAAAACTGGTGCCTACTGCGTTATTATCGCAGGCGATCGCGCAACAAATTGAATGTTGAAGAGTGAGACAATGACATGGGAAAATTAACGATCGCATTATCAGGGCTACGGCATAGACACACGTAGCCCTTGATGTTTTGTCTATCTCACCAAGACGCTCATGTACTTGCCATTGGCAAACGGGGCGGGAACGATCGGTGTGAACTTGACGCGATCGCTGGCTATCTTTTTAACATAAAACTCGTTCATCAAGTGGATCACCTGATCCCGTGTGCCGACAATCCACACCTGAGCTTTGTCGCCATGCGGAACGGGCAGCAGTTCGTTAAACTCTGTAGTCATCACTATTATCCCTCGCTAATGTTGGGTTGAGAAGAAAAGCTTAAGGCGTGGTTGCCTAACTGCTTGCAACATTAGCGAGGTGAAACGATAAAATCGTCACAGCCTAGCTTTCTGCTGACCCAGAAAGTCAGGTTAGCTGGTTAGTTGTGCGACAACACTTCTAGCCAGCGTCCTCACCTTAAGCCTGTTTACTGGTCTGGTTACTGGCATCAAAACCAGTGTTGATAAGCATAAGGGCAAAGGCGGCTTTTACACAAGTATTTTGCAAACTGTTTGTAAACGAATGCGATCGCTGTTTCTCATCTCGTCACCTCTGCCCAAGTAACGTGAGAATGCTTGGGTCGGCAAAGAATGCTGTTTTGCCTTCAACGGTGTAGGTTTCAATGCGGTTAGGAGATTTCCATCAATTAAAATCCTTTTGTGGGGCAGGCATCTTGCCTGCATTGAAAGCAGTATGCAGGCAAGATGCCTGCCCCACGGGTATATTCTGATTCGGAAATCTCCTTAATGCAGTCTCTAATGTGTACTAAATAAACACGACGGCGTTGCTGAATGCTGCTATGATTTCCCCTCACCCTAGCCCTCTCCCAAATGGAGAGGGGACAAGAACTCTGGCTCCCTTCTCCATTTGGGAGAGGGCTAGGGTGAGGGGAAATTCAGCCACTTATATCTCGATTCAGCAACGCCCGGATCGTGCTAGCTCTGCTTGAGTGCCCCATCTCCATCCAACTGATCCAAAATCTCAATCATCTCGCGCTCAAACGTCACTTGCGCTCGGTTCGTCCTGCCGCCCACAAAAAAGCCTTTGTCGGTTTGCAGCGCCCAAACCTGTGAGTGCGACACATAGCTCATCATCACACCCAACATCACCAGTCCAAAGCCCAGGTAAACCGCCGGAATACCAGGGTCAGCCTTAATCTGTAACCCAGTGCTGCCAATCAGTTTTTCGATCGCCAGATTCACGCCATTGACTTCCGTAGACCTGCCTTCCCGCACCGTCGAAATCAGCTTGCCTTGCAGGTCATAAACCAACAGCGTGCCCTGAAGATCCTTTGCCAACAGGTAAACGCCTTCCGTCAAATCCGGTTTAGTCGGAATCAAGGTGCCCCAAATTTTCCCTTTGCCGCCCGTGTCCAGCAGCTCCATCGGCAATTGCAGAGTAGGGCTGTTGTTGAGGTGAACTTGCACCGCCGCCACGCCCCAATCTGCCTGATACATTGTGACTCCGTTGTGGCGCAACGGCTTATTAACGTGGATAGTTTGGCGATCGACTTCTTCGCCAGTCTGATTCAACACTGATAGGTCGGAATAAAACTGATCGATCGCCCCAGCAGGCGTGTAGTCAATCCAAAATCGATTCACCTTCACCGACCAATCCTTCGGAATTTGCGCCGCCGACCAGGGCCCCGCATCAAATATATTCGTCACCTTAAACGTTTCCCCACTCGGAATCATCTCCTGAGCAAAGAACCCCGTCATTGCACCGTAGATAGAACCCGCTAGCGTAATCAACATGGCGGCATGAACGAAAATAGGTCCGATTCTTCCAGCAATGCCTTTCCGGGCGTACAGCTTGTCACCTTCTTGAAATACTTTGTAGCGTTTTTGTTTCAAGAGGGGCATCAGAGCTTCTAAAGAGCCTGTCTCAAATTCAGCGCTCAACGCCAGCTTTTGAAACTGCCGCGACTGATCATAAAACTTCCAATTACGAGCGGCTTTGAGCGCTGGAAACTGTCGAGTAAACGTGCAGGCAGTCAGGCTAGAGCCAAACAAAATCAGCAGCGCCAAAAACCACCAGGTTCGATAAACGTGATCTAGCCCAATGGTGAGTAAAACTTTCCAGGTCAAAAACCCAAATAAGGCGGGGCTTTCAGGATAGTTGGCTTGGTAAAACGAGAGAGCTTGCCCTTGTTCGATAACGGTGCCGGAAATGCTGAAAAGGGCGATCGCCAGTAAAAGCGCGATCGCTAGCTTGAGATTCGCCAACAGCGGCAACAATTCTCGCTTAAAATAATGCCCAGGCAACGCACTCAGACTCAATAGCTTAGTAGAAAAAGACGTTTCTGTCATAACTTAAACCGACCCAGGGAAAACCCGAAACAGCAGCGAAAACACCCCAAACCCAACCAGCAAACCACCGCTTACCGGATTAATCCACCCCGACCATCGCCGTAGCTCCAGCAGCTTCTTCAACGAAGCGGTAAACGTCCCCGCAAGAATCAGCGGTGCCACATGACCCGCAGTATAAGCCAACAGCAGCACACTCCCCAACAGCGGATCGCCCGTCGTCGAAATCCAGCCCAGCAGCGAAGCCAACACCGGAGTACTGCAAGGCGAAGCCACCAGCCCAAAAGTCAGCCCAACTAAATACGATCGCACCCCCTTTGGCAAATCCTTAGAAATCCAATCCATGCCAACTCCGGTAGGCAACCTCAACGGCAACACTTCCAGCAAGTTCAAGCCCATCAGAATGGCGATCGCGCTCACCACAATGGGCAACCCCACCCCCACTTGTCCATACACCCTGCCCACCACTGCCGCCACAATCCCCAAAGCTGCCAACGTCGTTGCCAAACCTAGTGCAAACCAACTGGACTGGATCGCAGATTGGAGGCGGCTCTTAGTCTCGTGACCGCCAATATACCCCACGGTGATGGGTAGCATCGACAACATGCAAGGGGTAAGACTGGTCAGCAAACCAGCGGCAAAAATGACTCCAACGCTGAACGGAGTGAGATGGGTCAACTGGTCAGATACGGAACTATTGGCAAATTGTTCTAGGGAGTACAGCCAGGTTTGCAAGGATTCGAGCATGTTTATAAAAGAGGCGATCGAAGGCGGTCAATAGATAGAGGTGCTATCTCTTATCACTCTTTCATTCTACCTAATTGGTTAGAGGCAAAAATTTCCAATTTTGCGAAGCCTTGCATCTAAGGATGGCGCGCTGCTTCGCAGATACCGCAAGGGTCGCCTTCTCCAAAATTCTTGTCTATCAATAGAATTGCCTTAGATAAAACCGATGCGTCCAGATCCTTCTAAAATAAGAAAAATTAGAAAAAGCCGGATAACGGCAAAAAACGCATGAGAGCCAGCCAGCCAGTGATCGCCTCCGAGCAAAAAGTGAGTCAGCAACTCTCCACCTTTCGGCGCTTCTTGCAGTATCTTCGCCCCTACCGCCGCGAAATGCCGATCGCCCTCCTCTGTATTCTCATCGGTGCAGCATCTCAGGCATTCGGACCCTTTTTCATTGGCTGGTCGATCGATCATTTAATTGCTCAAGGCAACCAGGAGGGATTGTTGCTGCTGCTGGGCGTGTTGGCAGGCATTTACTTTGCTGGTGTGTTTGCAATTCGTCAACAAATCTTGCGGATTGGCTCCATCATGCAGCGGCTGCTGGCGCAGTTGCGGCAAGATATTTTCACCAAAATTCAAAGTTTGCCCCTCAGCTTTTTCGATCGCAGTGAAGCAGGCGACCTCATGAGTCGCTTACTCAATGATGTCAACACCGTTAACCAAGCCTTCGGGCAAACCGTCGCCCAAATGCTGGGCAACCTGTTCAGCCTGGTAGGCATCGTCATTGCCATGCTTTTCATCAACCTGCAACTGGGCTTGTTGAGTAACTTAGCCGTGCCCTTGATGATTTTCACAACTGGATTATTTGCTCGTTGGGCAAGAGCCAGATTTCGCGTTACCCGCCAAACTATTGGCGAACTTTCTGCCAAGCTCGAAGAAGATATTGGCAGCGTCCGAGAAGCGCAGGCGTTTAACCGCGTGTCGCTTAACATTGCCGAATTTGACGCGCTTAATGCCGCTAACCGAGATGCCAATGTTCAGGCAGTGGCAATTACCGCCGCCTTTTTGCCCTCCATCGATTTTCTCAACACCATGGCAACGGCTGGCGTGTTGGCATACGGTGGCTATCTTGCCGTCACCGGAGCCGCCACGGTAGGAGTCGTGACTTCTTTTCTGCTCTACGTTCAGCAGTTTTTCCGCCCCATCCAAATCCTCAGCCAGTTTTATACCCAAGCCCAATCAGCATTTGCTGGACTAGAGCGAATTTTTCAGCTTTTAGACGAACCCTCAGAGCTTAAAGATGCCCCCAACGCCACCATCATGCCGCCGCTGCGAGGTGAGGTAACTTTTGAAGACGTGAAGTTTGGCTACAACGCCAATCAGCTTGTCCTTAAAGGCATTAATCTTCGCGCCCATCCGGGTCAAATGATTGCGCTAGTGGGGCAAACTGGCGCTGGAAAGAGCACTATTATTAATCTGATTTTGCGCTTCTATGACGTGTCAGGTGGCGCTGTTAAAATTGATGATATTGATGTGCGGAGCGTCACTCAGGCAAGCTTGCGCCGACAGATTGGCATTGTGCTGCAAGATAATATTTTGTTTAGCGGTACGGTTGCTGAAAATATTGCCTTTGGCGATCCACAGGCTTCGCAAGCAGATATTGAAGCTGCGGCACAGGCAGCCAATGTTCATGAATTTATTATTTCGTTGCCTCAAGGCTATGCTACGCGCTTAGGCGAACGGGGTGCGCCGCTCAGTCAAGGGCAGCGACAGTTGATTAGCATTGCGCGGGCGGTGTTGATTAATCCGCGTATTTTGATTTTGGATGAAGCGACCAGCAGCATCGATACCCGCACTGAAGCATTGGTGCAAACAGCGATCGCCCGTCTGCTTAAAAACCGTACCAGCTTCGTGATTGCCCACCGTCTTAGCACCGTTACCCAAGCCGATCAAGTGCTAGTCATTCAGCAGGGCGAAATAGCGGAACAGGGAACCCATTCCGAACTCATTGCGAAACGAGGCGTTTATGCTAATTTCTATGCATTACAGTTAGGTGCAGCCGTTCCATCGCTGAGTTAATTGATTTGACTTACTAGGATTCTGTGATTTATGAAAGTAGTTACTCTAAGGGTTTTAGGTGTTTCTGGCTTGATGGTTTCTGGACTGATGATGACTGGTGAATTGGCGCGCTCCTATGCAGATACCGCAAGGGTCGCCCAAAACGCTTGCGCTTCTGCCACCACCCAACAAGCACTCAACCAATGCGCTACACAAGCTCAACAACAAGCCGACCAAAGCTTAAAAGACTTCGTTGCAGAGTACCAGACCCGCCTATCTTCCGAGCAAGTGATCATGCTGCAACACACTCAGGCAAGCTGGAGATTATTCCGCCGCTTTTCCTGCGAGTTTGAGGCTAGCGGAGTTGCGGGCGGGAGCGCTTACCCCATGGTTTTTTCGGGCTGTATGGCGGCAAAAGCAACTGCACGGCTGAGCGAATTGCAGAAAATGGCTCAATGTGAAGAAGGCGATTTAAGTTGTCCCGCTCGTGAAACGCCTCGCCATTAGAAGAGAAAATAGCGATCGCCCCAAACCATCCAGAGCTTTACTCAAGATTTCACAGCAATACGGTGGCTCGTTCCGCCAACGTCGATCGCTCTCCCTTAGTCAAGGTAATGTGACCTGCCAAAGCTTCTCCTTTAAACTTCTCAACCACATACGTTAATCCATTACTCGCCGCATCCACATAAGGGTTATCGATCTGATCTGGATCGCCCGTTAAGATGACTTTAGTGCCTTCGCCAGCCCTAGTCAAAATCGTTTTTACCTCGTGCGGCGTTAGATTCTGCGCCTCGTCCACAATTAAAAATTGTTTAGGAATGGTACGTCCTCGAATGTAGGTCAGCGCTTCAATTTGCAAGATGCCCCGCTCAATTAATTCTTCATGACCGCGCCGCCAATGAGCAGGTTTACTGCTGGCATCTTGGGTGCCAAAAATTAAATCAAAGTTGTCATACAAAGGCTGCATCCAAGGCGTTAATTTATCGCTAATGTCTCCAGGCAAATAGCCAATGTCTTTGCCCATGGGGACGACGGGACGAGAAATAAGCAGGCGCGTATAGAGGTTTTCGTCAGCTACTTTTTGCAAACCAGCGGCGATCGCCAGCAAGGTTTTTCCCGTTCCCGCTTTTCCGACCAACGTCACCAACTGCACTGAATCTCGGAGCAACAGCTCAAAAGCAAAATTCTGCTCCCGATTGCGCGCTTGAATCCGAGAAACCCCAGCCCGAGGCAATTTATTGAGCGGTAAAATTTTGCCGTGACTGCCATCGACAATGGCAAGAGCGGTATGAGAAGGATTCGCTGCATCGATCAAGGTTAGCGCTTGATTCGGTAAAAACTTTTCGTCTAAGGTGATACCACCATATTGAAACAAGCGATCGATTTCCTCAGTCTTTACCGTTACCTCAGCCATTCCCGAATACAGATCATCAACGTTAATTTTTCCTGCTTCGTAGTCTTCTGCATCTAATCCTAGAGCATCAGCTTTAATACGGACGTTCGTATCTTTACTGACTAATACTACAGCACAGTCATACTGTCTTTTGAGTTGCAGCGCGACTGCCAAAATCATGTTGTCGCCACTGTCGTGCTTCAGTTCAGCAGGCAACTGTTGCAATGTTTCGCGATCGCACAAAGCCACCCGCAATAATCCGCCCCCATTCACCGCCACCCCTTCAACCAAATGCCCTTGCTTACGAAGAGCATCCAATGTCCGCGAGGCTTGACGGGCATTGCGACCTGTAATTTCAGGTTGTTTCTTAAAGCGATCGAGTTCTTCAATAATGGTCATGGGCAAGATGACGGTATTATCCTCGAAGCGCAACATAGCCGATGCATCATGGAGCAAAACATTAGTATCGAGAACAAACACTTTCTTCATCAACAACTCTCAGAAGTAGAACAAATTGATCATGCCCAACCGGGTGCAGCAAGAGTATTACAGAATTGGGTGCAGAGCCAGGAAAAACTAGGGTAAGAAGCGATCGAGAGCCGCCTTTAATTCCTCAATTTCCATCTCAATATTGCCTTCCTTGGCAGCGCGGGCAATACATTCTGTTAAATGCTCATCCAAAATAATCCGCGACACCCGATCTAGGGCACCCCGCACAGCGGCAACCTGAATCAGCACTTCTGGGCAAGAGCGATCGTCTTGCACCATCGTTTTAATGCCGCGAATATGTCCCTCTAGCCGTGACAACCGATTCAAAATCTGCTTGCGCGATGCCTCACTGTGCACATGAGGATGAGCATTAGGAGCTTCGTGATCAGAGTCGTAATCATGAGGTTGGTCGTGATCGTGAGACGGTTTGAGGGAGCGCGGTAACTCTGAAGCTGTCATCTTGAAGCAAGTCCTACTGAAGTATCTCAATTCTAGCCCAGTCCCAATTCTAGCCCAGTCCAAGCGGCTAGAGATTTGAGTTTTGGATTTTGGATTTATTGACGGAAGAGAATAGGTGCGTCAGCAGGGACGTTTTTAGGATCTGAAGAAGAAGATGGCTTGCTAATTTTGGGCACAGTCTCTGGAGGAGCTGGAACGATAGGTTGGGGCAGTGGAATAACTGGCTGAGTCGCTTCGGGGGCAGACGGCGGTGCTGCTGCTGGAGCGGCAGGTACTGACGGAATTGGATCTGGGACTTTAGGTGGGTAGTCAGCAATTCCCGGAGCAGCGATTCTAGGAGGGACAGGTTGGTAGTCAGGGGGTGCTAGTTGAGCAGGCGGAATGTAGCCTGTAAATGGCTGAACTCTGGGAATGCCAGACTCTCTTACGGGCGGGCTAGGCTGATATGAGGGTTGCTCGAAGGTGGAACTAGGCGGGTAAAGGTTAGGGCTTTCGGTGATGGGCCATTCTTGCCGAGGTGGAAAGGACTGCTCTTGCCCAAACCAACTGGGACTGAGACTGCTGGTGTTATTTGCTTGAGGGGTTGGTTTAAAGCGTAGCGCCAAGCCCAGCCCTAAGCCGCCAAATCCAGTAATCAAAGCCGTCATTACTAGCGCTAGGGGCATCCATTTTCTGGGCTTTTTTTGCTCTGACACTGATACTGTGACTCCAGTTCTAAAGCCATGCGTGGCATAGCCTGGAAGCGGGAATGACTGAAGAATGGGAGGAGGTGCAGCAATGGCTGCTGCTGGAACTGGGACAAGTTCTTCTGCATTGGCGATCGCCATCTCTTCTGTTTTCTCCTCTGCAACAGGTGCTGAAGCGATCGGCGCTGTCACGATAGTTGCTTCAGGTGAAGCTTCTGGGAATGCTGTTGCCACCGCTTTTAGCGCAGAGGCTTCGGCTGTTGGCTGAGCGATTTCCTCAACTGGAGCTTCTACAGGGATTTCTAGCCAACGGCTCAGAGGGGGGACGGATTGATCTGCAACTGATTGCAAAACCACAAAGGGCATCCCACTTTCTTCAAAACAATCGATGACTTGTACCGTGTCGGAGGGCTGCTTTGAAAACAGCAGCACTTCTTGTAAAAACTTTTGCCGCAACTGGTCAAAATCACTGCGCTGTCGTAATACTTCGTTGAAGGATTGCAGAACAATAGGACGGCTTATAGAAGGATGTGCCGCCTGATAAGTCACTCCGAAGTCGCTTTGATGCAAAATTGCTTCAATGACAAAATTGCCGTTTTGCAGTGTTGTGCCAACCGTCAAACTCATAAGCCTGCCTGAATTTTGTCTAAGTAAAGTCTAAGGTCTAACGGACATCTCACCTAAATATTCCTGTTTAACATCTGTTTAATATCAGGCAAGATGCCTGACCCACAGAATTAGAAGTTATTTAATCCACCTTCCTAAGAACCGTAATTTTTCTTGGCTACAGTGGTCTTACCATCTTTTCCGGACGCACAAATTGATCAAACTGCTCGGCAGTCAAAAAACCCAGTTCTACACAGGCTTCTCGTAAACTTTTGCCTTCAGCGTAGGCTTTCTTTGCTACTTTTGCCGCAGAATCATAACCAATATGAGGATTGAGGGCAGTTACCAGCATGAGAGAGTGGTTGAGAAAATGCTCGATTTGTTCGTGGTTGGGCTGAATGCCGACCACAAGATAATCGGTGAACGAGGCGCACGCATCCGCCAATAGCCGAATGGAGTTGAGCAGGTTAAAGATCATCAAAGGCTTAAAGACGTTTAGCTCAAAGTTTCCCTGGCTAGCTGCCAGGGCGATCGCCATATCATTTCCCATCACCTGCACACACACCATCGTCATCGCTTCGCACTGAGTCGGATTCACCTTCCCTGGCATGATAGAAGATCCGGGTTCGTTCTCAGGCAGAATCAGTTCGCTCAAGCCGCATCGAGGACCTGAACCGAGCCAGCGAATATCATTAGCAATTTTCATCAGCGAACAGGCAAGGGTTTTAAGCGCACCGCTGGTCATGGCGATCGCATCATGTGCCGCCAGTGCCGCAAACTTATTAGGAGCCGTGACGAACGGTAACCCGGTCATTTGGGCAATTTCCGCCGCCACATCGACCGCAAACGCCGGATGAGTATTTAGCCCAGTTCCTACCGCCGTTCCTCCGATCGCCAGTTCATACAAATCGGGCAGCGTCATCTGAATCCGGTCTAAATCCTTATCCAATTGCGACACATAGCCCGAAAACTCTTGCCCCAAGGTCAGCGGCACTGCATCCATTAAATGCGTCCGCCCAATTTTGATAATGTCATCAAACGCTGTTACCTTCTCCGCCAAGCTATCTCGCAACCTTGCTGTCATGGGCAACAGCCGCCGATAAATTTCTTCGACTGCTGCAATATGCATCGCGGTCGGAAACGTGTCGTTAGAAGACTGCGACAGATTGACGTGATCGTTAGGATGCACCGGAGCTTTGCTGCCTAGAACGCCCCCAGCAAGGGCGATCGCCCGATTAGAAATCACTTCATTAGCGTTCATATTAGTCTGCGTGCCGCTCCCCGTCTGCCAAATCCGCAGCGGAAAATGATCATCCAGCGTCCCTGCAATCACCTCATCCGCCGCCTGAGCGATCAGGTGAGTTTGCTCCTCTGGTAGCTTGCCCAATCGCTGATTCACTAACGCTGCCGCCTTTTTCAAAATGCCGATCGCCCGAATCATTTCCCTGGGCATGACATCACTACCAATGGCGAAATACTGTAGCGATCGCTGAGTTTGCGCCCCCCAATAGCGATCGTCGGCTACCTCGATCGCCCCCATGCTGTCGGTTTCAATCCGCATAGTGTCCCTTAATAAATTCCTGGAATCAGCTTTTTCACCCGCTGGCAATACTCAGGATAGTCGGGATACTTTTCAGTGAGCCAACTTTCTTCGCGGCTGGCTTTAGCGTTGAAGAAAAAGAAGAGAGCGATCGCCCCCACCAAATGCGTCACGCTGAGCTGATACAGCGCCCAGCCTAAGCCACCCAAAATCAAGCCGCTATAAATGGGATGGCGCACCACGCTGTAAACCCCCGCCTGGACTAATTTCCCATCTTCCCGTGGGTAAGGCAGCGGCGTGAGGCTATGCCCCAAATCCCAGAAGCCCCTAAAAAAGAAAAGAACGCCTGAGAAAGCGAGAATCACAGCGCTAGGCAACACCCCATACAGCCCCAACCAAATCGGCAGCTCAAAACCTGGCAGTCGATAAACTGGCAGCAGCGCAAACACTACTATCAGCAAAGCCTGCGCCACCACCCAGTACTCGCCCCGCGATCCTTGCCGCCAGCCCTCCCAGCTAAACCCCCAATCTGTCAAAAGCTTCATTTCCCCTCACTCCGAGTCACCGCATCAATTCGTGCCAACTCCTCAGCCGTCATCGACCAGCCCAGTGCCCCCGCATTTTGCCGCACCTGCTCTGCATTCTTCGCTCCCGGAATCGGCATCACGTTCCCCTGAGCAATCAACCAATTGAGGGCAACCTGTGCCGGGGTTTTGCCGTGTGCTTCCCCAACTGCCTGCAACGCCTCAATCACCGGAGCCAGTTTCTCCAATCCCTTCCGACTAAAACGCGGGTCAAGCTGCCGTGCTCCAGTGGGCTGCTGGTAGTTTTCGACAGTGTACTTACCCGTCACCAACCCTTGCGCCAACGGACTATACGCCAAAATTACCACGCCCAAATCCCGCGCTGCTGCCATCACGCCGTTGTGCTCAATTTGCCTCGCCAACAGCGAATACTGCACCTGATTAGCCGCCAATGGAATGCCCCGCGCTGCCAAGAACTTATGAGCCTGCTGCATCTGCTCCGCCGAATAGTTACTGACCCCGATCGCCCCAATTCTGCCCTGATTTACCTCATCGGCAAGCGCATTCATCAACGCCTTCTGCCCCATAAAAAAGTCGAGCGGCCAATGCACCTGGTACAGTGGCACACTTGCCACTTGAAGCCGTCTCAGGCTAGCGGTTAAAGCATCGGCAACTGCCCCCGAACCAAACCGCCAGGGCAACGGAAAATACTTAGTGGCAATTTGCACAGGTTGTACAGTCTGCTGCATGAACTGTCCCAACAACCGTTCCGACTCGCCAAACCCATAGATTTCAGCCGTATCAAAAAAGTTAACGCCCAGATCTAGCGCTGTTTTGAAAGCGTCCTGCAATTCTGTGGCAGCGTATTCTTTGCCATAGCCCCAAAATAACTTGTCGCCCCAAGCCCAAGTACCAATGCCAAGGGGAGCAACTGTAATTCCATTTGTGCCGAGCGTGAGGGAAGTCATAGCGAGTTGATAAAACTTTATGTTTACCTCTTTAGTGTAGTGATTGTTGGGCGATCGCCTTAATGAGGATGCTTTAAAGGGATCAACTTGAGTTGTGAGAGCGATCGCAGTAGGAGACTACTTAGCCTCAAATGCTTATTCCTAGAACCTCAGTAGTTAAGGTAGTCAAAATTTAGGAGACTTCTAAAACGTCCTTTTAAGCTCTGCCTCTTGCCAGCAGTCTCAGCTAGAGACTGGAAACGAAATATGGTGCTTATAAATTTACCTATTTTGAAGATATGCTAAAAATTTCTGCCGATCCACTTCGGTCGGCGTACTATATAGAAAATTTCTGCTAATCCACCTGATTCAGGCAAATATGCGGAAATCATCTGCCTATTCACATGCTTTGGGGTGATATGCAGAAAACTTCTCTCTAAAAAGAAGTTACGCTGCTTTAGCCCTTGGTGGAGGCGGTATGGCGTTTCCTATTTTCCTCGCTGTAGAGATACATAATTGCCAGTTAAAGGATGGTTAAAATGTTGCAAGGCTACAGAAAGTTGTGGATTATTACACTTACTTTGACCGTCATGCTCGTCTTCTCCTTGAGTGCGAGGAGTTTTGCTGATCCAGGTCAATCTCAAACCCGTACTTACTACATTGCAGCAGACGAAGTAGATTGGGATTATGCACCGAATCAAATCAATCAGATTACAGGTAAATCCTTTGATCCCGTTGCAAATGTTTTCGTCCAACGATCGCCTGATCGAATTGGTACATTGTATCGTAAGGCATTATGCCGAGAATACACAGATAGTACCTTCAGCCAACTTAAGGAGATTCTACCAGACTGGAAACATTTAGGAATGCTAGGTCCCGTGGTTCGAGCTGAAGTTGGCAATACCATCCAGATCATATTCAAAAACAATACCTCTCTGAATACCAGTATCCATGCTCATGGCGTATTTTATGCCAAAGATTCAGAAGGTGCGCTGTATAACGATGGAACGAGTGGTGATCAGAAACGTGATGATGCAGTACCACCACGTCAAACACACACTTATACCTGGAAAGTTCCTGAACGAGCTGGTCCAGGTCCCAATGATCCCGATTCAATTCTTTGGATGTATCACGGTCATACCGATGAGACAAAGGATACCTACTCTGGACTAATTGGACCCCTAATCATCAGTGCTAAAGGAACCACTCAAGCGAATGGCACCCCTAAAGGTGTTGACCGAGAATTAATCATTCTACTCACCGTGTCTGATGAGAATAAAAGCTGGTACTTGGATCACAATATCAGAACATATACCAATCTTTTGAATCCGACTGAGGTTGCGAGGAGAAGCTCTAGTGAGACTGAAGACTTTGAGCAGGACGAAGACTTTATTGAAAGTAATTTGATGCACTCAATGAATGGGTATGTCTATGGCAACTCGCCGATGATTACAATGAAAAAAGGTGAGAAAGTCCGTTGGTATCTCCTCTCCATGGGGACAGAAGTAGATCTGCACACGCCCCATTGGCATGGTCAAACGGGTTTGATGATGGGAATGCGAATGGATATGCTCGATTTGCTACCAGGCGATATGAAGGTATGGGATATGGTTCCCGACAATCTTGGAACCTGGCTGTTTCACTGCCATGTCAATGACCATATTAATGCGGGTATGGCAACCCGTTTCACAGTGATGCTCTAGTTCGTAAGATTATGTGTAGCAGTGAACGCAACTATTACACCTGCAACGTACCAATTGTTGAACGATCGCCCAATCGCCATCTTAAAAAAGCTCCACTTAACTCCTAAAAGCCACAAACAACGATCGCTTTGATCATCGGGTAAAATCAAGAAGCTGTGTGAAATTGCGGCGGTTACTGCTATTGACCTATGACTGAACTGCTTCAACAGGCGATCGCCCAAATTGAAAAGCTGCCAGCCGATCAGCAAGATGCGATCGCGGCTAGGTTTCTGTTGGAATTGCAAGATGAGCAAAAATGGGAAACTCTTTTTGCATCAACGACAGATGACCAGTGGGATCAAGTGGCTGCAATGGTGCGCCAAGAAATAGTGAAGCAGACGGTATCAAGATCCTGAGTACGTACATTACTAAAGCTTTCTGCCGCCGCTCCTTTTAGCCATTACTCATTCAGCGTGCCGCTCGTTGCCCGATCGCCCACACCATCTTCCCATCCAGAAAGCACGTCATTAAATGCTCCCTACAAACAGTTTGCAAAATGCTTGTGTAAAAGCGGCATTTACCCTTATGCTTGTCAACACTGGTTTTGATGCCAGCAATTTGATACAAACAAACAGGCTTAAGGTGAGGACGCTGGCTAGAAGTGCTAGTAACACAACTAACCAGCTAACCTGACTTTCTGAGGTAGCAGAAAGCTAGGCTGTGACGATTTTATCGTTTCACCTCGCTAATGTTGCAAGCAGTTAGGCAACCGCGCCTTAAGCTTTTCTTCTCAACCCAACATTAGCGAGGGATAATAGTGATGACTACAGAGTTCAACGAACTGCTGCCCGTTCCGCATGGTGATAAAGCGCAGGTGTGGATTGTGGGCAGTCGGGATCAGGTGCTGCACTTGATTAATGAGTTTTACGCTAAGAGGATTGCTAGCGATCGCGTCCAGTTCACGCCGATCGTTCCTGCCCCGTTTGCCAGCGGCAAGTACATGACCGTGTTGGTGAGGTAGGCAGAGACACAGCATCAGGGGCTACTGTGTATAGATGCTGTAGCCCTCGACAAGGCGATCGTCATGTCTCTCATGCCATTGTCACCGCTCAACATTACAATTGTGCTCTCTACAATGCCATTGCAACCCAACACAATGCCATTGTCCTTCCATGCAATTCAATTGTGAGCCGACACAATGCGATCGTCAGTTCTACAATGCCATTGCAATCCAACACAATGCGATCGCGGGCATTGCTGAATGAAGGCAATTTAGCAACGCCCAAATTATCAACGCATCAATTGCATTAATTCGGCTCTCGTTGGCATTGCAGACTGCGCTCCTTTAACAGTGGTAGCTAGCGCTCCGGCTGCTGCTGCCCATTGACAAGCTTCTGGTAACGACAGACCTTCTGCTAAGGCGGCGGCTAATCCCCCGTTAAAAGCATCCCCCGCTGCCACCGTATCGATCGCCATCACAATAAAAGGCGACACCCAAAACTCTCCCGCCGCCGTTGCACAAAGCGCCCCTTGCGCCCCCATTTTAATAATGACCGTGCCTACTCCTTGCTGCTGTAATCGTCTCGCTGATTGCAGTGCGGACGCTTCATCTTCTACAGCAATGCCTGTAAGTTGCTCAGCTTCTACCTGATTAGGAGTCAAAATATCAACGGCTGCGTAGAGTTCTGCGGGTAACTGCGTCGGAGCTGGAGCTGGATCGAGGATAACGGTTACGCCTGCTTTTTGGGCAGCTTGGGCTGCGGCAAGGACGATCGCCAAGGGAATCTCAAGCTGGAGCAATAGAACTTTGCTAGTCAGGAGCGGCAGGCGATCGACATCGGATAAATCGACTTGTCCGTTAGCACCTGCAACGATAATGATGTGGTTTTCGCCTGAGTCGTTGATGGCGATCGCCGCCACCCCTGAACTGACTGTCTCATCAACTTTTACGCTCCCGCAGTCCACTCCAGCTAATTGCAAACTCTCAATTAGCATCTTGCCGAATTCATCCCCGCCTACTCGCCCTCGCATCTGCACAGGCACCCCTAACCGCGCCACTGCTATCGCCTGATTTGCGCCCTTGCCACCGGGGATGGTTTCAAAGCTGTATCCAGCGATCGTTTCTCCGACTTGGGGAAGCCGATGGGTGCGCGTCACCAGATCCATGTTGAGGCTACCAAACACGAGTACAGCCATAATTATTCGAGCACAGCCATATTAAAAAGCAGCATTAAAAATTAGTTCACAGCACCCGGCACGATCAGATGAAGGAGAAATCCAATTATCCCCCCAGATATCACCAATGCCGCAGAATTGACCTTAAATTTCAACAGCAAAACTCCGCTGATTAGCGCGATCGCCCCTGTCCAACCATCAACTATACCGCTCTGTCCTAGTTGCAAAATCACCACAGCCATCAGTCCCAGCGATGCAGCATTGACTCCATCCAAGAAGCCGCTGACCCAACGAGATTGACGCAGTTGGTCAACCCAAGGATTAATGAGCGCCACCAGAACAAATGCAGGCAAGAAAATTCCTACGGTTGCGGCGATCGCCCCTGCATTTCCACCCAGCAAATATCCCACAAATGTCGCTGTGGTAAAGACGGGACCCGGCGTGATTTGCCCAATGGCTACGGCATCCAAGATTTGTTGGGAGGTCAGAACGGGCGATCGCTCCACAAATTCGCGCTGCAAAAAAGCCAGCAGCACGTAGCCACTGCCATAGAGCACGGAACCAATTTTTAGAAAAGTCAGGAAGATATTAACGCCACTCATTGCCCCAATCGTTGAGGGTGGCGCAACCTGCAAGAGCAAAGGAACGGGCAACAGTCCAACAGAAAACCCGATCGATCGCCTATTTTTAATCAGCATTACTCCCAAACCTGCAAAGAGCAAAAGCAAGATTTCTGAGTAACGCCACCAGGAAAATAGAATGACCAGGAAAGTGGCGATCGCCGTCGGTCGATCTTTAATAGCGGTCTTACCCAACTTCCACAGCGCTTGCAAAACGACCGCAATAATCACAGGCTTAACGCCATACAAAAGCCAGCCCACTTGCGGCAGAGATTGGGATTGAACGTAAACGATCGCCAATACCCAAACAATCAGCGTCGCAGGCAAGATAAAGCAACAACCAGAAATCAGAAGACCCCGCCATCCCGCGCGTTCGTAGCCAATGTGGATTGCCACTTCGGTCGAGTTAGGACCAGGAATGAGATTAGTGATACCAATTAAGTCCAAGAACTTTTCGCGGCTAAGCCATTGATGGCGCTTCACAACTTCCTCGTCCATCATGGCGATGTGGGCAGCAGGACCGCCAAAAGCAAACACGCCCAATTTGAGGAAAGCGATCGCCAGTTCCCGCAACCGCAAACGTTTCTGGGCTGGATCAAGGGATTGATAAGTCTGCTGCACCATGAAAAAACCTCCTGCACACTAGCGTACAAGAGGTCAGTGATTTTTCTAGGCTAAATGTAATACAACGGAGTTAGGGACGCGATCGCTCTACCGATCTGCCCGGACGAGGATCGCGGAAGGCTCGAAGGACACCAGCCGCCAAGAATCTTAGGGACTCTAGAGGATGGTCTACTTCTGCCCGCTGCTGCGAGTACCACTGCTCCACATCCGAGTAAATTACTAGCACCAGCGCATCAGACTGTGCCTTTGTCACATTCTCAAACGTTAGCGACAAAGACACCTGATCGGCGCTAGTTGGCTCAAGCCGCGTAATTCTGCCACTGACAACAGCACGCTTATCAGAATCGCCCATTAGCTCAACTTGCACAATAGCTGGAAGACTGTGGTTGTTGCTTTCTAATAAGAGATGAGCGCCATTTTCGCTGACGTTTACCGTCTTGCCATACCAAATGGTGTTGGCATCACTTACTACCACGTCAAGCTGCCGCCCTAATCGGTGCGCTTGGCGAAGTTGGGGTTGCTCGAACGCGACTAACAAGGCACCGCTGAGGAAAATCAGGTTAAACATAGCCCACAGCGCATTAATGATCACCGCCTCAGACACTTCGGGACGCAGCAGCAGCCAGAAAGGAACTGCAATTAAAGAAATAATTAATAGAATCGTCAAAATCAGAGAGACGCGAGTTGGACCCCAGTCAAAGCTGCGGCGCGTAATAGAACGCAAATCCTTATCGGTCACATCGAACTTGCCCAGCTTAGGATTAATCAACGCTAGGACGGTCACAATGCCATTTTGGAACGCCATCGAATATTCAAAAATTTCGTTCCAAAAAGAGAAGCGCGCGTTTTTGTTGGTGATGTAGTTGGCGCTCATTGCCAACACAATATGGGGCACAGCAAACGCCAAAGTTTCAATCCCTAATCCTCGAACAATGTTGATGTTAAACAACAGAAATAGGATGGGAGCTACGGCGTACATAATTCGCGGAAACCCGAAGAAGAAGTGAGAAGATGCCGAAAAATAACAGAGCCTTTGGGGAGTGGTCAGCTTCAACTCCTGGTTAAATAAGGGGTTTTCCATTCGGAGAATTTGCGCCATACCTCGTGCCCAGCGAGCTTGCTGCTTGACATAAGAGGGGTAGGTTTCGGGTGCTAAACCCGCCACCATAATTTTGTCGTAGTATACCGAATCATATCCTTTACCGTGTAAGCGTAGTGATGTATGACAGTCTTCGGTGACGGTACCCGTAGCGATACCACCAACTTCTAAAACGTAGTCTCGGCGAATCACGGCTGCCGATCCACAGAAGAATGCTGCGTTCCAAAAGTCGTTCCCTTTTTGAATCACTTTGTAGAACAATTCATTGGTCACAGGTACGCGCCCATGAGTGAGCAAATTGCGTTCAAAAGGATCGGGATTATAGAACCAGTGGGGTGTTTGCACCATTGCCACCTTGGGCTTGTAGAAGAAGCCGACGGTTTCTTGCAAAAACTGATGGGTGGGAATGTGGTCGCAGTCCAAAATTAAGATTAAATCTCCGTGGGTGCGGATCAGGGCAGCGTTGATGTTGCCAGCTTTAGCGTGTTCATTATTGTCACGAGTGAGCAGGGTGCAACCTAGTTCAGCGCACATCTGGCGAAGCTGTTCACGCCGATCGCGGTATTTGGGATCTCGTCCATCATCGAGAATGTAAACCTGCTTCTTATCATCGGGGTAATCGATCGCCAGAGAAGCCAGCACCGTTTTCCGCACGATCGCCACATCTTCGTTATAGGTGGGAATGTAAACATCGACGCTGAAAAGCTGGTCGCTAGGGATAGTGGACAGGTTTAAGGGATGGCGATCGCGCAGTCTCAAGGTTTGGAAATAGGAGAGCATGAGAGTGGCGATCGCGTACAGCTCTGCCGCGTACAGCAGCAGGCTAAAAAAGCCATTCACCCAACTATCTAGCGCCAGAGTGTAATTAGTGCGGTAATACAAATATCGCAGCGTCGTGACAATACTGAGCCATGCCAGAAATACGTGTAAGTATTCGCTATAGCGTTTTTGCCGTTGCTGTGCCTCAATTTTGACAGCAATCCAGCTCAGCAGAATCAAAGTGCCTGCCACGACTATCTGTTTCCAAAGGTCAAGCGGCGTAATGATCAGCGGTATAGATAGCAGCAGCAACAGCATGACAATCCAGAACACCTGCCACTTTCCGGCTCTGGGAAACAACTGCTCAAACCAGTTCGGTAGATTCATGAACCCGCGAGTTAACCAGGATTGCTGTCCACGAGGCTGCACGGGGGGAATAACACTTGCCATGGGTTAGGTTTCCTTACTGATCGACGCGGTTGAGATAAAGCTGAGAGAAGCCATAAAGAGGAAGCGCCACAAAGGCAATTCCCGCAGGCACCATGAACCAGTTGTCTTGCAGAAACAGCACCACCCGTCCAACAACGCTGGTATTTGCCACACGGCGCTGCTTGGCTGCTTGGAAATACTGAATGTTGTAATCATCTGGGTTAGAAGCTACAGGTGTAGGCGTATTGCTGCTAATGAGCAATGTGTCGCCGCTCAGTTTGTTAAACAGCGGCTCCTTCTGAAACAAGGATTGCAGCTCGGTTAACCCTTGTTCAGTTTGTCCGGTAAAAGCCATGAGCTGGCGATCGCTGTTCCAAGGTGAAACGATCGCCTTCATCACGCCCTGGTTATCGCTGGTCGTCTGCACTTGGCTTTGTTCCAACTGGCGAGTCAAGGCGTTACCGAGGCTAAAGCCTGCTTTTTCCTCAAATACTTCGGGCACGGTCAGGCGATCGCGGGTACCAATGCCGACGACATTCAGCCGCTCCTTAGCTTCCCTGGGAACTTCTCCGACAAACACTTGGGTTTGCACCGATTCAGCTTGGCTGAGCCGTCCTAAGCGCTCACTGAATGCCAGCAGGGTTTGCACGTCGCTTTCGGTGGGATTGGCAGGGAGGGCGATCGCTGCTGTGGATAGGTCTTGAGGTTCGGTAAAGGGATAGCCTGCCCGCAGCAGGGTTAAGTCGGGGATGCGGACTACGTTATCGCGGCGCATGTTGAAGTTAGTGTTGGCGTGGACAGTGCCCCAAAGCTGTTGATCGGCTTCTAAACCACATCCACCACCTGCTTCGGGCTTCATGACAAAATGGACATCCATCACCGAGTCAAATTTAATCTTCTCTTCGGGCAGGCGGAAGCTGAAGGTTTCTCGATCGCCACCATTGGAACCCAGCCGCTTAGAAGCCACGGTCACCTGGTCAATGCGAATTTCGACTGCCGAGGTGCGGTTATCCATTTGGGGGCTATAGCTGTAGCGCAGAGTCATGGCGCTGCCATCAAGGAAGCGATCGTCGGGCAATGCTCTGAAGGCAATGTGAACGGGAGGCGCACTGGTTCCCCGCACAGTGGTGTCTTCAATAGGATTGCCATTCGTGTCCTGGAGAGCACTCAACTCGAAGTTATTTTCCACAGGCATGAAGCCCTCCCAGTGGCGCGGCTCAGGAGGTGGGACTTCGGTAAGCGCGTTGACTGTAAGGGCTTGACCTGTGCCCAGTTCAGTATCTCTAGCTTGAACCAAAAACTGCACTGCTTTAGCAGATCCAGCCGGGGAGTTGCCCGTTGCCACCAGGGTAGGAACGCCGTTGTCTTTGGTGATCGTCATAATCACAATGCCTACGTCGTCAGGAATGACGGCGTTCTTGGCATCGACAAACTTGCCGCCTCGAAGGGCAAAGGGTAAGGGCAGTTCGGCTAGAGCAGGCTGCTGGGCAGGAGTGCCAATCACGACGACGCGATCGCCACCCTTAACCTCGTTCAACCCTCCTACCATTTGGGTATTTAGCAGCACTTTACCCAACCGTCTACCCAGTGATGTCTCAAACCGAGAAGCTGCGGTCAGCCATTCAGCACTGTAGGCATTGGGGCGAATGTAGGTAATCTTGTTGGTTTCTAGGCTGAGGTTGTCTAGAAATGGATAAGGATAGCGGCTGAAACTGAGGGCGATCGGCTTGGGTCTAAAGTTCAAAATTACTTTAGAGTCGGGCAAAATCTCAGTCCACAGGGTCGGGTCAGCCGGATTGGAGCAAGTGTCTGAGGTCTGCTGCTCTGTCATGATCGATAGGTCGTTGCGGTCTTGCAGCAGATTGGCAGGAATGTTGAACGAAATCTCGTTGGGCTGTCCTTGACTCTGACCGAGGGGAACGCTGCCGATGCTCGTGTCATTGATCCTGACCGTTATGTTGGAGCGATCGGGCAACAGTGAAGGTGAGTGCTGGAGACGGAGCTGCACCTGCGCCGATCGCACATCCCAACTCCGAGGGCGCGTAAATTCGACATGCCCTTCAGGATAAACTCCCTCTAGTCGGAGGCGATTCCCGACAGCGGGGTTGCGGTTAAACTCCCAAACATGCTGAATGATAGGTTCGGTCTTAGCAACGGCGGCAGTTGATTTTGTCGCCGGGGCAGCCGGGGTACTACCAGGAGAGGCTGCTGGACTAGGAGAAACTTTTGGGTTAGGGGAAACCGTTGGACTGGCGGTTGGACTGGCGGTTGGGCTGGTAGTTGGGTTGGCAGTTGGACTGATAGTTGGGTTGGCAGTTGGACTGGGAGCCGCCGCTTGAGCCAAGGTTAGCGAAGCTGCAAGCTGGGGCTGATAAATCAACGGGGTGCTGGGATGGGGCAGCGCGAACTGACGAACGACTGGAGGAGGCTGATCCTTTCCGCTTGCTTGGGCTTTAACTAGAGAAGGCAACAGACCTAATCCTGCACCCAGACAGGCTAGACAAAAGAACCAGACCCAAGGACGTTTGTACAAAGCTCGGCGCGGGCGGGCAGGGTTTTGAGGAGTGCGGTGACGATTGAAAGGGAACATAGACAGGTGGGTTTCTAGGGGTTTGTGAAGGAATGAATCTATGGCTGGAGCCAGTTAGCTGCCACCTTGGCGGGAGGATATAGCCCAAGCCAACCCAAGTTTTGAATGTAATAAGCAGAGTCGTTTTCCCAAAAGCCGTCTCGGAAAGCGGGCAGAAGCTTCTGGAGGCGAATCTGGTTTGCCAGATCGGGGTCGATGATGGCAAAGGCGGCATACAGCATGGCGTACTGCGCCGTCGATTCGTAGGGCACGAGTGATTGACCTTGAAGATCAATCTCGGCAGGAATTTGCTGTTGCGATCGCCACATCGCTTGCAGCGGCTGTAAATGCTGTTGCAAATACCGCTTTGCGCGTGGTTCATCAAACCAGGTTGCATCAAGCGCCAATCGCCACCAAACCCGGTAAGCGTCATAGCCATAGCGGCTATTGAGGCGGCTCGCCGGGTCATTGGGCAAGATTTTTTGGGTAGTAGTATCTAGTACCACCCAATTGCTAGGCAAACGCAAGCTAGAAAGGTGGGCAGAGTCATCTAACAAGTCGTAGCTGCTGCCTACCAAGCTCAGCCAATCTCGGTCAGGATCAATCTGAGCGAAGAGGCGGAAAGCATAGGGAGCAAGATAAGACGGGTTCAGCAAAATTTGGTTAGGTTGAGGCTGAAACGCGGCTTTGGGACCAGGCAGAAAGTATTTTGTGCTGCCGTTTGTGTTGCTGTTTGGATCGCTTACGGGCAGCACCGACAGGTTCCACAAATCCTTCAGCTTCAGCTTTGCCAAATCAAGATAGTTCGATCGCTGCCACCGTCGCCCTGCAAAGATTAAGGCAGTGATCGCATCGACATCACCATCGCTGGCAAAGTTAGTATCTAACGGCAACCATTGATTTTTTTCAAGGTTGTGTCCCCATTGCCAAGCCCAGAGTTGATCGCTACGGTTGCCGTCTGCACCTTTCCGCTGAAGGTTATTTTCTCCCCAGTTCAGCACCCGCTCAAAGGTAGCGGCATCGTCCATCAGCACCGATCGCAGCAAGGCATAGGCTTGTGCCTCAGAGGTGGTGCGATCGGCAGATTCGCGGTCAATCACCCGTCCATCGCCTTGAATAAAGCGATCGCGGTAGGCATTCCAGCTTTGCGACAACAGCTCAGGGGTGGAAATTGGACGAACCGCCGCGCTAGCCGTCGAAAGGCTGCCCGACGACGTTTGGATGCTATCGACGCAGCTTGGTAAACTTACCAAAAGCGCTGAAGCAGCAAACAGCAGCATTGGAATAACCAATGCCGAACGTTGAAAATATCGGAGGAGCGATCGCATCATAAAAGCCTTGGGTTAAAGGGTTAGTACCGTTCCCAGGGGGGTTGGAATCCGCGTTGCTGGAGGAAATCAGCCTCAATCCGCCGCTGCCGTTGCACCAGATTGGGATCAGGGGCTGTCTCAGTGCCAGATCCAGTGCCAGAGCCATTACTGGAGCCAGCAGCATCTTGGCGCTGAATTTCTTCTAGCTTTCGGATGGCTTCTAGACGGTTGCCCTGTGCCGCAGTTAGTTCAGCGATCGCCGTTTCAGCGATGCGGTTACTGGGTTCTAGCTTTAAGACCTCGGTATAAAGATCTGTCGCCTCGCTGTACTGCCGTTGCTGGAAGCGGATGCCGCCCAATGCCGCTAAAGCATCAGTGTTACTAGCGCTCCTGGCTAAAACGGCTTCATAAGCATCGCTGGCTAAGTCTAAGTCGCCCAGACCTTGGGCAAGTTCGCCTTGAAGGAAATAAGAACCCAGGTTTTCAGGATCTTTAGCAATCAAGTCTGCCAGTTGTGCCCTAGCGCCATCGGGGTCGCGCATTGCCACAACCTGCAACAGGCGCAGGCGCAGGGGCACTGATTCGGGGGTAGCGGCTAGTAAGCGGTTGTAAAGCGCCTCTTTCTGAGGATCAGCGGGTAACGCTGCCACCAGGCTGTAAAGCTCTAGAGGAGTGTCGCTGTCGGGGCGAGTGGTCAGCCATTGGTTGAGGATGGCTTGTGCCTCTGCCTGAGTGATTTGATTGGCTTGGTAGGCAAGACTGGCTCGCCCCAGCGGCTTAGCGGGGTCATCGGGATAACGGGCAATGATTTCGTCGTAAAGGGCGATCGCTTCTGGCAATTGCCCCCTAATTCGGTAGATGCCTGCTAATGCCTGAAGCGCACCGCTCCGAAGATTGCGATCGACTTTGGGCGCTGCAATAATTTCTTCGTACTTCTGAACACTGCCATCGAGATTACTTTCTCGCCGATCGATTTCTGCCAACAGCAGCAGGGTGCCGTAGCGGTCTTTCTGTCCATCTTTGGTGGCTTGATAGGCTGATATAGCCGCTTTTGCCGCAGCCAAGTTATTGTTCTGAATTTGCATTTGAGCAATGCGGAACAGCAGCAAAGGTTCGTTCACCTTGGCATCCACAAAGGGCTGATAAAAGGGCAACAGAGACGGATCAGGAGAATCGAGCCGCACCAACGCCTGAGCCATTAGGCGCTGTTCATAAGTGCTGGTGGGGATAGGTCGGATATAGGGCTGGATGCGGGTGCGTAGCTCTGTCCGCGAAATCAACCCCATTTGCCGCTCAATAATGGCGAGGTTAACAGGCAGAATGCGATCGTCGGGCAGATTTTTAATGAGCTGAATGTAGAGCTTACGTGACAGGGTTCTCTCGGATGGAATGCCGCTCAAGACATCTGCTATTTCACGGGCAATGGAGTTGGTAATGTAGAAGTTCTCGCGCCCCTTATTGTCAGGCGGAGCAACGTAATCCGGTGGCAGTGGCGCTTCTAGAACTTTGTAGTAAATATCAATGACTTCCTGTTCCAGTTCAAGGCTATCTACATCGCCGTTAATTTGATGGAGCGATCGCGCCACAATCATCCGAGAGTCAAACCGACTGTCAAGCGGGGCTAACACTGCTCTAGCTTGCTCCATCTGCTCAACTTGGGCATAGGACACGCTAAGGGCTGCCCGTGCCCGAATCGCAATCCCATCTAGCCTGGTCGTATTAGCTAGCACCTGCTCCAGAATTTGCACGGATTGAACGGGGTCTCCTGTTTCGCGCAGAACGATACCGTAAGCGATCGCCGCAAATTGCTCAATCGTGCCGCCCGAACTCTTGTACTGAGTAAACAAGTTCAGTGCCTTGAGATAATCTCCGGCGTAGGTGTACGACTGAGCCGCCGCCAAAATAACTTTGGGTGGAGGATTAGTCGGAATGACAATATCGTAATCAGCGATCGCATCGCGCAAATTGCCCAAGTAGCCGTTTAACAGCGCCCGCTGCGATCGAGCCTCCATATTGTTCGGCTCCAGTTCAATCAGCTTCTTCAGAGCGACAATGCCCTGAGATCGCCAAGTAAACTTGTATTCGCCCATCAAACCCACGGCATATAATGCCTCCCTATTGGTAGGGTCAAGTTGCAAAACTTCGTTAAAAGTCCTAAATGCGGCTTCGTTATTGAGGTATGTGCCCGCCCTAAAATAAGCGTTCGCTAAGCCCAACCGCGCCTCTACCGATTGAGGATATTGCTTGACTGCTGCTTCTAGCACAGGAATTGCCTGATTAATCAGCCCTTGTTCAACCAAGGCATTCCCTGTTTGCACTGCATTTGGAACCTGCGCTATGGCTGGAAATGCACACAGCATTATTAGAGGACTTAGCCCCAAACTGAGCAGCCATCTGGAGGGTCGAAATATTGGTTTCTGATTAGAAGTGCCCATCTTATTGATCAGGGTTACAGAGTTGATCATGGTTACAGCCTTCTCCTCGGAATCAAATCAAAGTCGGTTCTGATGCGGAATCCGGCGATGCTTTCAGAGAATTCGTTCAAAGCCTGGAAGGTAACGCCGACTCGTAAGTTGGGCAGAACCCGTGCGTCATAGAAAATTTCTATCACATCGGGGTTTTTATCGCCGCGTAGACTGCTGTTGGAAAGCTGTCGCCCATACCCTAAACCTAGGCGATCGCCAGCCATAATTAAATCTAAAAGATTCAAGCCAAAACTATAGGTATCAGCGGTATTCTTGCCTTCCAGATCTTGATTGGTGTAGTGCCCATAGCGCCCAAACAGCCCCAGATTAATATCTGGGAAGAAGTACTCAGCGTTGATGCCATAAGCATCCTCGCGATCGCCATCCAATAGCCCCGTCCGCCCGTTGCCTCGATCCAAACTGTAGATTTCGTCAAACCCATTTCCAGTGCCGCCATCAATGGCAGAAGTATAAGTGCCTCGAATGATGAAATTCTCTAAGCGCAAACCGAGTTCTCCCGCAAATCCATCAATGGCAAAATCGCCCAAATTTGGCTCTGATGAAAATGCCGCGACCTTCACCTCCACGTTGTCGGTAACCGTCCAATTCACCAGTGCTCCCGGACGAGAGGTAAACGTAGTCGCCTGTAACGCTGGATTAGATTGAAAGACCGAGTTGAAGAAGTGAGTGGTTCGATCTTTGGCAAAACTGTTGCGATCGAAGTAAGAGGTAAAGTCAATTTGCCCCACCACAAACCGCAGATTTGGCAAACTACGGAAGGGCGCTGCCGCCACATACAGCTCAGTCAGATCTAAACCCGCTCCTTGCAAAATGTTGAAGTCACCATCATCGGTGAAATCCACCACGGCTCCCACTTGAATCCAGTCTGCCAAAGGATAAATACCCACCGCTCGGACGCGAAAGCTGTCTTCATTGCCCTGTAACACATACGCGCCTTGTAGTCTGAGAGTTGGCGTGGTAATGGGTGCACCCAAATCAAGGCTGCGGGTAGAGTCACTTGCCCCAAAGGGGTCAGTCGGGGGCGGGTGATCTTCAGACGGTGGGGCAGGGTTTAACGGCAGGTTGGGCAGCGTCGGCAAAGGCTGACTCTGAGGCTCCCGGTCAGTCAATCCAGGCGGCACTTCAAATCGGTTATTAATTGTTGCAGCTTGAGAAGGGGTTGCCGCTTGGGAAGGGGTTGCAGCCGATGGAGTAGCTTGAACAAGCAGCCCCTCGTCAATCTCAGCCGCCCAACTAGCAGATTGAGATCCCCAGCCCGGATCAGGAGAAGCGGTCATCTCATCTGTCAGTACGAGTTGCGGCAAGGGTTCTGTAGTGGAAAGTTTAGCCAGTCTTACAGGCATAGTCAGCGCAGACCTTGTATCTGCACTCATAACTGCGAGTGTCAACCCTAC
>JBBRCV010000040.1:0-27587 GCA_038204505.1 Elainellales cyanobacterium
AGTAAGGAAAGCGTGGTCTCTTGCAGCAACAGGGTCAGACCTTCAGAGTTGCTAGTGTCAGCAGTTTTGGCAATGCGATCGAGATCAGCTTGCAAGCTGCGAGCCTCAGACAAAAGACCGACCTGGACTTTTGCGACAGAAACCGTGGACGATCCAGTGGAGTAGCCATATTCATTGGTAGTGCCGCCACCTTGGACAGAACGGAAACTACGAACGAGGAAACTGGCGATCGCAAAGAAGATCAGAATTGAGAATAATCCACCCGCACCACCACCGAAGCCGAATAGGGGCAGGAGGAACGGAAATCCAAAGCCGCCACCGCCACCAGGATAGTAGCCACCACCGTATCCGCCACCATAACCACCGCCATAGCTAGGAGCAGGTGCGCTTCGAGGCGCACTTCGGAAGCTACCGCCACCGACCCGACCACCACTCCGCGCAGCTAAGGCTCCGTCTGCTTGACTGAGGACTAGTGTAAATACTAGGAGAACCGCAAAGAGAGGCTTAATCAAAGATTTGATAAATTTAGAGAGTTTTTTGTTCAGGTTGTTGTTCATAGTGCCATGCCGATTCAAACTGATGAGGGTTGACGTTGGCTGAGGCTGTAGATTCTCAATTAACCTTCTGGCTTAACCAAACGTTACAAACTATTCGTTTCATCTAGTCTATCTTCTCTGAGCCATGTACAGAAGGGTCTTAAGAGAGACTTAAGAGTGGATTACCGAACCTCCTTATTCTCCATTAACCGCCTCCCACAATCGTCACAACCTCCAGGCGATCGCCCTCCTGCACTTCTGTCTCGCTCCAAAACTGCCGATGTAAAATCTCGCCGTTGTACTCTACCGCAACCAGTCGAGGATTCATACCCAACTGGGTCAATAGTTCAGGTAGACAGATTTGGGGCGGACATTGGCGGCGATCGCCATTAATTTGCAGTGTAATCACAGAATTCATAGGGATTGCTTACACTTTACTCGTGAGAAGAGATGGGGAAAGTTCGATGCAGTTGTGAGATGAAGAATTGGGTGGTTAACGTCGGCTGCTCGGCTGCCATAATTGACCGTACTACTGCCACCCGCGTTGCACCAGCGGCAAGAATAGGGTGAAGATTTTCAGTGTCAATCCCTCCAATGGCGAACCAGGGCATCGGCGCATGAGCGGCGGCGTACCTTACGTACTCCAATCCAGCAGCGGCTTTTCCGGCTTTAGTGGGGGTTTCGTGAACGGGACCCACACCAATGTAGTCGGCTCCTTCAGCGATCGCCCGCTGCATTTCATCAGGATTGGTTGTTGAACGACCCACAATTCGTTGACTGCCCAGAAGCTGACGGGCAATCGCAATCGGCATATCTTGCTGCCCCAAGTGAACGCCATCAGCATCTACAGCGATCGCCAAGTCCACGCGGTCATTCATAATAAACAGCGCATCATATTGATGGCAAAGCTGCTGGAGTCGCTTGGCATTGTGTAGCCGAGTTGAATCATCGGCATCTTTGTCGCGGTATTGCACGAGGGGAACTCCCCCTTTAAGAGCTGCTTCAACGGTGGCAAAGAGATTTTCAACTGGGGAAGTGACTAAATAGAGGAGCGATCGCCCCAATTTCTGATGTCGCTGTTGCCCGATTAAGCTCGTTTCCAGCATATAAACCTGGTAGCGCATCTGCTTACAATCTGCCGCCATTTGGGGAGTGTGCAGCTTGCCATACTCTTCTAAAACCCGCAGAGCTTCTTCAACTCGGCAAAAGTTCACCCGTAGCACCTGAGTGATGTCCGCCCGACTTTCTTCTTGGGGATGGGTCAGATCTGTACCCGGATCGTTGCTCGTATCCCGTGATGCCCAAATTTCGGGAGTGTGCCAGAGTGCCAACGCTTGCCGCAACTGCTTACACTCTGCGGTCAGATCCGCTTGGTTCAGCCCGAAACGACACCATTCTTCAATAACCCGCAGCCCTTCGCGGGCGCGGTCTAGGTTCGCGTCGAGGATGCGATAAAGAGTTGATTTCGAGAGGCTATTTTGGCTCAACGTTTCGCCCATAAGTTGTACGTCTAATCTTCTGATCCTAGCAGCGAGTCAGCCTGATCGGGGATGCCTGATCTGTATCCGTCTCGATCTGATAATCTGACGTTCAGGAACCACGAAATTTTTCGGTAGTTTGATGCGTTTTCAAGATAATGGGGCAAAATTGAGTCGGTTCCCGAAAGGTTGATATGCTTTGGCAATAGGAGAAAACCTCATGAGTCTGACCGTTTCCCCCAGCCGTTCTAATTGGTTTATACCTTGGGTTAGAGCTTTATCTGGCTTAGGACTACTAGCACTTCTGGGATACGCCCAAGGAGCGATCGCCCAGCCGATTCCCGTGCCTCCCCCCATGCAGTCATCTAATCCTGAGCAGCAATTTTTGTTTGTCAATCCTAGTAGTGGCAATGATGCAGGTCTTGGCGTGACCCAGCGATCGCCTTTTCGCACCCTTACCCGCGCCCTCCAGTCTATTCACTCTAGAAATATCCAGTCCAACACCATCATCATGCTGGCAGCCGGAACCTACACGTCAGATACAGGCGAAGTTTTCCCGCTCATTATGCCGCCCGGAGTGATGATTCAAGGCGATCCTAGTACAAAGGGTCAGAATATTGTGATTCAAGGCGGCGGCTCGTTTGCAACGGCAACAGCAGGTCAGCAGAATGTGGCGATCGTGGGGACAGGACAAATCATGGGCGTTACGGTCAGCAATCCTAACCCCAATGGCTACGGGGTGTGGATAGAAGCAGGTAGCCCGATCATTGCCAACAATACTTTTACGAGCAGTAATTTGGCAGGTGTTGTCATTATGGGAGACAGTACGCCTACCTTATGGGGCAACACGTTCAGCCACAGTCGGGCAGGAATCGTGGTGGCGGCGACAGCTCAGCCTGCCATTAAAGATAGTTTGGATCAAGTTGAGGCGGCGACCTTTGCCGTATCCGCAGTATCCTCAGCGCAGCGCGATTCCCGTCCTTCTACTGCGATCGCCCCAGCCACACCAACGCTCATTCGCCAACGATCTTCAGTCACCCTAATTCAAACGCCCCCTACTCAGTCAACAACCTTACCCGTTAATCGACCTCAGCTTTCGGCATCATCTCAATCCCGGACACCTCAATCCCGGACACCTCAACCCAGGACAGTACCCTCTTCAACCACTGCGCCCCGATTGCAAAATTCCTCTATAGTGTCTCTTCCAGCCGCGCCCCGAAGTTCGCGTGTTGCCCGCTCATCGGCAGTCAATATTTCCGTTCCTGCCCCCCAATCTGAACAGCGGCGGCATCTGCCCGTCAGTCACTCTACGCCTATTCCTGTTCCTCCACCCGAAACCCAAGCTGCTTCCTCAGCCGCTACTTTCACAGCGCCCCCGGCTTCTAGCACTTCGTCTAATCTGCTGCGTGTACCCGCCGAACCGCCCATTGGCAATGTGGGAGATTTGCCGATTGTCAATGTTTCTCGTAATCCGTTGCAGCATCGAGAGTCTAGCAGTAGGCAAAGTGCAGCAGCTAGAGGGCTGCGGTATCGAGTAGTAGTGGCGGCTGGCAGTCGGGCAGAGCAGGTGCGATCGCTGTTCCCCGGTGCATTTACGACTTACTCTGGCGGCGAAGCAGTTTTGCAGGTGGGCGCGTTTGGCGATCGCGCTAATGCCGAGGAAGCTGCCCAAATTTTGGATAGCAATGGGTTGAACGGAACGATTGAACCACTAGACAATTAAATTAGCGGATAATTAAATCAGCCTCTCCAAAAAGTTTCCGCCCCATGAGTCGAGACTACTCCTTTGCCCGAAGTTTTATGTGGATGAGCTTTGCCACGGTGGGCTTGATGATAGCCAGTCAAATGGGGGCTTTCTCTGCTTTAACGGCTAACGCTTTGAGTCCCTTGCCGTTCTCAACCCAGGCAGCAGAGGAGCGATCGCAAGTGGTGGTGGACTTGAGCGATCGCAAAGTTTATCTCTACAGGGGTGAAAATGTCCAAGCGAGCTATGACATTGCCGTGGGACAAGCGGGTTGGGAAACTCCAGCAGGCAAATTCAGCATCCTTAATATGCAACTCAATCCTGCGTGGCAGCATCCTTTTACAGGCGATGTCATTCAAACAGGAGCAGCTAACCCGTTGGGTAGCCGCTGGATTGGCTTCTGGACAGATGGCACTCATCAAATTGGCTTTCATGGCACCAACCAGACTGATCTGATTGGGCAAGCTGTTTCCCACGGCTGTATTCGGATGCGGGACGGAGATATTCAAGCATTGTATGAGCGAGTGGCGATCGGGACAGCAGTGGTAGTGCAGCCCTGAGAGGATGTTGAGTATGAAAGATATTGACCAGGCAATAAGTAGCCACAAAAAAGACGAGGCTCTATGAACCTCGCCTTCTCGATTGATAGCCGCCCTTAATGTGGTTGCACTTCGTATTGGTACGCATGGGTCTTGAGTAGCGAACTTACCTGAGACAACATCTCGCTCCCAGTATTCTTTTTCAACACTTGACGTTCTGGGAAAAACTCAGGACGATCCATGTTACGGGCGATCGCATCATTAACCTGTTGGGCAATTAGATCTTGCAGTTCGTCTTTAGCTCTGCCTCTTTGATAGTCTGCGCCTTCCTCTGTGGTGGCATATAGAGGCGGCAGTCGATTGAGGGCATAAGCCGCGATGTCGCCCAGGTCAAGAGTACAGTCACTGGTGGCTTCAATCTCGGCAACACGGGCGATCGACTCGGTGAGCACCAGTTCTTCCATGACATTAATAAACTGCTTGCGAGGCACTGCCACCACTTCGCCTGTAAGCAACGCGCCCATCAGCCGATCCAGTGCCATATATTCTTCGATTGACAACTCAGAGGCAGTATCGCAAATTCGCCCCACTTCCGCCTCCATAGCTGGCGTTAAGTATCCATCTTGCAGAGCCTGTTCAACAATTGTTTCAATAGTCATAATTTCTTCCTACGCTCCAAGACACCGCGAGTTAGGGCGATCGCTCACTAACGATCAATCTTGCCTATAGTGCCCAAAAGCTTTTGGAAACAAGCAGAAAGACTAAGGAAGAATCCAGGCTACTCGAAGCCACTTTCTCTCCAAGGCACAGGATCGATCGACAGCCCGTTAACGTATAGCCCCCAGTGCAGATGCGGTCCCGTTGCCGCGCCTGTAGAGCCAATACCGCCCAGTGTTTGTCCAGCTTGCACGGTATCGCCCTCTTTTACATCAATGCGGCTGAGGTGAATGAAGATGCTGGCAACGCCTTGCCCATGGTCAACGCCGATCGTGTTGCCGTGGAGTTCAAACCCATCGGCAACTCGCCCAATTAATACGACTTTGCCATCGGCAGGAGCCACGATCGTAGCCCCCACTCCTCCAGCATAGTCAACGCCACGATGGTAATAGTCTTCGGCAAATTCGCCGTTGTAATAGCGACGAACTCCATAAACGGTAGTGACTTCGCCTGTTGCCGGACGCTTGAAGGCTCCGTTCCAAAGTTTGTCGGGAGTAACCAGGGCTTTGAAGGCATCAACGCGATCGAACTCGTGGTCAGTGCCTTCAGGGCCGCCGCCGTTGCCTAGCCAAATGCTTTGAGTGGGGAAGGTGCGATCGCGCAATTGCACTGCCAAATCTTTCACGGTGCCATCGACTGTGACTTGAAGCGGCTGACGACCTGCCGAAAATTGGGGTGTTGTGGGCAGCAGGGCGCGGTAGCGGTTGGCACCGATGGGAAAAGCAGTATAGGTTTTTTTATTAAAAGCGATTGTTGGGTTGGCGCTGCCATTGCCCTGAATCACGACTGATAAAGTATCGCCGAGTTGCGGGTTAGTGGGCTGCACTTGCACGGTTGGAGGGGCAACAGGAGCGCTGAGGACGGGTGTAATCAAGACAGATAGGAGGGCGATTGCACCTAGGGCAAAGCTGACGGGCAGACGATATTGCCAAAGGTAGCGGCGGCATGACTTGAGGGCATTGACTGCCGATTCAAGGAGGGAAGTAGTGGGATGGGTCATGTGGGGAAGCGATCGTGAGGGTGATTAATCATGCAACTAACATTCTATGAAGGTCAAGCTTGATCCTGATTCTTTTGAAGTTTTTTAGATTTTTTAAGTTTTTTAGATTTTGAAAGTGGGGTTGCTCTCCGCAGAATCCGAAAACTCGGTATGCTGAAATCATTAAACTTCAAATTTCTTAGCATTTCTCCAAGATTACAAACTCGTGCAAGAAGATTTTCGATTAATTGTTGATCTCGTCATTGTTCTAGCGGCGGCGGCAGGTGGTGGATTACTGGCGGCGCTGCTGAAACAGCCTGTGCTGTTAGGTTATCTCGTGGGTGGGGCGATCGTGGGTCCTGCTGGATTGGGGCTGGTGAAGGAGCTAATTCAGGTAGAAACTTTGGCGCAGTTTGGCGCAGCGTTCTTGCTGTTTGCCTTGGGAGTGGAGTTTTCGTTCTCAGAATTGAAGAAAGTTCAGGGAATTAGTTTGGGTGGCGGCGGATTGCAGATTCTCCTGACGCTTCTGGTGACGGCACTGGTTTCGACGGGCGTGGGCTGGGTATCTTCGCCAACGCAAGGCGTATTTTTGGGCGCGATTCTGTCTCTTTCTTCAACGGCAGTGGTGTTGAAGTGCTTGATGGAGAAGAATGAGACGGAGACAGCGCACGGGCGGGTGATGCTAGGAATTTTGGTAGTTCAAGACTTAGCGTTGGGAGTAATGTTGGCGGTGTTGCCAGCGCTGAATCAACCTTCTGAGGAAATTGGGGTAGCGATCGCCATTGCGCTCCTCAAGACGGCACTGTTGGCAGGAGGGGCGATCGTGGCAGGAATCTGGGTGATCCCGCTGCTGCTGCGTTTCCTAGCCCGCACTGAAAGCAAAGAATTATTTCTCCTCGGCGTAGTTGCCCTCTGTCTAGGCATTGCGCTACTGACGGAATACATGGGGCTTTCTATTGAAATGGGCGCGTTTATCGCCGGATTGATGATTTCGGAGGTGGAATATGCCGATCAAACTTTGACCTACGTGGAGCCAATTCGAGATATTTTCGCCACGCTATTTTTTGCGGCGATCGGCATGTTGATTGATCCGTTATTCATTTGGAACAACTTAGAACTGATCTTGGGACTGGTAGCACTGGTCTTTATCGGCAAGTTTTTAATTATTACGCCGTTAGTTAAATCCTTTGGTTATCCCCTTAAAACTTCGCTAATTGTCGGGTTGGGGCTGGCACAAATTGGGGAGTTCTCCTTCGTTCTGGCAAGCAAAGGGCAGGTGTTGGGCTTGGTATCGCGGCGAGTTTACCTGCTGATTTTGGGCACAACGGCAGTAACTTTGGTGCTGACTCCGTTTGTATTGCGGTTTATTCCTCAGCTTTTTGAATGGGCTGAACAGGTGCCTTGGATGAAGACTCTGTTAGAGGGTTCGGATGAGGCGTGGGAAGTGCCGGAAAATCTACCCAAACGAGGTCATATTGTGGTCTGTGGCTATGGTCATATTGGACACAATATTGTTCAGTTACTCCAGTCGCACAACTATCCTGTGGTGGTAATTGACCAATCTGAGCAAGCGATTCAACAGTTGCGCGAGGCGAAAATTCCTTACGTGTATGGGAATGCGGCGAGTTTGCATGTGATGGAAGCAGCGGGTGTAGGTCAAGCTAAGGGAATGGCGATCGCGCTGCCCGATCCTATGAGTACTCGCCTCAGCCTCAAACGGGCACTAGAGCTTGCTCCTGATTTAGATGTGGCAGTCCGCGCAGAACACGAAAAAGATATTGATCTGCTGTATCAACTGGGCGCAAAAGAAGTGGTGCAGCCAGAGCTAGAAGCCAGCCTTGAGCTTTCTGCCCATTTGTTAACCAGCATTGGCATTCCGCTGCCCATTATTCAGCGAGAAGTGCAGCAAATTCGTAACTCTCACTATGAAAATCTAATTTCGGAACGCGAACCTGAGCAAATTTCACGAGATTTGGCGGTTGCTGCACAAGATATGAATAGTCGTTGGTATGCCTTACCGGAAGGTTCACCCCTGGCTGGAATGACTTTGGAAGAAACCGATTTGCGCCGCTTAACAGGGGTTAGCCTGATGGCGATTCGCCGGGATGAAGGCGAAGAAATTGACTACCCCGATCCTCAAACGTCTTTGCAGGCAGGCGATCGCCTCCTCATTGTGGGCGACGCTGACGAAATAGCCGCGTTTGGTGAACTTGCTAAAGGCGAAACGGTAGTGCCTGAGCAAGCTTCCTGCCAATGGCTGCTAGTGCCTGACGATAGCCATGTAGTCGGGAAAACTTTAGCAGAATTACACATTCGGCAGCAGTTTGGCATCCTAATTCAGGCGATTCGACGGGAAAGCAAATACATTCGCTTCCCCAATGGCGCAAGTGATTTGCAGGCGGGCGATCGCCTTTTGCTGTGCGGCAATTTTCATTCACTCACTCAAGCAAGCAGTTGGATTGCCCCAGAATCCTCTAAAGTAGTGCAGTTCCCTCTAGCTCCCGCCATCATGCCCGATTTTGTCCCTATTGAAGATCATTTACCTATCGATCGCCTACCCACTGATCATTTGCCCCTTGATCAACAGAGGATAAATTGAGTCCAGTGATCATTAGAAATATTATTCCGCTCGTTCTTCTCATTTTTGTCCCAATTTCGATCGCGGCTAAGCTGCTCGATTGGGGAGACTCCGCCATCTTTATCACTTCTGCATTGGCGATCGTGCCGCTGTCGATTTGGCTCTCCACTGCCACAGAAAAAGTTGCAGTCGTCACCGGACCTTCTATAGGCGGATTGGTCAACGCCATTTTTGGTAATGCCACTGCTTTAATCATTGCGTTAGCAGCGCTGAAAAGAGGATTAATTGATATTGTGCAAGCCAGCATTACGGGCAGCATTTTGAGTGCGCTGTTGTTGCTGCTAGGGCTAGCGATGTTGGCAGGTGGGTTGCGCTATAAAGAGCAAGAGTTTAAGCCTGTGCTTGCTAGAGTAAACGGGTCTTCGATGACGCTAGCTGTGACTGCGATCGCATTGCCAACGATGGTGATTTACACCTCTAATATTGGCGATGCGATCGCCATTCATAATCTCTCTATGGTGGTCGCTACCATCCTCATTATTGTCTATGGACTTACCCTGTTGTTCTCACTCAAGACGCACAGCTATCTCTACGAAGTGGGTTTAGCCGACGAAGGCGTATCAGAACCTGAAGAACCGAAAGAGAAAAGCCTCATCTTTTGGATCGGCATCTTGCTGGCAGCGACGGTTGCGGTTGCTTTTGAATCTGAGTTATTTATCGATGTAATTGAGCCGGAAACTCAAAGGCTGGGGTTAACGCCGTTGTTCACAGGAGTGATTCTAATTCCGTTAATTAGTGATGTTGCAGGATTTGTGACGGTGGTACGATTAGCGATGAAGAACCAGATGGATTTAACGGTTTCTACAACAACAGGCGATAGTTTATTGATCGCTTTGTTTGTAGCTCCAGTGCTGGTTTTTGTCGGGCAATTTACGGGGCAGCCGCTCGATCTAAACTTTAACGCCTTTGAAGTGGTGGCGTTGGCGATCGCAGTGACAGTCAATAATTTGATTAGCTTTGGGGGGCGATCGAATTGGTTAGATGGAACGCTTTTGTTAGCAACCTATGTAGTTTTAGGTGTTGCCTTTTATTACCATCCTGCGTAATGTTCTGGGTTATTGCGTCTGGTGTTCTAACCATTGGGTGAGGTTGGCGATCGTCGTGAAGTCAAGCAGTGCTTCTCCTAACGATTCTAGTTGTTCGATCGAGAGCGCGTTAATTTGTTCGAGAAAGTTGATCATAGATTAACATCGAGTTTTCTCCTCTTTAATTTTCCTCTGAACGCTACTCGGAACCCCTAACGATGCGCCCTGATACAGCCGCTCAAACTCTCGCTGAAAATGAGCCGCAACAGTAGAATTATCAATCACTAGTAAATTTTCGTCGTTATTATAATTAGCGGCTTCGCTCCAGTTTTGTGAGCCTGTGATCACGAGGTGCTGATCTACAATACCGACTTTGTGATGCAAAAGATCGCCTTGGGGTAAGTCCGGTGTACCGACTGTGGTAATGGGCGATCGCCAAACTCGATTGCCTTCCTCATACCGACATCGCTGATTCTTTAACGCAACACCCATCATGTCCAACGCCTCGCTATAATCGCGGCTAAAAAACTGAGATTCGATTAATGCCCGTACCTGTGCGCCCTTGTTTTTTACCTGTTCTAGGCGATCGCTCAAGGGCTGCTCAGAAAATACAAACAGCATCAAATCTACCGATCGCTGGGCAGTACTAATTGCCCGCCCGATCAGTCCATTAACGCTCTCTTCCCAATCAAAGCGCTTAGATGTGGGGGAGAACTGCACAGTTACAGTAGAACGAGGGGTAAGCGTCACAGTTTGGGGGGAACGGTAGGTTTTTTTGACTCCAAAAAGAGGATGGGAACCACGATCGCCCCACATTAGATTAAATTCTTGGGTAAAGTATTGTGACAGTTGGGGACTGCTGATTTTGAGGAGATGATTGGCATTACCCAAACTGGCAGGCGCTAGAAAATCACCATGAACGTCGGATAAGGAGAGATTTGCAGAACCGACGATAAGAGTTTTGCCATCGATGACGAGGAATTTGTGGTGCATAAGACCGCTGCCTTTAGAACCGTCGGCGGTGTCATCGATGAGGGGAATTTGGGCGGATTGGAGAATGGCGATCGCGTCTCCCTGCGCGGTCTCCACTGCATCCACTTGTCCATCGTGGTTAAGGTCAGCGAGTTGCAAAAACTCGTCATATTTTTGGCGATCGTGCTCATTCAGTGCTTTGGCTTGTTGCGGGGTCATGCGACTGAGCGGACGGCTGTACGAATTTTCGACAATAACCCGAACTTGAACTCCTGATTGATAGCGTTCTTTGAGTGCCGTGGCAATATGGGGAAGATTGATTTCGTGAACTGCAACGTCGATCGTAGAGTGGGCAGTGGCGATCGCGTCTACTACCATTTGTTCTAAGTCATCTCCTAAGCGTTTTTGATGGCGGTAGGGTTCGGTGTAGAGGGATGATTGGGAATGGTTGAAGTACGCTTGAATGAACGGATCTTGGGGTAAAGGTGGCAGTAGAGAAATTGAGGCAGAGGGCGATCGCCAAGTAAGACCCAGGTAGATCAGTAGCCCTAGAACAACCAAAGTGGCAAAGCGAAACCAGAGGGAAGAGAAGAAACGCACTGGAAATTACGGCTTATGACTTCTATAGCAATCCCGAATCAGCGCCACAATGCGACAATATCTACACAAAATTGAGCAGCCTTTGAGCCAAACGAGAGCATCGGTAAAATGAGAAACAAGCTGAGTCGAAACATTAGTCTAATCCTTTGCTTTGCCAGCATTCTACTGCTCGTTTGGGTGTTCAACTATCGAATGCAGCCGACGGCTTCTCAACCAGCACTTCAGCCAACTCCTCCAGCTAAGCAAGCAGTTGTCTCAACTCTTTACCAAGCTATTGATGAGCGCCACCGCGATCGCTTCACCATCGACAGTCGGCAAGTCATGTCACCGGGGACGTTGCCCAATGGAAAAGTTCAATTTAACGAGACAGATCTATTGACTGTTCTCCAAAACACTCAAGCCTACTTTGAAGCATATTCCCAAGACAACCCAGATGTAAGGCGGTCAGGCATTTTGGGCACCCAAGGGATCACCGTCGCCGATGTGTTAGACACGCTAGAATTTATGATCGCTACTCTTCAAGAGGATATTGCGGGTGGGCAGCCGATTCGCTTGAAAGACCCTAAGTTTCTCAACACAAACTTTCAGGTGATTAAGTGGGATGCTTACGACCCGGAGCATCCTAGTGAACGGCTGTTGCGGCTGACTAAGTATGCCGTGTTCAAACATCCTGGCTCCCGGAGGCAGACATCGGAGTTTAATGTGCCGCTGTATCAGTTAAAGGAGGGGGCGGAGGCGGATCGGTTTTACCTGAAGTACACGAAGCAAGAGGTTTTATCGGGGATTTATGAGACGGGTGGGGCGGAGTTTGGTCGGGCTGAGCCGTTGGCTTACTTAACGCGGGAGGGTTTTGAAGATGCTTTGCTGCAAGGGACAATCTTGATTAACTTTACCGATGGAACTTCAGGTTTTTTTAATGTCGATCGCAACAATGGTATTGCTTATATTCCAGGTGTTTCAGCCTATCGGCAAGGGCGCTACTGGTACTTTAGAGCGGTGGATGGCATTAAGGGATATGGGCATCAATTTGAGTCCAAGATCTTGATTAAGCCGGGGGTGACGTTTGCGGGAGATGTGCTAAATCTGGGGTTGGGCAAAATTGTGGCTTTAGCGCACAGCACGGGGGGGCGATCGCAATTGCAACTGGGCGTTGTGGCAGACACGGGCGGGGCTTTTTTGCCAAATTTACATCAGTTGGATTTGCTGGCGGGCGTGTTTGGCGATCGCAATGAGTTCTACGCAGCAACCCGTAATTTGCCTGAATATGCTCAGGCTTATGTGTTGATTCACAAGAAGTCAGGGTTAGCGCCCTAAGCCTTTTCCCCAAAAACCCATCATTCATAGAGACACCAAGCGTTACCATAAGGATCAGGTTTAAGATTTTGAGACTCAATTCCTATTTATACGACTGGAGATATGAGGCATGAATTTGGGCATGAATTTAGTTGCACTTCAAGGCTGGCTGGATAATGCGTCCTTCGCGGTCTTGTTCGTTACGATGCTGGCTTATTGGGCGGGCGCAGCGTTTCCAAAGCTTCCTTACCTGGCAATAATGGGAACGACAGGAATGGCGATCGCCAATCTTTGCATAGCGGCGTTGCTAGGAGCGCGGTGGATTGAAGGCGGCTATTTTCCGTTAAGCAACTTATATGAATCGCTGTTTTTCATTGCTTGGGGCATTACGGCTATCCATTTTTTGGCGGAGAACATGAGCCGCAGCAATTTGGTAGGCGTGGTGACGGCTCCAGTGGCGATGGGAATTTGTGCATTTGCGGCGTTGTCTTTACCCGATCAAATGCAGGTGTCGGAGCCGTTGGTGCCTGCTCTCAAATCGAACTGGCTGATGATGCATGTGAGTGTGATGCTGCTGAGCTATGCCACGCTGATGGTGGGAGCAATGCTGGCGATCGCCTTCCTCGTCATCACCCGTGGGCAAGAGATTGAGTTGAAGGGTAGTTCGGTCGGTACAGGCGGCTTCCGAGATTCTCGCTATCGCTTGAGGAAAGCGGGTCAGGAGCAGGTTGACATACCAGAAAATACTGGGGGTGGAACGGCTGTCATGACGGCTACAATGACGGCTCCTTTGACAGCGACGGCGACTTTGACACCTCAGCGGCTCACATTGGCAGACACATTGGATAACATCAGCTATCGCATGATTGGGTTGGGGTTTCCGCTGTTGACCATTGGGATTATTGCAGGAGCAGTTTGGGCGAATGAAGCTTGGGGATCTTACTGGAGCTGGGACCCGAAGGAAACTTGGGCGATGATTACCTGGCTGGTGTTTGCGGCTTATCTCCATGCGCGAATTACGAAGGGATGGCAAGGACGCAAGCCAGCACTTTTAGCAGCTTCCGGTTTTGTGGTGGTTTGGATTTGTTATTTGGGCGTTAACCTGCTTGGGAGTGGGTTGCATAGCTATGGATGGTTTTTTTAGTTAGATAGAATGGTTGAGAAGTTAGGAGGCGTGGGCATGGATCAGGATTTTGGGTTGTTGAGCAATGATGAGGTTTTGTATGTGCGGGCGGGCAGCGTTTTGATGTCTAACGCGACGTTTAAGGCGAGTGAGTTTTTGGATGCGTTGGCGCAGTTGGTGAGTGAGCGGGAGGATGAATGGTCGGATGAGCAAGAGGGATGGTTTAATGAGCGGGGTTTAGGGTGTGAGGTGCTGCGGTTTGGCAATCAGGGGTGGCAGAAGGGTCGGGTCAGAATCCGCATGGAGTTTATTCCTGATGGTCCAAAGTTGCTGAAGGAAGGAGTGCCCACCCAGCGGGAAAGACCGCCTTATGAGGACGATATTTTTAAGCCAAGGGATAGTTACCAGCAGAGAGACCAGCCCAGAAATAACTACCCCCAGAGCGATCGCCCCAATCGTGGAGGAAAAGATGATTACCCTGAGATCTACCCCGATCTAGACGAATATTAACAATGACTGATGCTGGCTGGACGTTGCTCCATGCTCGGTTGCACAGAGTATTGCGCGCTCTTCGAGATACCCGCAAGGGGTCGAGGCAGCTTTTGCCTAAAAACGAGCGATTGCTAGTTGCGGTTTCGGGCGGGCAAGATTCGCTCTGCTTAATGCGGCTGCTGCTGGACTTACAACCTAAGTGGGGTTGGCAGTTGGCGATCGCGCATTGCAACCATCGTTGGCGGGTAGATTCATCTGATAATGCGGTCTATGTGGAAGGAATGGCGCAAGCGTGGCAGGTTCCTTACTTCTGCAAAACGGCGGTTGAGATTCCTACCAGCGAGGCAGCAGCGAGAGCATGGCGCTATCAGGTTTTGGCAGAAATGGCGATCGCTGGAAACTATGGGGCTGTGGTGACGGGGCATACTCAGAGCGATCGTGCTGAAACCACGCTTTATAATCTGCTGCGGGGCAGTGGTGCGGATGGACTACAGGCATTGAGTTGGCAACGCGAACTGGTTCCGGGCATTAGCCTGGTGCGTCCTTTGTTAGAAATGACGCGGGCTGAAACGGCTGAATTCTGTCAGATCTGCCATCTTAAAGTTTGGGAAGATTCTACCAATCAAGATTTGCATTACGCCCGCAACCGCATTCGCCAAGAATTAATTCCTTATCTGCAAACCCACTTTAATCCGCAGGTAGAGCAAGCTTTGGCGCAGACTGCGGAGCTACTAACTGCCGATGTAGATTATTTAGAACAGACTGCCGCTGAGTTGCTACGAAAAGCCTGTTCGCAGTCGGGGTTAAATCGCTCTATGCTTCAATCAATCCCATTAGCGCTACAGCGGCGAGTGATTCGACAATTTTTACAAGAAATTCTGTCGACTGCGCCTAATTTTGATCATGTTGAGAATTTGGTAGGGCTAATTGATGCACCCAATCGGAGTCAGTGTGATCCGTTGCCGGGAGGAGCGATCGCCCAGGTTGAAGGCGATTGGATACGAGTTGAAGTGCAGAATTAAACCAACGCTTTAGGATCGTGGGTTTGGCTGAATGTTGTAAAGTTTTGGTCAGATTCTAAATGTCCATCGACCAGGTTCACAATGCGATCGGCGACATCTAAAATCCGGTTATCGTGAGTCACCATCAGAATTGTGCAGCCCTGATCTTTTGCCAGTGCTTGCATCAGTGTCACCACGTCGCGCCCCGATTGCTTATCAAGAGCGGCAGTCGGTTCATCAGCCAGAATCAGGGAAGGCTGATTGACCAGGGCACGGGCGATCGCCACCCGTTGCTTTTGTCCACCCGATAGAGCTTTAGGCTTGTAGTCTACTCGCTCCGCCAAACCCAGTTGGGAGAGCATTTCTATAGCGCGTTGGCGTTTATCTCCCCAGTCTTTAAGCACTTCGACTGCCATTTCTACATTTTGGGAAGCGGTTAAAGAATCAAATAAATTGTGTCCCTGAAAAATAAAGCCAATATTGCGGCGAACTTCTACTAATGCTGATTTGCTGAGTCCTACTAGCTCTTGCCCTAGCACATTCAAGCTGCCCTCTTGCAAAAACCGGAGTGCGCCAATAATAGTTAGCAAAGTCGTTTTACCTGAACCGGAAGGTCCCGTCATAATGACAATCTGACCTTTAAGTAACTCTAAATTAATGTCGTAAAGAACTTGTTTTCGCAGATCGCCTTGACCATAGTAATAGTCTAAATGGCGGACGCTAACGGCGATATCATCTGGAGAATAATTGGGTGAATCATTAGATGAATGGCTCATGTGCCGAAAACCTCCGCAGGATCAGTAGATTGAACTTTGCGAACGGCGATCGCCCCTGAAATTAGGCACATAATCACTGTAGCAATTAACGTATCAAAAACTCTTGGAGGGGTCATTTGCATTAACAATCCCGTTGCATCTGCCGTTACTCGATACAGTCCAAAACTAATTAAAAAACCAGGTAAAAACCCTAGCAATCCCATAAAAACGGCTTGTTGAATGACAACTTTTAGTAGAAAGAAATTAGAGTAACCCATTGCTTTCAGCGTGGCATATTCTGCCCAATGTTCGGCGACATCCGTATAAAGAATTTGATAAACGATAATCACCCCAACTAAAAAGCTCATGATCGTCAGCAGCGAAAAGATAAACCCAATGTTGGTATTTTTCTTCCAATAGTCGAGTTCCTTCTTAACAAAATCTTCTTTGCTATAAATCAAAACGTCAATAGGTAAACGCTGGGTTAAGGTATGAACTAATGTAGATACATCTGCTCCAGGAGACACCTTCAACAGCCCAATGTCAACCGTGTTCAAATTGCGATCGTCGTCATCAGGACCTAAATTTGAGAAGTAGCGCACAAAGTTTTGATCGCTCATGACCACGTTGCCGTTGCCCGATGTAAAGTCAGTGCCAAGGTCAAAGTTTCCTACAATCTGCACCTTTTGCTTTGCTACTTCCGTCACTGTCCCAGCGGTCAAAGAACCCACTTCAGAGCGCGACTTCACATCAATCATTGCCGTACGGGGCATTTCTAATGCCGATCGCTGTGCAAAAATCTCAGGAATCAGCAGCACTGGCTCATTCAAGTTAAATGCTAGGACTCGTAAGGAGCGGATCTTTTTGGTATCGGGATTTTTCCAGTCGGCGGTAGTGGTGTAAAGCGGGTAAGCAGCCTCAACGCCCTCAAAAGCTTCAGCCTGATAAAGACGACGACGAGCAAACTTTTCGGGAATAAACATGCTAGTTTTAATCCGGTTCACCATAACGATATCGCCATTTAGCACCTTGAGAAGCTGAACTTGGCTATCGTATAAAGCATTTTCAAATCCCTTAAAAATGAACATCAACACTACCGCGAAAGAAACGCCTGCAAGCGCAGTCAATAACCGCTGACGTTTATAGGTGAGGTTAAACCAGGCTAATGGCGTACGCATCTTCATTAGAACAACTCCACAGGTTCAGCCGTCACAACTTTACGAACAGAAATAAGCGCAGAAATAACGCACATAGCAACCGTTAGGATAAAGACAGCGATCGCGCGCTGCAAGTCCATTTCAATGGGCAATCCGTTGTTGGTAGCATTAGCAGCAAAGGCATAAAGACCAACGGCGATCAGAAATCCAGGAATATATCCCAAAACTGAGAGAATGAAGGCTTCTTGAATCACTACATTAAATAAGTAGCCGCTGCGATATCCCATTGCCTTCAGCGTGGCGTACTGCTTCATATGATCCGAAATATCGGTGTAAAGAATTTGATAGACAATGACGACTCCGACGACACAGGAAACCGCCACACCCATGCCAAAAATAAACCCAGTAGAGGTAGAGGTAATCCAGTATGAGCGATCGTTTTCAATGATTTCTGCCTTCGTCCTAACTACCACATCTTTAGGTAAAACCTCGCGCAATTTAGCGGCTACTTCCTGAGCATCTGCTCCAGGTTCTAGCTTCACCAGCCCCATATTGACCAGGTTCAGCGGAATTTTTAAGAGGCGAAGAAAATTTTGGTCACTGCCGATCACAGTAGCATCGGCGGCAAATCCGCCTCCTAGCTTATACTGTCCGCCAATGGTGACGGTGCGGCGCTCGACCTCGGTTTTTGTGCCAGTGGTTTTAGAGCCATACTCTGGGCGAGAGAGCAGATCAAATAGCACAGTATCGGGGCGATCGAGCGCTGCTAAAGTAGCGGGGGTGTTCACCTCTGGTAACAAAAAGACTGGATCTTGAGGATTAAAGGCAAACATAAACACGGCGCGACTATTGCGGGTTTGGGGGTTGCGCCATTGCAAATATCCCAGGTACAAGGGCATGACGCGCTGTACGCCTTTAACTCCAGCCGCTTGATAGAGGCGATCGCGGGGAAAGGCTTTACTGCTGCTAATTTCCAACGTTTGAGGCGAGACTAAAAATACATCGGCATCCATATACTGATAAAACATGGAGGCGCTTTTTGCCAGTGCGCCCAAAAATCCTAAATTCATAAATACTAATAAAACGGCGAATGCCACTCCAGCTAATGCTACTACCAGACGACTTTTCTCATGCACCAAATTTAGCCAAGCGAGAGGAACTCTCATCCTACGTCTCCTAATTCACCCCATAATCTAGGGCTGAACATTAATTTTCACATCCACTTGCAAATTGGTGAGTGCTTCTACAGCCTTGCCATTGTCGAGCCGAATTTTAACTTCGACGACACGAGAATCAGCATTGGCAGCGGGGTCATCGTCAAGAACGTTGTTTTTAAAGATTTGCCAGCCAATGGAAGATACTTTCCCAGTTAGAGGCTCACTAAATGCACCATTGCGGCTAGAAATAACGGCGGGTTGTCCAGGACGAATTAAGCCCACATCGGTTTCATAAACTGCGGCAACGACAAACATTTGGCTAGTATCACCTAAATCTAAAATGCCATTAGTGGCGATCGCCTCTCCCGCGCGGGTAACAATTCGCAGCACCCGTCCAGAGCTAGGGGCACGAATAATGGTGCGTTCTAACCGAGCTTCTGCCAAGCTCAGGTTTTGTTGAGAAGATTGCACAGCCGTTTGCACTTGGGCAACGGATAAGTTTGCCTGCTGTGACTTGGCTTGAGCCTGGGCGTTGCGGAGATTAGCAGTTTGCTCTGATTCTTTTTGCGCCAGAAGCGCCTGAGCATTCTTCAGTCTCTCCTCAGATTGGCGGGTCGTGCTGACCTGTTGGTCGAGCGATTGCTGAGAAATTGCCCCAGCTTGGCGTAGGCTCTGTTGACGCGCTAAATTTTGAGTTGCCAAAGTTAGTTCCGACTCTAGCTGTCTGACGTTGGCACGGAGAGCTTCTATTTCAGCTCCACGCGGAGCCTGTACTTGCTGAATGCGGGTTTGGGCTTCTTGAATTTCTGCCTCGCCTAGCTGGGTGGCTGCCTCAAGTTTTTGTTTGGCTTCAACGAGTTGGCTAGCCGCAAAATTGCGATCGGCGAGCCGTTCTTCGTAACTATCGAGGTAGCCCAAGACGGCTCCAGCCCGAACGGCATCGCCTTGTTTAACTTCCAAACGTTTGAGCAATTCTGTGTTGGGACCACCGACTCGGATCACTTCGCCGCGCGGTTCTAGTCGTCCTAGCGCCGCAACTTCTACCCGTTGCAGCGGGGTTGCGACGGCTTCGGTGACTAAATCTGGCTTTGGCGCAAGCAACCGAGAAACTCCTAAACCCAATAGTCCTAGAGCGATCGCCCCTCCCGTTATCCCAATAATCCAGCTACTCTTGAATGGAAATTTTTGACTCAATTTCATTGCCCCTGCCCCTGTGAAAATTAATAATTAATACTGTTCCAAGTAGACCGTGAGCATTTTTCCAAGCAAGGAACCCTGTTCTTCAAAGGAGGTCACTTCTTCGTTGTACAGCCTTCCCAAAATCAATCCATCTATCAAGCTCAGCACAAATACAACAATTTTGGGGTCTTGTAACCCTAGTAGGTGAGCTACCCGATCGCGGGCGCGATCGCAGACCTGTTTAAGGATTTCGTTGTGGCTAGCTGTATGCTCTTGCTGTTGATGAAAGTCAATTAGGAGAAGAGTTTGCTTGAGAAAATAATCTTCGTTCTTAGCAATGAAGTGAAATGCGGCTTCAATCCGTTCAGTCAAGGTTTCAGCCGTTTCCAGTTCGGCTTCGGCTCTCAACAAATCTTGGCGAGTCCATTCTTCAACCAGTTGCTCAAATAGCATCTCTTTACTAGAAAAATAATGGTACAGTGTGCCAGTTGAAACGCCTAAACCTTGGGCAATCTCTCGCATGGTAATGGCGGCATAACCTTTCTCAGCGAACATATCAAAGCACTGATTGAGCAGCTCTTTACGATAAAGCTCATGGTCAACGATCTTGGGCATGAGTTGGCGCTAACCCATTAGTGGGGATAAATGAAGTAGGGATAAAATGAAGTTTGCATGCACAGATTCTCAGGCTAATCTGAAACCTGGGCAACGCTATTTTTATCGAACAATTGTTTTATAACACGTATCGACAAAGTTTGTAAAATAAGGTCATGGTTTCTCGCGTGAATTTTTTGTTCTAGAAGAATGTTGTTTGCCCGTAAAACTCTTAGTCAAAACCCTCTAAAATTTTCTATGCCAGACTTCGCTAAGACGGTGCAAATTCGCTTTTTACCTAATGATATTTGGGTCATGGCAACGGTAGGAGAGGGGCTACTTCAGGTTGCTGAGCGGGCGGGGGTCATGATCCCAACAGGATGTTTGATGGGGTCTTGTCATGCTTGCGAGGTTGAAGTTGAGGATGGAGAAGCGATTTGTGCTTGTATCAGCGCGGTGCCACCAGGGGTAGATGAAATGACGATTAATCTTTTCGTTGATCCAACCTGGTGATTAAGCAATATGCGCTTGAGGCAGCTTTGGATAGTTCGGTAGCGCTTCTCGGACTTTAGCCAGAGTTTGAGCTAAAGCAATATCCTCTGCATCTAGGAGTCCTAACAAGCGGTAAGGCTGTTCACGAGTAACAACGGGGAGTTGCTGCAACCCTCGCGCCGCCATCCGGGCGATCGCCTCACTCAAAAGTTCATCTGCGTGAACATACAATATTTCAGTTGTACAAAAGTTCTTAACGGGCTGATGCAGGTCAGTTGCACTAGGATCAGACTTAGCTTTCAACAGCAACCGATGGAAGTCTTGCAAGGTCAGAATACCCATGATTTGCTCGTCTTCCATAATCAGGGCACTCCGACAGCGATCGCTCACCAACCGAGTTCCCGCTTCTAGCAAGGGCATTGTTCCAGGAAGTTGCAACGGCAACGGATGCATGGCTTCAGAAACTGTTAGTGCTAAAGTTCCAGGTAAAAGTGGAGGTTCAGGCGGCGGCGGTTTAGGCGTATTATCAATCACTACAAGAGGACTCAAAATCTCGATCGCCCAATTGCTCAACCCCACCGCCGCCATCAGCGGTAAAACAATTCGGTAATCATGGGTTAACTCAAACAGTAGCAAAATGGCAGTCAGCGGAGCGCGCACACTTGCTGCCAAAACAGCCGCCATGCCTACCATTGCGTATGCCGGAGGAGATGCCATGGCATTGTGTAGCATGGGGAGGGCGATCGCCAACACCTTGCCGTATATCGATCCGAGAGAAGCGCCTAAAAATAACGCTGGAGCAAATACGCCACCAACAAAGCCGCTGCCAAAACTAAGTGCGGTCATCACCAGTTTTGTCGCCAGCAATGCCACCACAAGCTGCAACGGAAACTGCACATCTTGCAGCATCGACTCAACTGTTTCGTATCCAACCCCTAAAATCTGCGGTAGTTGCAGCGACACCAGCCCTAAACAGGCTCCACCAATTACCGGGTGGAGCGGCTGAGGAATTTTTGCTAACCAGCGAAACCCAGTCACCTGCCCCTGAAAACACTGCTGAGAGAACCGGAGCGATCGCATATACAGCAGCGACACCACACTCGCCAACAGCCCCAAACCCACGTATAAAGGCAGCTCCATCAAACTTCGCACTTCGTAGGCAGGCAGCGCAAAAGCAGGACGAGAACCCAATCCAATTTGCGCGATCCAAGCGGCAACTACAGCCGCCAACAGCACCACACTCGCTGCTGAAGAAGCAAACGTCGTGCCTAACACTACTTCCAAGGCAAAAAATACTCCTGCGATCGGGGCGTTAAACCCAGCCGCCAATCCAGCCGCCGCACCCGCCGCCAACAGCAATCGCTGCCGTTCCTGAGAAACCTTGAGCCATTGCCCCAACAGCAAGCTAAAGTACGCACCAATCTCTACGCTAGGACCTTCAGGACCCAGCGATGCGCCACTGCCAAGCGAGACTGAGGCAGCAGTCATTTTAGAGACTGGACTGAGGAGTTGAATGTCGCGATCGCCCTGTGCTACTTCAATCAAGGTCGTCAGCCCTGGTCCAAAATCTTTGAAGCGCCATCGCATTGCTCCCACCATCAAGCCACCTAACAGCGGAATCAATGCCAACGTCCAATGTCCCCAGATTGACAAAAAACTGGAAACCTGACCGAACATGACCGTATTAATAAGGTGGATGAGCGATCGAAATAGCACAACGCCTGTGCCTGCACCGCCCCCTACCAGCACCGCTAACAGCAGCACAATAGTTTCAGGGCTAGGCTGAAGACGATTAAGAAGATGGCTTAAAGAAAAGGTCGAAGGATTTGAGTCAGTTAACTCAGGTGTAATTAGCCCCTTGGCATTGGGGGTTAGTGTCATGGTCGAAAGCAACGCGCGAAATAATCCAGAATCATGCAGCCTGATTTTACCCCATTCCTCTATTTTGACGTGATGTTTAGCTTTTAGCTCCAAATCCTTTCAGGCTTGCCATCTCAGACTTACCCAATCATGTCAAAATCGTGCCGCCCATCAACCGCTCATAGCGATATTCCAACTCCGCCTTCATCAACGCCCATCGTTCGATCGTCGGATCAATCTCAATCACTTTCTGTGCTGCCTCTCGCGCTAACTCCAGCACGTCTTGATCCTCTACCAAACTCGCCAGTGCAAAGTCAGGCAATCCCGACTGGCGTGTGCCCAGTACCTCACCCGGTCCTCGAAAACGCATATCCATTTCTGAAATAAAGAAACCATCTTGGGACTGTTCTAACACCTTTAACCGTTGCTTTGCCGTTTCGCTTTTAGAACTGCTCATCAGCAAGCAGAAAGATTGATCTGCACCGCGCCCTACCCGTCCCCGCAATTGATGAAGCTGCGATAATCCAAATCTCTCAGCGTGTTCAATTAACATCACCGTGGCGTTAGGAACATCCACTCCCACTTCAATCACAGTTGTAGAGACAATTATTTGAGTTTGGTTATGACGAAATTTATTGATAGCTTCTTCTTTATCAGCCGAAGACATTCGCCCGTGGAGTAAGCCAACGTTGAAGTCAGGAAACACTGATTCTTGCAGGTGTTTGTATTCTTCTGTCGCAGATTTGAGGTCGAGTTTTTCCGATTCTTCGACCAAGGGCAGCACGATGTAAACTTGACGACCCTGTGCCACTTGGCGACGGATTAAGTCGTAAGTGTCGGGGCGATCGCGTCCTCCCAAAACCGTTGTTTTAATTGCTTGTCGTCCCGGTGGCAGTTCGTCAATTTGACTGACATCTAGGTCTCCATGCAGCGTTAATGCCAACGTTCGCGGAATCGGTGTTGCCGTCATGGTTAAAACATGGGGAAAGTCGCCCTTTTGCTGTAACCGCGCTCGTTGTTGCACTCCAAACCGATGCTGTTCATCAATCACGACTAAACCCAGCTTTTGAAACTTCACAGGGTCTTCAATTAATGCATGAGTTCCCACTAACAAAGGTAGTTCACCTGTGAGTAATTCTGCGTGAATCTTTCGCCGTTTCGAGACTTTAGTTGAACCTGTGAGAAGTTCTACCGACAGATGCATCAAATTAAACCATTCCACCAGCTTGCGATAGTGCTGCTCTGCCAAAACTTCGGTAGGAGCCATAAGTGCCGCCTGATAGCCCGACTGAATTGCCGCCAAAATTGCCACTACTCCTACAACCGTTTTACCCGAACCCACATCTCCTTGCACCAACCGATTCATGGGAGTAGGCTGCTGTAAATCGTTGAGAATATCGTTGATAACCCGTTGCTGTGCGCCTGTGAACTTGAAGGGGAGAACTTCGTTAAACTGATCGATTAAATGTCCGGTAGGGGCAAGAGTAGCGCTGGTTTGCTGCTGCCGTTGTGCCATGCGGCGTTTGAGTAAACCGAGTTGGAGATAGAAAAACTCGTCGAAAACCAGACGACGACGGGCAGCGGCAAGTGCTTCACTGTTGGGCGGGAAATGAATGTGGGCGATCGCCTCTTGAATCACCACCAACCCCTGTTTTTCGCGCAAAGCATCGGGTAAAGAATCCTGGAGTTGCACCACAGCAGGCAACGCCGCCACGACTGCTTTACGCACCACATCCGCACTCACGCCATCGGTCAGCGGATAAACAGGCACTACTCGCCCCACCTTGATCGAATCAATGGAGGCTTGGGAATGGTCAAGCACCTCAATTTGGGGATTTTCTAACGTCACGCCATACTTATCGCGTTTCACTAATCCAGAAGCAGCGATGACGGCTCCGGGCGGATACATTCGCTTTTGCTGCTGCTGCCAAGCCGGGTGCTGGTAGCGAACACCAGGGAAAAAGCGTCCGAGCTTAAGCTGACCGCTATGGTCTTTCACGACCAGTTCAAAAATGGTGAGTTTGGGGTTGCGGGGGCTGCTAAAGCAGTTACAGCGTTTGACGGTAGCGATAAGAGTCACAGTCTCTCCCGGTTCCAGGTCGCGGATGCTGACTTGGCGGGCGTAGTCCATGTAGTCGCGGGGATAGTAGTAGAGAATATCGCGGACGGTATAGAGTCCAAGTTTGGCTAGTTTTTCGCTGTTTTTGGAGCCAATACCAGGAAGGAAGGTGACGGCTTGGTCGAGGGTAATAGGAACTTTGCGTCCGGGTTCGACAAGAGGAGCAGTTTTGGGAACTTTAACTTTAGTAGAAACAGCGGTTTTAGTAGAAGTAGCAGTCTTTTCAGAAGCAGCGAAGGGCAAAGTTTGGGATGTTGAACGACTCGGAGCAGCACTTACTCTTGATTGATTTTCGAGATCTTTCCGGGCTTGATGAAGAACTCGGCGAGATTCGGCAACCAGGTGCTGGCGATCGGCAAAGTTGAGGTCAGGATACTTGGCAAATTGAATTGCCATTTCTTGAAAACGTTGGCGATCGCTCACCGACAATTCTGCTGGCGGTTCATTCAGGCTAAAGCTGAGGAATTCGCTAAAGCGGTACTGGTTACCCATGAGGTCATTAAAGCCTCGTTCGGCTTCAACAGCGAGTGCTTTTTGCAGGCGCAGCCAATCCATTGTTAATCCTCGTGCCTAATCTTCGTACCAACTCGATCGCCATGCCGCTTCAGCTTGAGCGATCGCCTTTTGTTTGTGCTTTTTCTGATATTCTCGCTTGAGTTTGTGGAGACGGGCAGATAATTTACGAATTTGCGATCGTCCATTTAATGCCATCGGATCGCTAAATTCAATCTCCGATAGACGCAACCGAATTGCCATCACTTGTGTCGTCAATGATTCTTGATCAGACGGCGTTTGAATCACCAGGCTCAGCAGGTTCGGAGCAGCAGATTCGCCAGAAAGATCGGCTCTAGATGCCACCTCTAAAATGGGTTCTGGCAAGCGCTTAGGCAGAATATCCGCCTGTTGCAAAGCGCGATTGGTGACTTGAGAAAGAGTTTGCAGTTCGTCCGAGATCTTTTCCTCTAGGTCTTTCTGCCAGTAGAAAAGATCTTTAGGAATTAAGGGTCTAGACTCGTCAAAGGGAAGATCTGAGGAAGGCATTTCGCTGGAGGATTCATTACGAAAAATAGCGGCGAAGAGTTCCTGGTTGGCTTGATGAGCACCTTGCTCTGTCTCGCTGTCTGTCTCACTGTTTATCCCCTTAGCTGCCTCATCTGGCTCGTCTGGTTCACCAAAAACCGAGTCGATTAAATCCATGCTTTCAGCCTGCAATTCATCAAACTCTGACTGATCATCACTGGCAAATCCTTCTTGTCTGTCCAGTTCTGTACGCATTTCTAAAAGGTGAGCGGCGATCGATCGCGCCATTTCCTCAGCGTTGGAAGTTTGCACTTTAGAAAAGTCGATCGGCTTAATCACAGTCGTTTTTGCAGCTAGATCGGCTTGTGCTTGCTTAGCGAGTTGCCGCAGATCGCGCTGGAGTTGCTGCTGTTGGTTGAGCGATAGCGTCAGGAACTGCTGGGGATAACCACGCGTACAAACGTGATAGCTCGCTAAGATCATCTGCTGCCGAACGGCTTGACCCAACGCAGACAAATAGCTGCTATAAACGCTGTAGTATTCTTCAGCTAAAGAGGCGATCGCCTGGTTCAAACTATTGAGTTCGCGTTCTACTTGTTCAATTGCGCTAACCATTGCACTCTTTCCTCAAGGACATAAAAGGCAGGTCATGTGACCTGCCTTAGTTCATTTCACGCGATCAATGGGTAAAGCAACTACTTCGTTCCCATTTGGGCAGCCACTTCAGCAGCGAAATCTTCTTCCTGCTTTTCAATGCCTTCACCCATTACAAAGCGAACAAAGCGCCGCACCTGAATGTTTTCACCCAGACCCGCAACGTTTCGCTTGACCAACTCCTCCACCGTGATGCTCTGATCTTTGATGTAAGGCTGATCCATCAACGACAGTTCCTTCAGTCGCTTCTCAATCCGCCCATCGACGATCTTTTCACGCATGGCGGCGGGCTTGCTACCCAGGTCATCACGCCCCATCTCAATCTCTTTTTCCTTGGTCACCACGTCAGCAGGAATGTCGCTGGCTCTAACATATTCCACATTAGGACAGGCAGCAATTTGCATTGCTACATCTTTCACTAATGCTTGAAATGCCTCGTTCCGCGCCACAAAGTCGGTTTGGCAGTTAATTTCTACCAATACGCCAACCCGTCCACCCGTGTGAATGTAGCTGCCGACTAAGCCTTCAGAAGCAATCTTTCCAGCTTTCTTCTCAGCAGAAGTAATCCCCTTCTGGCGGAGCCATTCCATTGCTTTTTCAACATCGCCTTCGGTTTCACCTAGGGCTTTTTTGCAGTCCATCATGCCTGCACCTGTCTTATCGCGCAGTTGCTTGACAAGTTTTGCCGATATCTCAGCCATGTTTTTCCCTCTGTGTCACTTCTTTTCTACGTCACTTCTCTTAATTTACGCTTCCTCAGTTTCCTCTTCATCAGCGGGGAAATCGCCTTCGTCATAGTCGTACTCTTCGTCATCGTAATCTTCTTCAGCTTCAAGCTGACCATGACGACCTTCGTAAATTGCATCTGCCAAGCGACCCACAATTAACTTAATCGATCGAATTGCGTCATCGTTAGCCGGAATGGGAACGTCAACGGTATCAGGATCACAGTTGGTATCTAGCAAAGACACGATCGGGATATTGAGTTTCTGACACTCTTGCACCGCGTTGTACTCACGTCGCTGATCCACCAAAAGGACAATATCAGGGATTTTCCGCATCGCTTTGATGCCGCCGAGATATTTTTGAAGCTTTTCTAGCTCACGACGCAGAACCGCTGCTTCTTTCTTGGGCAGAAGGTCAAGTGCACCTGTTTCTTGACGACGCTCTAGTTCTTTGAGGCGATCGACGCGAGTTTTAATGGTTGCCCAGTTAGTCAACATGCCGCCCAACCAACGTTGGTTAACAAAGTACGAACCACAGCGCAGTGCTTCTTGAGCAATAATTCCTGCTGCCTGCCGCTTGGTGCCGACGAACAAGACCTTTTTGCCTTGCTCAGACGCGGTACGCAGATAAACGTAGGCATCTTCCATCAACTGGGCAGTTTGCACCAAGTCAATAATATGAACGCCATTGCGAGAAGTGTAGATGTAGGGAGACATCTTAGGATTCCAGCGGCGGGT
>JBBRCV010000041.1:0-27336 GCA_038204505.1 Elainellales cyanobacterium
GCAGTCATGGTGGTTAAGTAGGATAGCAAAATCCGAACACACAATGCCCGAAACTGGGGGGAGGACGCGTGAGTTTTTTGGTGAGGATTAGAGCGCTTGTTGGAGGCGATAGCCCAGTCCGTAAACCGTTTCGATAAAGTCATCGGGTGCTCCCACTGCTTTGAGCTTTTGGCGTAATGCCCTGATGTGAACCTTAATAGTCTCCTCGCCCGGAGCCTCTTCAGCCGCCCACAAGTGATCTAAAATCACACTGCGGCTGAATACTCGACTAGGGCTACGGATGAACAACTCTAGCAAACCATATTCTTTGGGGGTCAATGAGAGAAGTTGCGTACCATAGGTCACAGTATGAGCGGCAGAGTCGAGGTGCAACTCTCCCCACTCCAACACGGGGGGTAAAACTAAGATACTACGCCGCAGTAAAGCCCGAATTCGAGCCAGTAGCTCTTTCAAGTCAAAGGGTTTAACGACATAATCATCAGCTCCGACATCTAGCCCCATCACTTTATCGGTGCTGGTATCTTTCGCGGTCAGGATGAGGACGGGCATAGCGTAACCCTGTTTGCGGAGCCGTTGGCACAATGCCATGCCGTTGAGCTTGGGCAACATCACATCTAGTACCACCAAATCGTAGGGATAGGTCTCAATATAGTCCCACCCTTCCTCGCCATCCACCGCCAAATCAACGGAGTAGCGTTGGTCGGTCAGCGCCTCTACTAAAGATGCGGCAATGCGGGGGTCGTCTTCAACTAATAAGAGTTTCATGCTGAGATTATAAAAAGTTTTAGGCTCACCCCTTAACCCGATCTTACCGACTAGATTAAGAGACTCAAGCGATCGCCACACAGACATCCAAACGTCTCCATCTCTAACCCAGCCTCAAAACTATGCCTCAAAACCAACTCAAAAACCAAACCTACGAGAGATATCTGGCTCACCTCAAAAATGATAGAGTAAATAATGAAAGGATTATGAAAATTAATTTCCATGGCTGACTCCACCCACCCGCCAAGTCTTCCTGAAGTCCATCGCAGCATCTCTGTTCCCGACAAAGGCTTCTGGCGCAAGCTTTTAGCCTATGCTGGTCCGGGCTACCTGATCTCAGTCGGCTACATGGACCCTGGCAATTGGGCAACTGATATCGCTGGCGGATCACGGTTTGGTTACACCTTACTGAGCGTAGTCTTGCTATCAAATCTGATGGCAATGCTATTGCAATCCCTCTGCGTCCGGTTGGGAGTAGCTACTGGGAAAGACTTAGCCCAAGCCTGTCGAGACTACTTCGGTAAAAGAATCAGCTTTGTCCTATGGATACTGTGCGAAATTGCGATCGCCGCCTGTGATCTAGCGGAACTGCTCGGCAGCGCGATCGCCCTTCAGCTTCTCTTCGGATTACCGCTGGTATTTGGAGTTTGCCTCACCGCACTCGATGTCCTCGGCTTACTCTTCCTTCAGCATAAAGGTTTCCGCTACGTCGAAGCCCTGATCATTACCCTTGTCGCTACTATCGGCATCTGCTTTGCCGCCGAAATCTGCTTCGCCAATCCCGATTTTGGCGGAATTTTGCGCGGCTACATCCCATGCACTGAAATCTTGCGTAACCCTAAAATGCTGTACTTGGCGATCGGCATTCTAGGTGCCACCGTCATGCCTCACAATCTCTATCTGCATTCCTCCATTATCCAGACTCGCCAATGGCAGCCCACCGAGCAAAAACGCTGGGAAGCCATCAAATTTGGCACTCTCGACTCAACTATTGCGCTCTCGTTAGCGCTGTTCATCAACTCCGCTATCCTGATCGTATCTGCGGCTGTATTCCACGATTCTGGACATCAACAGGTCGCCGAAATCCAAGATGCCTATCAATTGCTTTCGCCTTTAGTGGGAGTAGGAGCCGCAAGTGCCATCTTTGGTTTAGCCTTACTTGCATCTGGGCAAAGCTCAACCTTAACCGCCACTTTGGCTGGGCAAATTGTGATGGAAGGGTTCGTGCAATTCCGGCTGCCTTGGTGGCTCCGTCGTCTAGCGACAAGGCTACTGGCGATGATTCCGGCGCTGATCGCCGTGATCTGGTTCGGAGAGCAAAGCACTGGGCAACTGCTAGTTTTGAGCCAGGTAGTTTTGAGCTTGCAACTCTCGTTTGCAGTCGTGCCCCTGGTCATGTTCACCAGCGATCGCCGCATCATGGGAGAATTCGTCAATCCTCTCTGGCTGAAGGCTGTGGCATGGGGCGTGGCGATCGTCATTATGGGCTTAAATAGCTGGTTGTTAGTGCAAACATTTCTCAGCCTGTTTCAATCCTGACTGGTTTAATCCTGAAGGCAACCTAATTTTCTTCAAATAGATTGCGATCGCCCCAAAATGGATCAAAAGATGGATCGATTGCCTCTAAGAAATCGGGCTTTTTTAGCTCAGTGGGAGGGCGATCTGTGCTCCATGCCCACCAAGCCGTTTCGCACTTGCACTTGTAAAACTCTTGCCATTTGCGGCGATGTTCTGGATTGTAAACAGGCGATCGGCGATTAATCCACACCTGAGTTGCTTCAATTGAAGCGGCATGACAGCTAGGACAACAAAAGGACTGGGCGTGGATTGCAGGCTGAGTCCAGTCAGGAGGATTTGGAGCAAAAGCTTCCATAGCGCGCGTAGGGGGTGAGGACATCTACATGGTACAAGGTTCAGAGAAATGTAGGATGGGAGTTAAGTTTTGAAGTTCTTTGGATCAAATTTTCAAGTAGGAAATTCAAATGAGCGATCGCTTATTGCGCTAACCAATTCTCTAAATCTACCAAGCTTGTAAAATCTAGCAGGGCTTCACCTAATAATTCCAACTGCTCTAAGGCGATCGCTTCAACTTGGGCTTGAATTCCTTGTGGCAAAGAACCGACCCGCCGATTAAGTTGACGCAGGATCAGCGATCGCTCTCCCTGCTCAATCCCCCGCTCAATCCCCCGCTCAATCCCCTGCTCAATCCCTTTTTCCATCCAACTCGTCACAACTTCCATAACGCCCTCTTTCTCGCTTAGGTCAATTCTATCAAGTTCAGCCTGAAACACCTCTTCTTCCTGCCTCTCTAGCCTCAGATAGCTATCTACAAACCCCGATATCATCCTTGTCTGAGCCGGATTTAGTTGCAGTCGAGCCATCTGCTTCAAGCACTCTAGCTTCACGATGGGTCGCTCTTGCCGCTTCATCTTCATTTTTGCCATGAGTGCGCTAGCAACTGGATTTTGCAGTTGAGCGTACTCATGCCAGTTCAAATGATTCAGCCGAATCGCTCGATAGTTAAAGCGCAACACTTCCCAATCGGGAAACTCAACTTTGTAACAGCGATCGCCCTCTTCACGCGGACTGCGATGAGAAAAGATCACAATAGGATAGACGGGCAACTGATAAATGCGATGCAGTTGAGAAAAATAATTGAACATGCGGCGATCGAAGTTTTTACCAAATGCGCCTTGGTGCTCTAAGTGAACAATGAAAAAGGAATCCTCTTGTTGAAACTTAGCTTTAACCACGACATCTGCTTCGTAGGTATCGCCTTCGGTCAGGTCGGCAAAGATTTCTTGAGGTTGAAACTCTAGGGAATGGCGATCGAGGTAAACGGCGACCTGTGGGAAAAATAAGTCGATAAATTCTGGAAAAAACTCTCCCAACAATTCTTTGAAGGCGTGATCATGGTCAGGCATAGCTAAGCCTCCCTAAATACAGGTAGGGCTAATGGCTCTGCCAGCTTTTGATGGGTAGTGGTTAATAGCGTATCTAAATAGCTCCGCAAATGATTCCACTGATGGCGGTTAGGACGGTAGGTTTGATCGGGCTGTTTGGCAAATAGGGGGGCAAGCTGCACTGATTGATAGTCGGGGTTGGCGCGTGATTCGGGGGTGAGCCAGAGGGTATCGGGATCGGTGAGCACAAAGCCAGCGGGTAAGTGTCCATCTAACAACGCCAGGATCGGGGCATGGCAGATTTGAGTATCAATGCCCTGGTGCTCCAGAAGAATCATGATTTCGGCGATCGCCACTGGATGATTTGGGAAAACTCGCAGGAGTTCTTGCAGCAAATAATAGTCGCTATATTGCTGTCGACAGCGATCGATCACCTGGAGATGCAAGGGCAGAACAGCTAGACCGTAGGCAACACGGCTACAACTTGGAAGGCAGGTTTCTTGGGGTGATGTAGGTGGATCATAGGTGTCTTGAATGATAGTGGCATTGGGTAGCTTTTGCCGCAGCCAACGGGCGATCGCCCCTAACGATGCCGTTCCTCCACTACAAATTACTTGCTGTACAGCCAATACGGGCGTTCCAGTTTGGGTTAGCAGCGCGTTGAGTTCCCGGTTTAACCGTTGTACGTAGGGCAAAATCACATGGCTGGCAAGGTCTTGTCGCAGGATGGTTTTGTAAACCTCTCCCATTTTTAGGGTAAAGCTGCTTTGCTGCTGAAGCTTGATCTTGAGGTATTGCGCCACTTCTAACAATTCTTGCCCTGCTGCTGAATCAGTTAACCGCTGATGCAGTCGATAGCGCTGAGTCAGGTCAGGTTCTCCAGGAGATGGAAAAATTAAGTCATCGACATAGATGTCTTCTAGAGAAATTTTCATCTCTAGATCTACTCTTTCCGCGTCCCCAACCTGCCGATTTAAAATCAGTTGACAGATAATATCTTGGTCAATGCTGCTACCCGCGTAGGGTAGGGTGCGAAACTGAAAATCTTTGTGGTGCAGGAATTGGAGCCGACCGGGTAAATTGACCATTGCCATTTCTGTAACCGTGGCTCCGGCATGGAAAACCAGGGTTTCGCCTTGCCAGTCGGCATGGTGTAAATGCACGTCTTGTCCAGGATGCGGCGGAAGCTGAATATCTGCTTGATCGGCGGGGCGAATGGCAGAGAGGAGGGTGGCGATCGCCTCTTCTACTAAGAAAATTTGCTCAGGCTGTGCCACCAACCTCGCCCCTAAAATTGCCTCTCGGAGGTTGAAGCTGTAGGTATCCGACCAACCTGCTGGGTAGCCCACTACCACAGTTGCCAAGTGCCGCATTGCTTGCTGAAAATCTCTTTCCTCTAGCCCCATTGCCCCCGCTAAAGGCAGAGTAGAATCACTGGGAAAATTGGGATTGAGAGTAATTAACAGACCTTGAAGGGACTGATGCACCCAGCTCAGCGGAAACTGAAGATGATCGGTTCCTTGCAGAGTCGGCTCCCACCGCGACAGAGTGGGGGAGTAATGCGGAATGCCTAACTTGAGGTAAGGCTTAAGGTTTCTTAGAACAAATTCTGGGGTATCGGCTGTGGCGGCTAGGCGAACGGTGGCGGGGAGGCGAAATTTCTGGCGATCGCCTGACTGTGGGCTATTGCTTTGCCAATAGAGCGGGTAAAGCTGATGGGTTTTGCGGTTTAGTAAGACGGCTGAGATGCCAGTGGTGCCAATGTCGATGCCTAGATGCCAGGCTTTCGATGCTGATTCGTCGGGTAGGCTGTTCGATTTATCGCCCGAATCCTCGGCGAGGTTATCTTTTAGGGCGCGATTTTTTTTTTAAGTAGATCCTCCGATTCTAGCGATCGCGCGTCTGCATCGGGAGCAGGAAAATTTGGAGTAGGAAAATTCGGCTCAGGGGATTGTTCAAATAATTCATCGCCCAATCCATCGAACGAGAAGGCATTGAACTCGCCCGTGTCTTCCGGCGAGAATGCTCCATGGGCAATTAGGGTAGATGGATGATCCTGCGGCATAGAAGTTTCTGGGGTGGATGCGGAGATAGATTCTGGGGGGACATTCTCTAAAGATAAACCAGCTTCCGATACAGGCGGATCGGCAGTTGAAGAATCAAAATCATCAAGGTCGAGTTCTGTAGAGGATGCTGGTAGAACGGCTGGATCAGCGAAGACCTGCGACAGGGTGGGAGAATGCTGGGTATCAAAGTCATCAAACAGCGTCATGTCCTGTTGAACTTCGACAGGCGAAACTTGAGGGACAAGAACAGAATTGGAGGACTCAAGACTTGATAAATCTGCTTCCAGCAATTGACGCGCATCGTCTGGCAGAGCATCCAGGTCAATCATTGCTGGGGGACGGGCTGAGTCTATCAGCAGGCTTTCTTCGGAGCGAGCGGGTTCATAGGTGTTTTCTTCAAATTGTTCATCGGTTTGAAGGGGGACGGTTAATGGATCGCTAATCAGATCAGAGAGAGAGGCGATCGTTTCGGGGGGCGTTGCCTCTGGGTTGGCGGCAATCTCTTGCGGATCTGTTGGGGCGACCCCTTGCGGGTATCTCGAAGAGCTCGCGGTTGGCTCGGGGTCAGGAGCTTTTAGTAAAAATATTTCGACCGACTGAGATAACTCAGCATCAGAAAATTCTGGAGGAGTCGTCGCCTCTGCTTGGGGGTCATCTGCTGGATCGCCCATGCCTGAGAAAAACAGGTCGCTGATCTCGGATGTTTCTGTAGCTGTTTCTGTGGATATTTCTGTGGATGTATTGGCGATCGGTGTTTCTGTGGCTGTATCTGGCGCTGTATCTGGCGCTGTATTGGCGATCGGGGCAAAGAATTCGGTAATAGGAGGTTGAGCTTCCAGATCTTCTGCTTCTGCCTCATCCCCAAACAGACTTTGGTAAAGCTCGTCAGTAGCTTCAAAATCATTAGCATCGGTTGATTCGTTGCCTGTACCCGTCGCCCATTCAGCACCGCTGTTATTCAGTTGGTTCAACAAATCCATCGCTGAAGATAAGTCCTCAGTCTCAACGTCGGTGGGTGTAGTTGAACGAGAAGGCAACAGTTCTGAACTTTCTTGAAACCGAGTAACATCCTCGTTAATAAAGTCTAAATCATGCTGAAGTAAGGTGATTTCTTCGTCATCATAAAAGTTGACGGTAGCAGGATCGGTCGAGAAATCCAGCGGCTCTAGACTAAGGTCTAATTGATCTAAATTGGGAGCTTGATGGGTTGGCTCTAAGCCATTCAGTTCAATTAAAAGCTGATCGATTTCAGTATCTACAGAAGGAGAATTTGTTTCCAAAAAACCAGATACGTCTGATTGAAGAGAAGATTGCAAATAAGTTGAAGTTTCGCGTCCTAAATGTTCTGCCAAGCGATTGACCAATGCAGAAAACATTGCCTCACCCTGTTGCCCCAAGGTATGCATTCGATTCAAGCCTTGCTCTAACGAATCTTCGTAGCTATTAATGTTGGCGTGCATAGATTCAAAAATGATGCGAATGGCTGAATCGAGCCGCATCATCAGTTGGTCAGATTGGGCTTGCAGACGCTGCATGTGCTGTAGCCGCTGGGCTGGGCTGAGGGCATCTCCGTCACCTAATAGGCTCTGATCAGCAGGCGTTTGCGCCGATAAACTTGCCAGCATGTTGGCAACCTGCCCCGTCAAATTCTCTTGCAACTGCTGCATAGAAGACTGAAGAAACTCAGATACAAACTGCTGATTGGCGGCAGGTAAGGACTGCTGTCGCGCTGCCTCAAGCTGCTGGACTTCTTGCGCCAATGCCGATCGCCGCTGTTGTAGCGCATCAATGTCTGAGCGCAAGGGCTGGAGCATATTGGTTCGCAAGTAGTTCATTTCTTGCAAAACAGCCTGCAAAACCTGCTGGGCTGTCTCAACCGAGTGACCCGCCATCTCTCCAGTGGCAGCACTGCCTGTTAGCGGTCTATCTTCTGCTTCCCGCGCCTGCTGTTGCAGCACTACAAGATAGCTGCGAGTCTGTTGCAGCACTTGGCGCTGCTGGTCGGCTTCGCTAGATTGCAGCCAAGGAAAACGAGGGATGCTTTTACGGAGCGCCTCGTCGATTTGCCGAATGAGTTCTTGAATTTGGATGGTTTGCGGAGTCACTATTGAATCCCTGGATTAAGCTTGCGGGTGTTGTGGGCTAGACTGACAGCAAAGTGGTGGGTAGAGAGTCGGCATAACTGCCCAAATATTAACGCCATCTTCCCTTGCAGGATCAAAATAATGCTTCGATGAATGATAATTCAGGAGTTGTCATTTCTTTTACATCTTTCTACTTAGGTTGAATAGGGCTTTCAGGAAAATCTGGTGTTTCTCTACTGAATCTGTTTGATGTAGTAAGTCAGATTCAAGAATGACATGGGGTTAAAGATACAAAAGTTAAGATTGAGCGATCGCCACTGTCGCCCGACCTAAATAATCTTGATGGTGAAAGATCTGCTTAGTCACACAAAGCTTTGCGCCAGGGGACGCGGCAAGAATGGCGGCGGCTTCGGCAACACTGGGGCAGCCGACTAAGGCTTGGGTGCGGGTAGAAGAACTGGCGGTGGGAATTTGGCTAAGCTGATCGGTGGTAAAGCTGTAGAGGGGAATCTGACGATCGCGGCAATATTCCACTAATCCTGCTTCTTCGGCTTTGCGATCGAGGGTGGCAATTCCAGCGATCGCGGTTTCGAGAAGGTGATGGCTTTGGCAGACTTGGGCGATCGCTAGTTCAATCAATAAGCGAGAGGAATGACGCTGACAGCCGATGCCGACCCAAAGGTTTTTTGGCATATTATAAAATTCTTCGATTGGGTGATTAGCGCGATGCTGTCCCACGGGTTACTCCCAGTTGATTCTGCACTTTCAACTCTTTCCAAAGCTGAGAACCTGAAAGCTCGCCTTGCAAAAGCTGACGGTAATGGTAGAGGATCTGGGTCACCTGCTCAGGACTTTCATCCACAAATTCCACACGAAAATGACGGATTCCTAAATCCTGAAGCTGCGAAACGTATTCTGCGCCCGTTTGAGCCGTTGCATTAAACACAGTATTGCGACAGCCTGCATCGGCTTTGAGGACGTGATGTTTACCTGTGCGATCGCGTAACTTTACCTCATACTGTTCACAGGGACGACCACAGTTTGTATAGTCGGTTCCATCTGACATGAACGCACAGAAGACACAATGCTCCATGTGAAACATCGGCATGTGTTGGTGGATGGTAATTTCAAACCATTCAGGGGGACAGCTCGTAATCAAATCTTCAAGTTGGTTAATGTTAAGGTCGTAGGAAGCCGTGAGCCGCTCCAGGTTAAAATGTCGCTTTAAATAATCGGCAGTTAGCCCATTGGCAACATTGAGGGAAAAGTCACCCAGGCAGCGTGCGGCTTTGCCGTTACCGCAAGGGTCGCCTGCAAAGAATTGTAGCTGATCATAATTTCGCACTAAATAGCCATCGGCTTCGCTATCTCGCACTTGTTGTAAAATCCAATTTTCTCCAGGTTTAGTAATGCGAGGAGGAGCCACCCAAATTTGTTGATGGTGAGCGTGGGCAAGTTTCACGGCATCTCGGTAATTACGAGGATCTTCAAATTCGCAGTAAATCATAGAGACATCAGACTCTAATACAGCTTTGAGTTGCTTGAAGTTACGGACTAGTGGCACTAAAGAGGACAGGGGCGAACCCTTGCGGGTATCTCGAAGAGCATGGTGGTTTTCTAGAGACAGGTCTTCTGGTTGGGGCAAAAGATTAAGGAGCGATGCATCAGGGTTGAGCTGCCATTGTTTAGGGCGCGATCGCAATTCCTCCAGCCCTATCACAATCTCTCGTCGTAACCGATTCAGTTCACTCACCGGAATCATGACTAGATCCGTAATATGATTCGTGAGCTTTTCTAGATAAAAAGGTGTATTTCCTAATCGTCCTAGCTGTTCTTCTAAGCGTTCTAAGGTGAGAGGCTTATTGTGTGCCTCTACTAAAAGCATCGTGGATTCAACTTGGGTAATGTTCCCTTGCTCATCACGGGCGATCGCCACTAGTTTCTGTCCTATCTCGCCGTAAATTTCTAGTTGAACAGAACGTTGAAACTGAGGAACTTCTGTGTCAAAACTTTGGCGAAGATGGCGATCGAGTTCAGGATCACTTGTCTTCCAAACTTTATCTCCTACGTCAATCTTGCGAAAGTTTAAGGTATCTCGTCCAAAGCTCAAAACTGCATCCTGCCCTCGTTGCTCTACTGTATAGATTCTGCCGCCCTCTTCTTTTGCCTCTGGATGTCCAGAATCAAATACAACGCCATCTCCAGGCTTAGGAAATTCTTGTACTTTTACCGTTACTTTTTCATTACGAATTTCTGTTACTTCTCCCAGGTAAAAGCCTCGTTTTTTACCAAACCGAGCATGAACCAACTCTTGATTGTTAATCCCCTCAAACCAGCCTGTATAAAGACCACGAGAGAATGCCATTTCCAGGTTATATTGCTCTTCTGGAATGACCGTATGATGCTCTAAGTCAGCCATTACTCGATCTAAGGCTTTACGATAAACCTGGGTGACGTTAGCCACATATTCTGGCGTTTTCAAACGACCTTCAATTTTGAGGCAGGTCACTCCCGCTTTTACGAGTTCGGGCAGAACTTCTAGACCTGCTAAATCTTGGGGACTGAGGAGATATTTGCGATCGCCCAAGTCCAATAACTCCCCATCTACCACTAAGTCGTAAGGCATTCGACAAGCCTGCGCGCATTCTCCCCGGTTAGCCGAACGTCCGCCTAATGCCTCGCTCGTCAAACATTGCCCTGAGTAAGCAACGCACAATGCGCCATGCACAAACACTTCTAAAGGAAGTTCTACAGCCTGATGAATTTTATTAATCTCTTTAATAGAACACTCACGAGCAAGCACCACTAATTGACAGCCTAACTCTTGAGCGAACTGCACACCCGCCGCGCTGGTAATGGTCATTTGTGTAGAAGCGTGAATAGGGAAGTCTGGCGAAAGGTGGCGAATTAGCCGACAGATGCCAATATCCTGTACAATCGCCGCATCCACCCCGGCTGCAATCATGGAGCGCAAATACTGCTCGGCTTCAGCAAGTTCACTGGGGAAAATTAGCGTGTTGAGCGTGACATAGCCTTTTACCCCCCGTCGATGCAAAAACGCCATCAACTCAGGTAAATCTGCTTCAGTAAAATTCTGTGCCCGCATTCTGGCATTAAACCGATCCAAACCGAAATAAATGGCATCGGCTCCATTTTCTACGGCAGCTTTGGCGCAGTCCCAATATCCGGCTGGGGCAAGGAGTTCAGGGCAGTTGAGAGCAGGAGGCATTGGCTCGATCACAAGAGAACTTCTTAATCCTATCGTACCCGCCCCACGACAAACTTGAGGTAGCGCCCTTCAGGAAATTGCGCCGGGACGGGATGATCTAGCGGCTGTCCAGCTTCGTGGATGATTTGGAGGCGATGTCCAGCGCTGGCTCCGGCGGCGGCAATCATTTCTTTAAAGGCATCGGAACTAACTTGGCTGGTACAGCTTGCGGTTGCCAGTAAGCCGCCATGGGTAACGCATTGTAGGGCAAGGGCGTTGAGTTTGGTATAGGCGCGGAGTGCAGCATGGCGATTTTGCTTAGTTTTGGCAAAACTGGGCGGGTCGAGAATGAGCAAGTCGAAGCGCTGTTTTTGTTCAACATAGCGACTGAGTAAGGTGAAGCAATCTTCGGTGACAAAAGTGTGGCGAGATTCGTCTAATTGGTTGAGATGAATGTTTGTAGTCGTCGCTTGGGCAAGCAATCGCCCCACATCTACGCTCACTACCCGCTTTGCCCCACCTCGCAGCGCGTACAAAGAAAAAGCACCTGTGTAGGAAAAGCAATTCAGCACTTCCCGATCCTGGCTCCAGCCTTCTAAAAACCGCCGATTTTCCCGATGATCCAAAAATAGCCCAGTCTTTTGCCCGGTCTGCAAATCCACCTGAAATTTTAGATGATGCTCTTGTACCGTCAAATCCTTCGATGCGGCTTGTCCCCAGAACAACCTGCCTTTACCTGGTTCGTCGCCCCTTTCTTCGGGTAAATCAGCGGAGTGCTGGGTTCGTAGAATAATACCTTTGAGGGAGTAGGTGGCGTTCAACGCTGCGACCAAATCATCTAACAGTCCGGCAGCGCTTTCCATGTAGGTTTGAATAACGGCGTAGTCGCCATATAAATCAACCGTCAGCCCAGGTAGCCCGTCCCCTTCGCCAAACAGCCAGCGGTAGGCGGTGCAGCCTTGTTGTCGGAGGGGCGATCGCAGTTCCCAGGCGGCTTGTACTTGCTCGTAGAACCATTTTTTGTCGGGGATTTGCCGCTCTGAAAAGATCCGAATGGCGATCGAACCGTTGGCATCCCACAGTCCAAATCCCGTCCATCCTCCGCAGCGTACCTTCACCCAGGTTCCTGATGGAAAGCGAACTGAGGGCGGCACATGGTTGCGGTAAACCCACGGATGTCCTTGGGCAAGGCGTTGTTTAAGATGGCTGGGCAGTTGGATATCTGGGGCTTTGGGCATGGGATTATGGCTGGGGCGGTCGTCGGGACGCGAGCAATTTCTTCAAGTTCTTAGGGGGGATTCTGATACTACCAGACGATTAGAAGCAGTGGCATAAGCCATGAGTAAACATTCAGCGAGTCGATCGCTACATCATTTCTTTATGTCTTCGTCCCGCAACATCCTTTCTACTGCTGCTTTCAACGGCGGTAGATTAGTTTGTACGATCGCCCAGACTAAATTCAGCGATACTCGGAAATATTCATGGACTACAAAATTTCTGAAAGCTACAATTTGCGCCCACGGCACCTCAGAATATCGATTCATTAAATCGCCCGATAACGAATTTGCTGCCTCTCCAATAATCTGAAGATGATGAATAACCCAAACTTGAATGAGTTCTTGCTCATCAAATGCGGGTCTGCCCTGATTGGCATACCGTTCAATTGCCACGATCGCCTCCAACATATCTTGTAGGCGCTCCACCTTTCGCCTCATAGCGATACAGCCTCATGCAAAACGCGATCGCGAGTACGTTCCTTCAACATATCAACCGTAGCAATATCGACCCTGCGATTTAGCAGCAGTTCTAAATCAATCAATAGTCCTCCAGGGAACCAAGGCGTAATTTTCTCTAAATCATAGTCAACCAAAAAATCAACGTCGCTGTCTTCGGTCGCTTCCCCTCGCGCCACCGAGCCAAATACCCGCACGTTGTAGGCTCCATGCTTTTGGGCAATATCGAGAATCTGCGATCGCTGCTCATGCAACAATTCTAGAATACCTAAACCTACTTGGCTGGTCATGACTTTACATCTCCAAATCTGCTTGATCAGATTATCTGCTCTCAAAGGTCGTCCACGCTACTATATTGGGTGCATGAAATTAAGACTCCCGATCGCATGTTAAACATCCCTCAACTCCTGGCTGAAGAACTCTCCCTGCGCCCTGCCCAAGTTGCAAGCGCCCTAGAACTTTTGGCAGAAGGCGCGACTGTGCCCTTTATTGCCCGATATCGCAAAGAGCGAACGGAGGAGATGAACGAGATTCAGTTGCGGGATTTGTTCGATCGCTTTGCCTACCTCACCGAACTTGAAGAGCGAAAAGCGATTATTCTAAAGTCGATCGCCGACCAAGGCAAACTCACCGCCGAACTAGAAACCCAGATCACAGCCAGCCTCCTCAAAACCGAACTCGAAGATCTGTATCTGCCCTATCGCCCTAAACGCCGCACCCGCGCCACGATCGCCAAAGAAAAGGGACTAGAGCCGTTAGCGGACTTTATCCGCGCTTTGAATCAGCCCAATGTTCAGACGGCTTTACTGGAGCCGGAAGCCGCTAAGTATATTTCGGAAGAGAAGGGCGTAAAGACGGTTGAAGAGGCGCTGAAAGGTACATCAGATATTTTGGCTGAAGAAGTGGCGGAAAAGGCAGCGCTACGGGCGTATCTACGCGATTATTTGACTGATTCAGGAATATTTGTGTCGCAGATGAAGGCGGAACAGCCGGAGGGTTCGACTAAGTTTGAGATGTATCGCAGCTACCAGGCTAAAGTGAAAGCGATCGCCCCTCACAATTTGCTGGCACTCTACCGAGGAGAAGCAGAGGGCGTGTTGAACTTCGATTTGGACTTTGATGAAGAGCAGGTTTTAGCTTATCTAAACTCTGAAGAAATCCGCAGTAAAGCTCCTGCCATTCGCGCTTTTTACCGCAGTATGTTGAAGGATGCGTTTAATCGACTGATGAAAACTTCGCTGATTGGAGAAGTGCGATCGGCGAAAAAACTACAGGCTGATGTCGAGTCGATTCAAACTTTTGAGGCGAACTTAAGGGAACTTTTGCTATCTGCTCCAGCAGGTATGAAGCCGACGATGGCGATCGACCCTGGTTTTCGCACGGGCTGTAAAGTGGCGGTGCTAGATCAGACGGGCAAGTTTTTGGAATACCAGACAATTTTTCCTCATCAGGCGGCTAACCAACGGGTGCAGGCGGGTCTGGCGGTGAAGAAGTTGGTAGAGAAGTATCAGGTGGAGCTGATTGCTATTGGCAACGGCACGGCGGGGCGAGAGACGGATGAGTTTGTGGGTGAAGTGCTGCAATCTTTAGAACGCAAGCCCGTGAAGGTGATGGTGAATGAGTCGGGTGCTTCCATTTATTCAGCGAGTGAAGTGGCGATCGCCGAATTTCCTGATCAAGATATTACAGTGCGGGGAGCCGTCAGCATTGGGCGACGGTTGCAAGATCCATTGGCAGAATTAGTGAAAATTGATCCCAAATCTATCGGTGTGGGTCAGTATCAGCATGATGTTGATCAAAAGCTGCTGCGTAAAAAGCTCGATGAAACGGTAGAAAGCTGCGTCAATTATGTGGGCGTTGACCTCAACATGGCTTCTAAGGAGCTATTAACTTCGGTGTCTGGTATTACTGCCGCGATCGCCAATAATATCGTGGCGTATCGTAATGAAAATGGGGTTTTTGGCGATCGGCGTACCCTCCTCAAAGTCCCGAAGTTGGGACCCAAAGCCTATGAACAATCCGCAGGTTTTCTACGCATCCGGGGCGGCAAAAACCCCTTAGACAACACCGCTGTTCATCCTGAAAGCTACGGCGTAGTGGAGAGTATGGCAAAAGATCTCAACGTGCCTTTAACTAACATGATCCAAGTTGCCGAACGGCTAAGGAAGGCTGACCTGAAGAAATATGCGACGGATAAGGTGGGCGAACCGACGCTAAGAGACATTTTGGCAGAACTTGAAAAGCCAGGGCGTGACCCGCGTGCCGAGTTCAAATATGCCACTTTCAAAGAAGGCGTAAAGGATCTGCGTGACCTGACCGTTGGGATGGAACTAGAAGGCGTAATTACCAACGTGGCGAACTTTGGGGCGTTTGTAGATATCGGTGTGCATCAAGATGGGTTGGTGCATGTGTCGCAGTTGGCAGATCAGTTTGTCAGCGACCCGCAGCAGATTGTGAAGGTTGGGCAGGTGGTAAAGGTGCGAGTGTTAGAAATTAATGAGGGTTTAAAGCGAATTAGTCTCTCGATGAAGACAAGTAGCAATAATGCCGGAGTAAAAGAGGGCAAAGGGGTCAAGCCTAGCCCTCAACCCCGCTCTCAGCCTCAAAGAGAGCGATCGCCAGAAAAGCGATCGCCCGACTCCTCAAATCTCCCATCTTCAGCGATACCCACTTTGGAAGATTTAAAGGCGAAATTCGGCAAGCAGCGCTAATCGTCTTCTTTTCTTACTGCAACTCCACTGCCTGCCGTATTTCGACTACCCGTGATTTCACCTTTTGCGCGACGGCTTGCTTTTGTAAAGCCAGGTTACTCACGACTGCCTTCGGTGTCTCAGCCATCTGTGATTTCACCTGATCTGCAATGCGAATTGAGAGCGCCACGATCGTCAGAGTAGGGTTGGCATAACCTCCCGTGGGGAACACCGAGCTACTAGCGATATAGAGATTCGAGACACCATGAACCCGACAATTTGCATCAACAACGCCCTGCTTAGGATCAACGTGCATTCGAGTCGTGCCGATGTGGTGACATGCGCCACCCGACTCTACTCGCGGCATACCGTTTTCGTCACGATTGAACACAAATTGACCTAGACCTGCCCTTGCCAGTTCATCAGCAATTATTTGCTGTCCGCGCTTAAAGCTATTGATATCCTCCTCATGCCAATGAGTTTGCATCTGCACCTGCCGCCGCCCCAGCTTGTCTAGATCGCGACTCAGCGTTACTCGATTATCCCAATGGGGAGCTTGCTCCGCCATATGCACAACTTCAAACACCCCGTAAGCTTCTTCTCGGTTGGATTGAAGCCGAGACCAACCGCCCACACTCAAATTTGACCAAAACGGCTGAGGCTTGCGAGTCGCCTTATCATAAACAGAGCCTGCAATATCTTTAACTGCTGTAGCTATGCTATGAGCCGGACTTGAGAGTTGTTTCGAGCCTTGCTTAAAGCTGCGCCGCTTGATTCGGGCTTTGAGGGAATTTATCGCCACATCAGGACGAAGGCGCTTAGGGCGGGGGAACAACCAGGTTGTCATGTTCAACACTTGTTCACGCCGAATGACTGCATCTGTGAGGCTGAGCGCACCCATTACAGGAGTATTATTGACGCTGTGTAAATCGTAGAGAGATGTCTCATTAAACAGTTGCGAATTCGAGGGAATAAAAGTTCCGCCTGCTATGAGAGGATGATCCATAAAGAAACGTCCCACTAAATCAAAACCGTTGCCTAAGCCTTCTGCCTGAACTTGGTTGGAATTGAGCAGTAAGTGAGTGTTTTCAACTGCTCCGGCTGCCAAAATCACAATCTTGGCATTGACCCAGAATTGATTACCTGTTACACAAGCAACTCGAACTCGATGAACGGTCTGAGCAGTTTCATCAGTCTCTAGTTCAACGGCGTTGGCATAGAGGTAAGTCGTAATATTGGGAGCCTGATCAATTTCTTTGCGATAACCTTCAAAGAAAGTTTTTGCTGGACTAAAGCGGAACATGGACGTTCTAACGCGATCGCCAACTAGCGGTAGACGTTTTGTTTGAGCATCTTCCCAATCTTCTGGCTCATAAGCAAAGTCACCCATTTGAAAAACCTGATGTGCCCGCTCGTAGTAAGGGAGCAAATGCGATCGGTCAAATGCCCAACCGCTATGAGGAAGCCATTCTCGCTGCTCAAAGTCCACTTCATCTAAAGGACGATGTCTTAGACCCAGTTGCTCTTGGTTAAAAGGACGATGCTTCGTACCGGGTTGCTCTTGGTCAAGACGAACCCCCCAGTAGCTAGAATTGCCCCCAAAGCGTCGATGGCGAGTGTCGGGTAATACCTGCTTAAAGTCGCCCACATTCTCTACTTCAGAGAGAGATGCTGTAACGGGATCAGGTAACTCTAAGCCGCCACTTTCTAGCAAGCAAACCCGAAAATTCTGTCCGGCAAACTCGTGGGCTAAGGTTAGCCCAGCAGGTCCAGAACCAATAATGCAAACTTCAGTTTGAATAACTTGATCTATAGGTAGTGTACGAGCATCAACTACCATAAATGTCTACTATCCTTGTGTGATGAGATATGTAGATTATTAATCCATAACTCTGTAGAGCAGAGCTTGATATTCGGAGGAACTTTACGGACAAAACATCGTCAGCTTTGCAAAACTGTAGCGAAGCAGCTTGCCTTTCTCTTCTAGAAGTGCTGTCTAGCAAGAGCTTGTCTTTCATAAACAATGAAGGAGCCACAAAAGTGAGTTTAAGGAAACGATTAATAAATTTCGGTGAAAAAAATTTAACGTGCCTGGTCTGCCCGCAAAAAATCGACAAACTGCCTCGCTGTCCGCCCCGATCGCCCATTCTGCCTTGTTGCCCACTGCAACGCCCGAAACTCCAAATCCTCATCCCCAATCTCGATCGCCGCTTCTTTCACCAAATGCCGAACAATTTCTAAATAGGTGGTTTGATCCGCAGGCTCAAAGGTTAGCGTTAAGCCAAAGCGATCGCTAAATGACAGCTTTTCCTGCAATGTATCCCAATGGTGGATCTCGTCAGCATCTTTGGGGCGGGGGCGATCGCCATGAAACTCTCGCACCAAATGTCGCCGATTAGATGTGGCATACACCACTACATTTTCCGGTCGCGCTGTTAAACTACCCTCTAACACGACCTTAAGCGCCTTAAACGCCTCATCGTCTTCTTCAAAAGAGAGGTCATCGACAAAAATAATGAACCTGTGGGGCACTGGGCGCAACTGCTCGACAATCGTCGGTAAGTCTTTCAAATTTGCCTTGTCAACTTCGATCAGCCGCAAACCGCGATCGCCATATTCATGCACCAAAGACTTAACCATCGAAGACTTACCCGTTCCCCGACTGCCGTAAAGCAACACGTTTAATGCGGGGTAACCTGCCAGCAGCGCCTCGGTATTTTTCAGCAACGCCGCTCTAGGAATTTCATGACCCACAAGCGATCGCAGTCGAATCGGGTCAGGATAAGCAACGCCTGCAAACTGCCCTTCTTGCCAGCGAAAAGCGTGATAAGTAGCAAATACGCCGACTCCGGATTGGCAATAGTAATCCGCCAAGTTGGGTAAAACTTCTGTCCAATCTTCTGAGGTTTGGAATTTTTGCCAAAGGGTTTTGTCGAGAATATGGTTGGGGGCGCGCTCTGCGAGATACCTGCAAGGGGTCGTCCATTCTACCAGTGGCACACCCAGCGAAAATTCAGCATTCATCCAGAGGCTGAACTGATGACCGCTGCACTTATACAGATTTTGTAGCCGTTGCAAATCTTGTTGCGCTGCTAATACTAAGGCAGAAGGCAAATCGGTTAAGGGCGATCGCTTTTGGGTAGCTTGGGGCGATCGCTGCACCTGCCGAGTAAACGGGTTGTCTGCCCGCACAATTTGCATCAGTAAATAATCCTGCCAGCTCAATTCCGCTGCTGCCATCGCCCGAAACCACTGACCATACGCCTCTAAACAAGCCAAGCCATCCTTATTTTGCTGCCGAAACGATCGCAGCAACTGCAAAAACGCTTGCCCAATCTCATCGTCCAACACCGACTGATACAGCAGCAGCGATGCTACCTGACGCTGCAAAAACTGAATTGAAGCAGAAACAGAATCGTTCATTGATACTCGGATGTGATTGATATCAGATGTGATTGATACTAGATGTTACAGAACATTGATTACAGATAAATTAGCGGTTGAACAATGAGAACATGGGCGATAGTTAGGCAACTCGCCAGATCACCATCACCCTATCATTCCTATTAGCTATGACTTCCGGAACCATTGCAGCGATCGCTTATGCCGTCCTTGCCATCATTGGCGGCATCATTGGATACGCCCAAGTCCAGAGTAAAGTTTCTCTAATCTCTGGCATCATCAGCGGCTCACTTCTTTTGGCTGGAGGGATTGCCCAACAGCAGGGCATGGTATGGGGTCTGCCGCTCTCTGTTGCCATCACTGCTTTACTCATCGTCGTCTTTGCCGTGCGCTGGTTCAAAACCCGCAAGCTCATGCCAGCCGGACTCATGATTGCCGCAGGCATTGCAGCTTTAGCCGGAATGCTACTGCAATTTACCTAGATCTTACTTTAGAGACCACATCGAAAAATAACCCTCAACTCTCCAAATTCTAAAGAATCTGGAGAGTTTTGAGCCGATGAGCGATCGAGAATTTCTCAATAAATCCCTCTTTTCTTAGATTAATTAAGATTCCTTGAAAAACTTTTGATATAGCCTGTAAAAAATATGGCTAGGTTTTTCAGTGTACTGAATTCAAAAAGTTTAGGGTAAAAATCAAGATCTTGAGCTAACATCATCTAGTCATTCAGAGTATTCAACCTGTAATGGAGCGACTAGTTTGGTTTAAATCTCTTCCGCCGATGCAAATTAGGCGAAATAAAACTCTCTCTTTCCTGCTGAGAATTTTATCTGGTTTTTTTGCGCTTTTACTAACAACTTTTATCCTGTCTTATATCACAGCTCCAAAAGTCCCAATTCTGGGCTTTCATGGCATTTACGATCGCAATCAACCCAATATTGGCATGATTCAAAACCCGATCGCCAAACGCATGAGCTACCCGATGCAGGACATGGAAATCTTATTAGACTATCTGCTGAGTCATAACTATTGGTTTTTATCAGCACAAGAGCTATACGAATTTTTTATCACAGAAAATCAAGAAATTCCGCCTGAGCATATTGGGCAAAAACCAATTGTGCTTTCATTTGATGATAGTTATAAAACGATTAATACTAATCTTTTACCCGTTTTAGAAAAGCTAGAAGCGCGATATGGGAAGAAGGCAAAAGCTATCTTATTTCTCAATCCTGGAACGTTCTCAAAACCAGGGCATCCTTCGACTACTTATTTAAGTTGTGAAGACTTAAGAGTCGGGTTTACAAAAGGCTTTTATGATATTCAATCCCACGGATTAACCCATAAAAATCTAACTCAAATTGCTGCTCCAGACCTTCATATAGAGTTAGCACAAGCACAAACTCAACTTCGAGATTGCATGGCAGGACTTGCACCAGTAGGGGCGATCGCCGCTCATATTGCCTATCCTTATGGCGCTAGTAATCGTCAAGTAGAAAAAGCCGCTGCTCAATACTATTCATCAGGATTTTTGTACAACAGCAAAATTTTACGGTTCTGTTGGCTAAAAAATCGTTATGCCATCTCACGCTTGACCGTTAATCGAGAAAAATCCGCAGAGCGACTGATTCAAATGGCGGAGAAATCTACCTTGCTGACCCACAAGCCGCCTTGCTAATCTCTGAAATATCAAGATTGGCGCGCATCCAAGATATGATGATGCCGCTGATCCCTGGAACTGCTGATGGCTGAATCTTCCCTATCTCTCAAACGCGCCGATGCCCTAGATGCCCTACGTGGATTAGCAATTTTGGCAATGGTTTTTTCGGGAACCCTCCGCTACAAAATCTTGCCTGCTTGGATGTACCACGCCCAAGAACCACCCCCGACCCACGATTTTAATAAAGCGATCGCCGGATTAACGTGGGTCGATCTGGTTTTTCCACTTTTCCTATTTGCGCTAGGGGCAGCGATCCCACTTGCCCTTTCTCGCCGTCTCGATGCAGGATGGTCGCGCCCCAAAATTTTGGGCTATATCTTCAAGCGCGGCTTACTGCTAGGTGCATTTGCCATTATTCTTCAGCATCTCCGCCCCTTCACCATTAATTCTGAACCGACTAACGGCACTTGGTATTTAGCACTATTAGGGTTTGTGCTTCTGTCCCTGATGTTTGGACGATCGCCTGTTTCCTGGAAACTAGGCAAATATGGCACGGTATTAAGTGCGATCGGCTGGATCAGCGCTCTACTACTTATTTCGCAGCTTTCCTATGGAGGGAAGGGCTTCCTGCTCGATCGCAGCGATCCCATCCTCATATCATTGGCAAATATGGCGATCCTTGGCGCATTAGCTTGGCTACTCACTCGCTCCAACCAGCTCTTACGCCTAGGATTATTGGGCATCCTTTTGGCACTGCAACTTTCTTCCAACTCTGACGGTTGGGTCAAAGTTTTATGGGGATCATCACCGATCCCTTGGTTGTTCCAGTTTTACTATCTCAAATATTTATTCATTGTCATTCCAGGGACGATCGCCGGAGACTTGATTTTACAATGGACTCAAAGCCTGGAAGAACTGGAAGAACCTCAAGAATCTCGAACCCAGCAACGGCTTTGGCTCATTGTGCTGTCTATGCTGATGCTTTGCCTGGTTCTACTGGTGGGGCTACAGTCTCGCGCTGTTCTGATCACAACGGGGATCGGTGGGGCGATCGGGACTGCGAGCTGGCTTTTGTTTGCTCCACTGCAAGGTAGTACAGGGAAATTAATTAAGCAGCTTTTCCAGTGGGGGCTGTATTGGTTAGCACTGGGTTTGTGCTTTGAGCCGTTTCAAGGTGGCATCCACAAAGATCCCTCAACCTATAGCTACTATTTCGTGACGGTGGCGATCGCTCTATTTTTGCTAATCGCGCTCACTATTTTGATCAACGCCTTCCAGTGGCGACCTCAACTCCTGATCAACAATGGACAAAACCCGATGGTTGCCTACGTCGCCTTTGCCAATCTACTCTGGCCCATTCTTCAACTTACAGGGCTAGAAGACATGATCATTGAAGTGACCAATACTCCCGTTATGGGAGTGGTTAAGGGAATCGTATACACTCTGCCGATCGCGCTACTGACCAGTTACTTCACCCGTATCAAGTTCTTCTGGAGAGCCTGAGCGACAACTTTAAAGCCACTTAACAGTAAGTAGAAATGTCTTCGCCGCAAACATCTGCTAGGTAGCAGAGCGCTCGAAAACGCAGAGCCACTACTTCGTTGTACACAGGATTCAGCTTACAGAGAGGTGGAATGTAGAGCAGCGTGAAACCTTTGAACTGCACATGCCGTTCAAAAGGGCACTGAGAAGGTATTTGCTTACACAGGAAGTGAGCAAACCCTGCCTCTTTAACTTCAATTTTGTCTAACCATTGCCGCACTGGAGCCAAAAGGTCGATCGCAGGCTTGGCAGGTGCTTTAAGTGGCGTAACTGGGCTGGAGGTTGTACTGGTCTGATTAACCCAACCCCAACTGACAAGGGTAGAGGTTTTTGTTTCGTCATTCTTTGATGAGTTCATCGTTCCTTCCTTGATTCCAACTGGCTAGTGATCTAGATGGGTTAAATCACTTGTAAAGTTCCCTAATAGACTCATACACAGGTTGAAGTAGTTTTATCGGAATGAATGGCTAATATTGAAGCAAGAAAAAGTGACAAACTAACACTTTTTCGAGAGTAGAAAAACTCTTACTTCATTTATGTGTAGAAGACTACACTTCATTCACGTTGCTTCAACTGACATGGCTATTGTGTCCGAATAAAATCGGATGGAAGTTCGTGGAAACACGGATTTTTGAGATTGATAAACTTTGAAATAAGGCAGCTTCACCTGACACCTTGTTGATGAAGTGTATCTGAAGCTACAGTTTTTAAATGAGTCGTAACTCGACGTAAAAAAAGAAATTGAAATGTCTTCAGGGTGGTTTCCGTCTAATACCATAACATTTGAAAAGGCGACCTGCCGACCGCCTTTTCAAACTTCATTTGAACTTAAAGGGAAGTACAGGATTACTAAGAAGCAACCTTCGCTGTCGATCGCTGTCTCCGAGAACTGCTTGGCGCAGTAGACTGTGGGGTCGGAACCTGTTGTGCCATTGGTTGCGTTGGAGCTTGGTGCGTCAGAGATTGTTGTACTGAAGACTGTTGCGCCGGAGTCTGCATCATGAATACCAGCGTGGGGCTAGATTGAAGTTCGCGCCGCAGCATCCGCCGCAGGTCTGCTTCAATATCTGCTTGCAGCTTGACCCAGTTCACTTCAGCGCTTTTGCCATTACTTGAAGGTGGGGCAATTTCTGACCAACCATTTTTAACGACGTTCTCAATGCTTTGAAACACTGCTTTTTCAAGGCGGGCTTTTTCAATGCTGGTGACCACACCGCGCAAATGAACTTCGGGCTTTGCCATTAGTTCACCTGCCCAGTTGATAGCAGCAGCAACGGTAACAATGCCTTCTTCAGCCATCTGCTGACGCTCTTTAAGAACACGCTCTTGAACAATGCCCGAACGCGAAGAATCTACTAGCTCAATGCCTGAAGGCACTTTACCCGAGACCCGGATGCTATCTGGGGTTAGTTCTACAACATCGCCGTTGTCGATAATAATCATGTTTTCTGCTGGAATGCCCATGCTCTGAGCAGTTTCAGAGTGTTTGACTAGCATTCGGTGTTCACCGTGAACAGGAATGAAGAACTTAGGACGGGTCAGGGCAATCATCATCTTCTGATCTTCTTGAGCACCGTGACCAGAAACGTGGATGCCTTTATCCTTGCCGTAAACCACTTTTGCGCCTTGCATCATCAGCTTGTCAATGGTGTTGACGACGGCGATCGTGTTGCCCGGAATGGGGTTTGCTGAGAACACAACCGTATCGCCTTCACGGATTTTGACTTGGCGGTGTTCCTGATTAGCAATCCGGGTCATGGCTGCCATTGGTTCGCCTTGAGATCCGGTAGTCAGAATCAAAACATTATTATCAGGCAGTTTGTTGACCGTGTTAAGCGGCACAAAAATATCGTCCGTGCATTTGATGTATCCCAGGTTCCTCGCATGGGCAATCACGTTCAACATAGAGCGACCCAGAACAGCGACCGATCGCTTATTCTTTTTCGCCAGTTCCAAAATCATGTTGACGCGATGTACCGAGGAGGCAAAGGTAGTTACCAATAGCCGTCCTGGAGCCTGTGAGAAAATGCGATCGAGGTTAGGAAAAACCGATCGCTCAGAAGGCGTAAATCCTGGCACTTCAGAGTTAGTAGAGTCGCTGATCAGGCACAGCACGCCTTTCTCACCATGCTCTGCCAACCGCTGCAAATCAAAGGTTTCGCCATCTACAGGCGTGTGGTCAATTTTGAAGTCGCCTGTATGGATGACCACGCCCAACGGGGTATGAATTGCCACAGTGAAGCTGTCCGCCATGGAGTGTGTGTTGCGGATATATTCCACTAGAAAAGAGGAACCGATGCGAACCATGTCACGGGGGCGAACGGTACGTAGTTCGGTGCGATCGGAAACGCCTGCTTCTTCTAGCTTGTCTTGCAGTAGCGCCATCGCCAAACGAGGTCCGTAGATGACTGGAATATCGAATTGCTTGAGGTGGAAGGCAATGCCACCAATGTGATCCTCGTGCCCGTGGGTGACGATCATGCCTTTGATTTTGTGACGATTTTCCCGGAGGTAGGTCATGTCGGGAAGGACAATGTTGACTCCGTGCATTCCATCAGAAGGGAAAGCAAGTCCTGCATCTAAGAGGATAATTTCGTCGTTGTATTCGAACACGCAGGTATTTTTACCAATTTCGTGCAACCCGCCGAGGGGGATAACTTTTAATACGTTAGCTGAACCGTTTTGACTCATGTGTGTCCTTAATTCTTCAAGGTGATTAGAAACTTTTGCAACGAAGGCGTTGCTGGAAAACAGAACCTTGAGTTCATGGAAATGACAGAACTCAGGGATAGAGATGAAACTCGTTTGTGATCTATTTAGTTGTGAGCAAACCTGTGGGTGCGATCGCTTTTCTAAGCTGTAAACAACGCACTATACAGGAAGTAATCCTATTTCTTCCATCACTTTCCGAAGGATTTGATCAACGTCGAGGGAGTGATCTGCCAAGGGTAGACGGGTAGTACCAACCTGCCAACCTTGCAGCCTGAGAGCAGCTTTCAGAGGGATAGGATTAGCAGTCACAAATAGAGCTTTGAATAATGGAATAAGCTGTAGGTGAATTTTGCGGGCATCCTGAACTTGACCTTGTTCAAATGCCTGAACCATCTGCTGCATCAGATCTCCAACCAAATGACTCGCTACACTCACCACTCCTTTTGCACCCACTGCCAACATGGGTAACGTCAAGGAATCATCGCCGGAGTAAATGCTAAATTCGGGCGGGGTTGAGCGCCGAACCTGGCTAACTTGATCAAGATTACCGCTGGCTTCTTTGATTGCCACAATATTCGGAATTTCAGCCAGATGAATCACGGTTTCGGGAGCCAAATTTTGACCTGTACGTCCTGGAATGTTGTAAAGCATCATGGGTAGATCAGGACTGGCTTCAGCGATCGCCCGGAAATGCTGGTAAAGCCCATCTTGGGGAGGCTTATTGTAGTAAGGAACTACTTGCAATGTTCCATCTAATCTTAGCTTATCTGCCTTTTGTGTGGCAGCGATCGCTTCCTTGGTAGAATTTGACCCTGCCCCGGCGATAATTTTAGCTTTCCCAAAAATTGCTTTTTGAACCACCTGAAATAGTTCAAATTCTTCATCCCAGGTTAGCGTGGGCGATTCGCCTGTTGTCCCACACACTACCAGCGTATCACTGCCATGCTCAACTAGATGAACGGCTAACTCTTCAGCTAAAGCATAGTCCACACTGCCGTCTTTAGCAAACGGCGTGATCATTGCAGTCACCACACGTCCAAAATCTACCACACGTCACTAACTCCTCGATCATCTAACTGAACTATTTCTTACGGGCACTTTAATTTTTCACTAAGCAGTGATTGCTAATTTCGCAGGATGAACTAAATCTTTTGCAATCAACAACTCAGCAATCTGGATTGCGTTTAGAGCAGCTCCCTTGCGGATCTGGTCACCGCTCAACCAGAGTTCTAAGCAATTAGGCTCAGAAATATCTTGGCGAATCCGACCTACCAGCACGTCGTCTTGTCCACTTGCCTCGCTAGGCATGGGAAAATAATTTGCTTGCCAATCTTCAACTAGCTTAACTCCCGGAGCTTGGCTCAAAATCTCGCGGGCTTGAGCTACAGAAAATGGTGACTCAAACTCTAGATTAAGGGCTTCTGAGTGTGCGCGCAATACGGGAACCCGTATACAGGTTGCTGTTATCCGCAGGTTGGGCGCTGCAAAGATTTTTCGGGTTTCGTTGACCATTTTCATTTCTTCTTCGCAATAGCCCCGATCGTCAATGGGAGTATTGTGTGGAAAAAGGTTAAATGCCAGAGGATAAGGAAAGATTTCAGCCTTGGGTTCTTCTCCATTCAGAATTGCCTGTGCCTGTACCTTCACTTCTTCTATGGCTCTGGCACCTGCACCACTGGCGGATTGATAGGTCGCAGCCACAATCCGGCGAATGGGCTGTACCTGATGCAAGGGGTAGATGGCGATCGCCATTAAGATTGTAGTGCAGTTGGGGTTTGCAATAATCCCTTGATGATGGGCGGCGGCGGCAGGATTGACCTCTGGAATCACCAGGGGCACATCGGGACGCATTCGGAAGGCGCTGGAGTTGTCGATCATGACAGCACCAGCCGCGACGATCTTGTCTGCCCAAGCTTTGGAAACAGAGCCTCCGGCGGAAGCGAGAACCAGGTCAATATTGTCGAAGGAGCGATCGCCCACAGCTTCTACTACCAGATCTTCGCTAGCAAACGCCAGCTTCTCGCCTGCTGAACGGGGTGACGACAGCAGCTTCAATTCAGCTACCGGGAAATTACGCTCAGACAATAGATCTAAAAGCTCAGTGCCGACGGCTCCCGTCGCACCTAGAACAGCAACTCGATAAGTTTTGGACAACCTCAATATCCTCCAATCACACAATGAACGGTTTTTTCTATTAGGAACGAACTTAAAGAAGTTTTTTTGAAAATGCTAATTATCAAATCAGGGCGATAAAAAAAGTATAGGGGGTAGTCAAAAGTTAATCAATCACCTACTACAAGGCTTTTGCGATACATCCTGGGCTAGGAGCGATCGCCTTCTCCTAATTGAATCCTGCTAGATCTGCCAAAATTTTGATTAGTGTGTGCGAACTCAAACTGCATTTGTTCCCTCAAATCATAGCGGATCTCCGCTCGCTTTTGAAGAAGACGGAATTAAGAGATACATTACTAATGTCCCCAGTTCCTGGCTCTCTCCTAATTGAAGCGTAACGAGATTTGTTGCACTCCTGAGCAGTTGAGTCAGAATCAGCTACCATAGCTAATTGCGGCAAAG
>JBBRCV010000042.1:0-27335 GCA_038204505.1 Elainellales cyanobacterium
TGAGCTTCTTTGCGGTGTTCTTATACAACGTCTTGAGCACTTCACTCAGAGCAATCGCGGGTTTTGGTGGCATCAGATTACCTGCTATCTCAATGTCCCCAGTATCTCAGGATCATCTATTTTTGGGAACACTCTTATGGAGACAACCGAAGACTGGGGTGTCTGTCAAAATGACACCGCATCGACCATTGGAGTTTACGCCCACAAGCCTAAGAAAGGAAGGGTTGCTGAGAACACTCTTTTCTATCTAGGCGCAGGTCAAAGTACCGATGATGAGTGGGACTGCGATGGTGTTTATCTTCCCAGCGGCAGCAAAGCGGCATTAACATCTGTAGGGCTGAGTGAAGATTTAACCGAGCCTGTTGCGCTAAAAATCACTGACGGGACTCGACTCGTGATCAGCGCTAGTCCCGAAAATGTAATTAGTTTTAACCTTCCTCCGGTTCAAGTATTAAAAGTTGATGGTAGCACTTGGTCGATCCCTGACTTAACTCAAACTGACATTGATGCGGCTGTCCCTAATGCACCTCAAGATTAGGTAACGTAACAACGGTGTAGAGATGCTCTTAACTGTATCTCTACACCCTGTATCGCTTTGTATCAGCTACTGTTGAAAAGTTGGTATATAAGGTTACAAGATGTGATGCATTGAGTTGTTATCATTACTATTATTAAATTGCAGGGTTAAACGATGCAGCTATTTAAGTCCACTAAGTCAGAAGGAGGAACCGAAAAACTCCGGAAAGCGAACCTTAATCGGATTCGTGATCATCTGGCAAATGAGCGGACTTATTTATCTTGGATGCGAAGCGCGATCGCCCTGATGGGATTTGGGGTTCTCATTGTCCGCATTCGTCTGCTTCGTCCTCCTTTAGCCCCTCAGCCTCCCAGTAATGGTTGGAAACTAGGGCTTGCCTTTTCAATCGTCGGTTTACTGACGGTCATGCTCTCGACATTGCACTATTTCGCTATTCGAGATCATATTGAAGAAGATACTTATGAACCGCCCGATCGCTGGGTAATTCTGTCTAGCCTCATGATTATATTGTTAGGGATAGGAGTCGTCTATTATGTTTTTTCTATTCCCGTTGAATCTCTCAATTCAGTCTTAATTGAGTAGTGATACGTCTGACAGTCTTTTACACAATTCGACTGAACTCGCTCCTCTCTAACGCTAAGATACACTGGTGTGGATAGAGATGAGCAAAGTTCTGAGATTTTTATCGTGACAGAATTTCTTTCCTTTAAGCCCAACTTAGGTTCTGGGATTGCAGCAAAATCCTTACTATTTGTGATTGAGCTGCTGCTATCGATGTTAATTGGATTGGGGTTTATTGCCCTAGGGGCAAGCAGCGGAGCCTGGATCTTAGGCGGCATTACAGCGGGGGCGATCGCTTTTTATTTTTACCGTTCCCGATATCATCAGCAGGCAGAGCCTAACCGCAATGCTCGCAAGCTTGGACAAGTATTAGTGGGGCTAACCATTGGGTTTTCGGTGCACTACCCTGATTTAATCCCGCTTGCGCCGCAGTTGCCAATCTTTGCTCTACTAGTTATATTTCTTCTCGTCAGCAGTGCGGGCATTGGTTATTTCTATTCATGGCTAGGCAAGACGGATCTACTGACGGCAATCCTCGCAACGGTTCCTGGAAATATTGGCGTGATGGCAAGCATTGCCGCCGATCATCGCCGCAACATTCAGGTGGTGTCGCTGGTGCAGTTAATTCGGTTTACAACCCTTATTTTGATCATTCCACTACTCATCAATGTTTCTAATCCCCATGGCGTAGAGGCGATCGCTTCTACGTTAAGTTCGTATCAATTCAGCTTTGATCTGATCTATTCAACTACACTTGTTTTTGTGCTTGCCGTAACGTTAATTACTGTTCATTTAATCGGTCAGTCAAAACTAGCCTTTCCGGCATTCTTTTCCGCTATTCTGGTCGGCATTCTTTTAGATGGATTTTTGACATTTTTGGCTCCTGCTCTAGATTTCAACCTACCTCCGATACTCAATTTAATCGGACAAATTCTGCTAGGAATCACAATTGGAGAATATTGGGGAATGAGCTTTAAGATTGAAAAGCGGGCGTTGGTCTGGGCGATCGCCCCCGTGACTCTAACCATTTTAGTTGGGTTTCTTGCCGCCGGAATTGCGAAAGTTCTGACCGCTTGGGATTGGCTAACTTGCTTGCTGGTGACTGCCCCAGGCGGATCGCCAGAGATGATCTTAATCGCGCTGGTTCTGCATCACAACGTCGAAATTGTCACAACAGGACATTTAATACGATTGATAATGATTAATCTAACGCTCCCTGCTCTGATTGCTTTAACTTGCTTTGTTGAGCGCTATCATTCAGACACCAATACAAAAAATAAAACCGAAGCATCTACCTCAACAAGCTCTTAACCTTTACTCTGATGACTCTGTTAAAGTTGTCTCTTCTGCTTCTGTTAAAGTCGTCTCTTCTTTTGAAGAGGGTCGTGACGCATAGGGATTGATTAGCAAGCTGACTCCAATTGTCCAGGCAATAGAAGCCATCCATCCAGCTAGAACGTCGCTAGGAAAATGTACCCCTAAATAGAGCCTTGTCCAACCGATCGCCAACACATATCCAGCCCCAATAAGCAATACCCACTTACACCAGCGGCTGCCCCAAGTTAAAATCACTAAAGCCACTGCCAGCGTCATGCTCGACATAGCATGACCACTAGGAAAGCTGTAGTCTCCTGGCAGGAATATACCTTCCCAAATGTGGGGACGTTCTCGGTGCAGAAGAATCTTGGCTGTAAGACAGAGGAACCAACTCCCTAAGATGGCAGTGATGAGATAAATGAGCGATCGCCAGCGCTGTTGACGAAACAAAATGAGTGACACCACTAGCGTCACAGGAAATACACCCCAAACTACACCTAGTTTAGTCAGTAGGGGCACGAACCAATCGAGATGGGGGGAAGCGATCGCATGGACTTTGAGCAGCAACGATTTATCCCAAGAAAAACTCTCTGGATTTTGCCAGGTAGCAACCGCAAGTTGCTCAAAGATGAGCAGTGAAAAAAAGATTGCGATTAGCAGAACTAAAAGCGATCGCCAACGAATCGTGAAGAGATTTTGTAGAAAGTTTAGAAGCCCCCAAGAAGACTTTCCTAGATCAGAATTCGTCATAGAAAAAGGTTTAATAAGTCAAGAATCCAATAGACTTGTAAGCCATCTGAGACACTTCTAAGACACATTCATAAAATTAGTTGTACCTTAAACTGGATGAGCCATCTTCCAACTGACCATCACTAAAATAGAGTAAATCGAAAACCGTAAAACGCGCTGAGGGACAATTTCACAAAGCCGTGAACCCAGCAACACACCAGGGATTGAACCCATCCAGATAGACACAACTAAATCCCACTGCACTGTACCCAAAGTCAAATGCCCTATAGAGGTAAACCCTAGCAAAATTGCTGCTTGAACAATATCAGTTCCTACTAATTTACGGGTATCAAGCTGAAAAAATGCAATTAGCACTAGAGCGAACATTGAACCCGATGATACACTCGTCAATCCGACAATGCAACCTAAAATCGCACCTATACTCACTGTAAAAATACGTCCCCGGTAAGTGTCCAGGTCGAACTTAGGTGCAGAAGGTAACTGCAATTGTGGAACAAAGGTTAACAGCAAAAGCTGCACTAGTGCGATCGATGCAATTAACAGAATTGCTACACCAATGGAATGAAGTAAGATACCATCTAAATCTATATTCTGGGCTTGCCGCAGCACATGGAGAATACCAACTCCAGCCAACGATTCTGGAACGCTACCAAACACTAGCCATTTAACAACCTGAAGATCGAGGGTTTCTTGTTTCCAGTGCTTGACACCGCCCACAGCCTTCATTAAAGTTGCAGCCATCACATCTGAGCTAACGGCGATCGCGGGAGGCACTTGAAAGACGAAAATCAGCATCGGCGTGATTAATGCAGCTCCGCCAACTCCAGTCAGCCCAACTAATGTACCCACGACAAAACTTAGAGACGAGAGCAATAGATAATTCATTGATTTTGTAATGGGAGTATCTATATCAGCATTGAAATGGAGGCGATCGCTCTCAATCTAAAATTCAATCTATCCCGGTAGAAAAGACCGCAGGCTAGAGAACAAGTCGTCTGAAAAAAGATCGGGCGTATTAAAGACTTTGAAGTGAATAAGCGCCAGAATTCCCAGGGTATAGATCGTTGAAGAACCAACACCCATCAATAATTCCTTCTTAAAGTTTCGCGGTGACGTAGAATCTTGCACCATGTCCAATGCTCCTGCCTGCATTAACAAAATGCCTAAGACATTAGATAACCAATACCCGGCAATTGAACAGGGGATTAGCAAATCTTTGGAGAAGAGGCTGCAAACATACCCAAAGAAGTAGGCAACAGGCAGATTAAAAAATAAATCGTTCCACCAACTGAGCGGTGAAAGCAGATACCCCAGTCCCAGCAGAAAGCCGCCCCTTAACCTTTTGAGAAGCGCGACTTTGGAGTCGAACAACCGTGAGAAACCCACCTTCTGCGGAGATTCTTCTTTGAGTGCTGTGCCTATTTCTTTAAGACTCGCCATGTTTAACCCCTAATCTACGGTAACTTGATAGGATTACCGTAATATTAACATTAGGGATACTAGATGTCACGTATTTACGTCGGATTACCGTGTTTTAGAAGAAGAGCCAGTATCAGTGCGATCGCCATACGCAAACCAAGCCCTAAAAAACGACAGGAATCAGATAGTTGACTGATCCCCGTCATTTTGATTGCAATGAATATTGTTTACAGTAGCCTAAACAGGCTGAAGGCTAAACGACTTAACTTCTTTAGGTTTTACATAAACATTCTGGTGCAACTTTAGTTCCAGCTCATCAAAGCGATCGCGGCTCAGCAACACGTTAAGAATCTGCTGATCTTCTAAAACTAACTGCGCTTGAATTTCCCACCCTAAATGAATTAGCCGTTCTACAGTCGCCTTAACCGTATAGGCATCAGGACTATGCTGTATCAAAACATCATGGGGACGCAAAAAGACATTAGGCTGTGCTGTCTCCAACTTACTACCCTTAAAAAGGGTCGTATGACGCGGCAACACATTAACGGGACCAATAAAGCTCATGACAAATGGAGTGGCAGGAGAGTCATAGATTTCAGCAGGCGTACCGATCTGTTCAACTCGTCCTTTGTTCATCACTACCAACTCATCTGAGACTTCCATCGCCTCTTCCTGGTCGTGGGTCACAAATACTGTCGTCACCTGCACCTTGTCGTGCAAATGCCGGAGCCAATCTCGCAGTTCTTTACGGACTTTGGCATCCAGTGCTCCAAAGGGTTCATCTAGCAACAGAACTTGTGGTTCTAAAGCCAGCGCTCTAGCCAGTGCCACCCGCTGTCGTTGTCCGCCTGAAAGCTGGGAGGGATAGCGATCGCCCAGTCCAAACATTTGAACTAATTCCAGCAATTCATCTACCCGATTTTTTACCCGTGCCTTCGACCATTTAGCAATCTCCAGTCCAAAGGCAACATTTTGGCGAATTGTTAAGTGTTTAAATAAGGCATAGTGTTGAAACACAAACCCAATTTCCCGGTCTTGTACCGTAGATTCAGTAGCATCTCGTCCCGTCAAAAAAATTCTGCCGCTATCAGGCTGCTCTAAGCCAGCAATGAGTCGCAGCAGGGTAGATTTGCCAGAGCCAGAAGGTCCAAGAAGTGCGACTAAGCCGCCAGTTTTGACCTCCAAGCTAACCTGGTCAACCGCCTTGAAGCTTCCAAATGTTTTAGATACGTGATCAATTAGAATACCCACTACTTATACTCCTTTAAACAAGATATCTTTAGTTTCAAGCTCGAAAGATCAGGTTACCGATTGAACGATTAGTCAAAATATCGCTGATTTTATCTAAGTCTAGGGGATGTTTGACCAAAAATCTACGGCAACTTGGTCAACTTATCGTAGATGGGCTAAAAGCTATTGAGGATTTGGGAATAAAGATGCTCATTATTGCGGCTCTTCCAACTTTCAGGTGATCAGAAAAGATTAACTTTCCGTGGGGCAGGCATCTCGTCTGTGCAGGCAAGATGCCTGCCTTACAGCTTCCACCAGAATCCTATAAGAACCATTCTTGCTAAATGAGTCTTTTCATAGTTGCAACGCCATAAAGCGGTCTAGGATGAGTGCATCTAACTTGATGAAGGCGATTTAACTGCCAATGTGTCAACTGCTAGGAATGAATTGCAACGTACCTACCGATATTTGCTTCTCGTTTGAAGGTTTCTCGAATCGGGGAGGAAAGACAGATGATCATCAGGATGGTTGGGGAATTGCTTTTTTTGAAGGGGCTGGCTGCCGGGTGTTTTTAGACGAAAAACCTTCAGTTGTTTCTTCCATCGCTGCCCTGGTGCGACGCTATCCAATTAAATCTAAGCATGTGATTGCCCACATTCGCAAAGCAACCCAAGGCTCTGTGAGCTTAGAGAATTGCCATCCCTTTCAACGAGAACTGTGGGGACGATATTGGGTATTTGCCCATAATGGCAACTTAGAAGACTTTCAACCTGAACTAATGGGCTGTTATCGCACTGTCGGTAATACTGACAGCGAGAAGGCATTTTGCTTGCTACTGGAAACGTTACATCAAGAGTTTCCAACGGGTAAACCTGGTATCGCAGAGCTTTACTTAGCCATTCAAAAGGTAACTCAGTCCCTATCAAAATATGGGGTATTTAATTATCTGCTTTCAGATGGAGAACACTTTTTTGCCCACTGTTCAACTAAACTCTGTTACATTGTGCGGCAAGCTCCCTTTGCAGCAGCACATTTAATTGACCAGGATATGACGGTCGATTTTCGGGAATTAACCACACCAAGCGATCGCGTTGCAATTATTGTCACCACTCCTCTCACCGATAATGAGGTGTGGACGGCTATTCCATCAGGGCAACTGCTGGCATTTCAGGATGGGTTGCCCTTGAAAATGTAAGTTTAATTAAGCGTCTGAACGCGCTGATCCCTCTGCGCCCTCATTTGAGGGAGAAGGAGAGGGTTTTGCCTGAGAACTTGTTTGAAGAGATGAGGGAGTTTCTTGAGCAGAATGATTGTAATATCCCCATTTCCAATCTTCAATTTCAGGCATATCCTTTCCAAAAGTCATAATGTATCGTTTATGCTCAACCCATTTATCTCGAATTAGTTGTTTGACGTAGGCACCCGAACTTTTGAATTTTGGCAGGCGATCGATCGCATCATTAGCCAGATGAAACCGATCCAAATCATTGATCACTACCATGTCAAAAGGAGTCGTAGTCGTCCCTTCTTCTTTGTATCCTCGGACGTGCAGATTGCTGTGATTAGTGCGTCGATAAGTCAGTCGATGGATGAGCCATGGATAGCCGTGGAACGCAAAGATAATCGGCTTATCGGTTGTAAAAATAGAGTCAAAGTATAAGTCAGACAAGCCGTGTGGATGCTCACTCTGAGGTTGGAGCGTCATTAAGTCAACAACATTAACCACACGAATTTTGATATCTGGAAGATGGCTGCGGAGAAAATCAACCGCAGCCAAAGTTTCTAGAGTTGGCACATCGCCTGCACAAGCCATGACCACATCAGGATCACTACCATTGTCATTACTCGCCCACTCCCAAATCCCTAGTCCTGTTGTACAGTGTTTAATGGCTGCATCCATGTCTAACCACTGTAATTCTGGCTGCTTACCTGCCACTATGACATTCACATACTGACGACTACGCAAACAATGATCTGCCACTGAGAGCAGCGTATTAGCATCGGGTGGTAGATAAACGCGAACTACTGTTGCCTTTTTGTTCGTGACAACATCCAAAAAGCCAGGATCTTGATGACTAAATCCGTTGTGATCCTGTCGCCAAACGTGAGAAGTGAGGAGGTAGTTGAGAGAAGCGATCGACCTACGCCAAGGGATATCAATGCAGCTTTCGAGCCACTTAGCATGTTGGTTAAACATCGAGTCCACAATGTGAATAAAGGCTTCATAACACGAGAAGAAACCGTGGCGACCCGTCAGCAAATAGCCTTCTAGCCAGCCTTGACACATGTGTTCACTTAAGACTTCCATAACGCGACCATCTGGAGCGATATGATCGTCATTAGATAAAATCTCAGCCGTTGAAACGCGATTAGTCACCTCTAGAACTGCGTTGAGGCGATTCGAGTTATTTTCATCGGGACTCATGACTCGGAAGTTGCGGCTATCCATGTTCTGCTTCATGACATCTCGCAGAAATTGACCAAGAATTCTGGTAGATTCAGCGATCGCCGTCCCCGGTGCAGTAACTTCAACAGCATAATCGCGAAAATCAGGTAATTTTAGATCCTTAAGCAGCAATCCGCCGTTAGCATGAGGGTTAGCACCCATCCGTCGATCGCCCTTCGGTGCCATTTCTGCCAGTTCAGGAATCAGCGTACCGTTTTGATCAAATAAGGTTTCAGGATGGTAACTTTTCATCCAGTCTTCTAGCAGTTTTGTATGCTCTGGATGGGTTGCCATTTCTGCCAAAGGCACCTGGTGCGATCGCCAAGATCCTTCCATTTGCTTACCATCCACCTCTTTAGGACCTGTCCAACCTTTGGGCGATCGCAAAATAATCATGGGCCACTGCGGACGCTTTTGGTATCCCTGCGATCGGGCTTCTTGCTGAATTGCTTTAATTTCTGCGGTGATGGTATCTAACGTTTCTGCCATCAATAAATGCATGGCTTCTGGATCAGAACCTTCCACAAAATAGGGTTTGTAGCCATAGCCCACAAACAAACTTTCTAACTCGTTTTGCGGTAACCGAGCTAGCACAGTTGGATTAGCAATTTTATAACCATTCAAATGCAGAATAGGCAGCACGGCACCATCGCGCGCCGGATTAAGAAACTTATTAGAATGCCAACTCGTGGCTAGCGGACCCGTCTCAGCTTCACCATCACCCACAACACAAGCCACAATTAGATCCGGATTATCGAATGCGGCACCATAGGCATGAACCAGGGCATAGCCCAGTTCTCCACCCTCGTGAATTGAACCTGGCGTTTCGGGAGCTGCGTGACTAGGAATACCGCCAGGAAAGGAAAATTGCTTGAATAATTGCCTCAGACCCTCAGCATCTTGAGAAATACTAGGATACATCTCGCTGTAGGTTCCCTCCAGGTAGGTATTGGCAACCATGCCAGGTCCACCGTGCCCTGGTCCAGCCACATAGATCATGTCTAGGTCATGGGCTTTAATAATGCGGTTGAGATGTGCATAAATGAAGTTTAGCCCTGGCGTTGTTCCCCAATGTCCTAACAGCCTCGGTTTAATGTGTTCCAGTTTAAGAGGTTCAAGGAGCAACGGATTCGCCAGCAAGTAAATTTGACCGACTGAAAGATAGTTTGCAGCACACCAATAAGCGTGTAACTTATGCAGTTCTTCAGTGTGCACACTAAATGATTGAGGCAGAGATGCAACGGTCATAAGTTATTCCTGGGGAGAGTATATTGTTAGTTAGAAGGCAGCAAAACTATCTTCTGAAACGAATCCGATTTGTTGTTAAAGGAAGAAAACTTAGTTCGCGATCGCAATGACAATTTTGCCAACTGCTCGTTCGGTTTCGCTGTAAGCATGAGCCTCAGCTATTTCAGATAAAGGGTAAGTGCGATCGATGACTGATTGAATCCTACCTGACTCAATTTGCTCTGTTAAATAAGCTAGATCATTACCGTTAGTTTTCATCAAAATAACCTTGTATCTTTGTCCCGGTAACAAAGAGGTGAGAAAACTTTGAAAATAATTGTTCGGATAGGGCTGAGTTGTCACGTACCGACCCCAGGGCTGTAGGACTGATTTACAGTCTGCTAAGGAGCGGTTACCGACAACATCAAACACCAGGTCATACTTAGCTTGGTCGGGAGTAAAATCCTGTTGGGCAAAGTCTTGTTCATTATAGTCAATGACGCGATCGGCTCCCAAACTTTTAACTCGTTCCAGGTTTGTGCCACTGCAAACACCTACTACTTCACTGGCTCCCAAAACCTTCGCTATTTGAATCGCATACGTTCCAACGCCGCCAGACGCGCCATTTATTAACACTCGCTGCTCTGCTTTGAGTTGACCCTGATCGCGTAGAGCTTGCAAGGCAGTCATAGCAGCTAAGGGTACTGCGGCTGCTTGCTCGTGGGTCATGTATGTAGGCTTGAGAGCTGCTACTTTTTCAGAAACTACTGCGTACTCAGTATAGGCTCCACCCTTGGGCTGATCTAAGCAAGCGTAGATTAAATCTCCTGGCTTAAATCGAGTAATCTGGCTGCCTACTTCAACAACCTCACCGGACACATCAAACCCTAAAACTATCGGGAACTTATTGCCTGTCAGCAGTTTAATCGCTCCTTGACGCATTTTCCACTCAATTGGATTAATACTGGTGGCATAAACCTTAACCAACATTTGATCGGTTTTAATCTGGGGCAAATCTATATCTTCGATCTGCAAAACATTAGGGTCACCATACTGGCGAATAACAGCAGATTTTCTATAAATACGTTCACTAGCTTCAGTTTCAGAAAGATGTTGCGCCTGCATAAAAACCTTCTTTCAGCATTTAAATTTCATTCAATCGTAGATACATCACATATCATTGCGCTTCATACTACGCACTTCTCTCTAGATGCGAATCTATCAATCGTTAGAGATATTTGCGAAAGAAGTAACCTAGAACACAAAAAACATCAATATCTTAAGGCTTAATCAAGAGAGCGCTCTTCTGTATGTCCATTTGTCAAAACTGATCCCAGAGGTACTTGATTCAACGAGGCTGCTCCTCGATCTTCAGCAAGTGAATGATATTGCGGGAAGAATAATGGGCTGTCTTGTTCCAGAAGCGATCGCCCAACAGGTCACAGATGGCTTGGTTGAAAAGTTTGACTGTGCCTTCTCTCGAATTTGGTTAGTAGAACCCGATCAATCTGCACTGCGCTTAGTCGCCTCATCGGGACTCTATACTCAGACAAATGGCTCATTTGCCAGAGTGCCGATGGGTGCATTTAAGGTCGGTAAAATTGCCAAGAATCGGATTGCCTTTCTCAGCAATAATTTATCTGAAGAAACTTGGGTGAAAGATCGAGAATGGGCGATCGCCAACCGTATTCGAGGGTTTGCGGGCTATCCACTCGGCATTAGTGGCGCTTCCTTCTCCGAGCGTCCTGCCATTGGCGTACTTGCCACCTTCAGCTATTCTCCCCTCACCCCCGAATTTCTAGAAGTCCTCCGGTTTCTTTGCACCCTCGTCACTATTTCTCTGAATGCGGCATTAAGCCAAAAGACTCTCCCAACTCCGTCTGAACGCTTGCCCCTCTCCGAGCAACTTGCCCAAGTGCTCAATACGCCTCCTCTTACGCTAGTAGGAACAGAAAAACCACTAGCCGTTTCCTTGCAGTGCATCTTGCTCCGCCTAGCTGAAGTGCTGAGCCAAATTGACTGCAACTATTGTCGGCTCACCTATGCCACCGATGCTGTTACTCTAACTGCCGTTCTATCTATGCCCAATCTGCCTCAAGAACAACTGCCTAACTGGTTGCAAACATCTTTTGGCAACCTATTGACCACCGCAGCCTGCTTTGGAGGAAGTTTGCAAACTCAAGTGGGGCTAAACCAAAAAACAATTCAGGTGTTACTCACGTTACCCTATCCCAGTGGTCAGGTAGGATTACCTTTGTATATTGCTTGCAGTCAATCGCTATTGCAAACGACATTTACCCAACTTGCACAAACCGCAGGATTACAAGTCACTGGCACTTGGGACGGTCAGAGTCCAGTACTCACTGATGATGTTACCCAAATTTTGCCAGACCAGAGAATAATCTGGGTTCATACAGAAGGACGAACTATTCCTAAAGGAATTCACGCCTACGTTACTTTATCCGTGCAGGCAACGGAGCTACGCGAAACACTAGAAGCAGTCACCCAGGGTTCTTTACGGGGTTTGCCTGCGCCCACTGAATCCAAGCTGTCGGAGCGAGAACTAGAAATACTCCGACTCTTAGGGCAAGGACTACGCGATCGCGATGTTGCTCAGCGGCTAATCATCAGCGAAAGTACCGTGAAGTTTCATCTAAATAATGTGATGACAAAATTGAAAGCGCGCACGCGTTATCAGGCACTTTATCAAGCAATGGTCGATGGCTGGCTGTAAAGTACCTGTTGGTTTTGATAGGAAAATCGAAAGAAAACCTTTGAACTTTACCTTGAAATTACTCTGCCTATCGCAATCGCTAAACTTAATTCTTTCGTAACAACTACTACTAAGTTGAACCTGTGGAACTTCTACTCTACTTATTGAAATACAGGAGTTCTGACCCATGGAAACGCATTTGAAAACGCATTATCCTGTCCTTGTAGTCGGTGGCGGACAAGCAGGTTTATCAATTAGCTATTGTTTGAAAGAACGAGGCATTGAACACCTTGTTTTTGAGAAAGAAAAGATTGCCCACTCATGGCAAACAAAGCGGTGGGATTCTTTTTGTCTGGTCACACCTAATTGGCAATGTAAATTGCCAGGATACGAGTATTCAGGCAACGATCCGCAAGGGTTCATGCCAAAAGACGAAATTTTGAAATACATCGAAGCCTATGTTGCATCGTTCGATCCACCTGTCTTAGAGGGAGTGGAGGTTCTTAGCATCCGAAAAAATCGGACGGGTTTTGAACTGTCTACCTCTACAGGAGCCACATCTCTTAAAGAATATACCGCCGATCAAGTCGTCATTGCTTCAGGCAGCTATCACAAACCTAAAATTCCTAAAATTGCCGATCGCCTGCCTGAGTCTGTTCTACAAATTCATTCCTCTGCCTACAAAAATCCCGAGTCTCTACCCGCTGGCGAAGTGCTTGTGGTCGGTACAGGGCAGTCGGGCTGCCAAATTGCCGAGGACTTACACCTGGCAGGCAGGCAAGTACATTTGTGCGTGGGTGGTGCCCCGCGATCGCCCCGCATATACCGTGGTAAAGATGTCGTGGAATGGCTTGATCAAATGCGATACTACGACCTACCTATCGGTGAGCATCCCCAAAAAGAAAAGGTCAGAACAAATGCCAACCACTATGTTACCGGACGAGATGGCGGGCGAGAAATTGACCTGCGGAAGTTTGCACTTGAAGGAATGCAGCTACACGGTAGGCTGAAGGATATTCGCGGTGGCAAGTTGGAGTTCTGGCAGGATCTGAAACAAAATTTAGACTATGCCGATGCCGTTTCAGAAGGCATTAAAAAAACTGTAGATGGGTTCATCGAAAAGAACCAAATCCAAGCCCCTATAGAACCAGCTTACCAACCCGTCTGGCAACCTTCAGAGACAGTACAGCCTCTAGATTATCAGTCCATTGGTGCTGTCATTTGGAGCACTGGGTTTCAATCTGACTTTAGTTGGGTCGAAATCCCAGTGTTTAATGGCAAGGGCTATCCAGGACATGAGCGGGGGATAACAGGCGTAAAAGGACTGTATTTTTTGGGTCTGCCCTGGCTCTATACCTGGGGTTCAGCCAGGTTTTCAGGCATTGCTCGCGACGCAAACTACCTAGCTGAGGAAATCTGGACTAACCTGCGAGTCTCCTCATTTACGCTCTATGCGCCTACTGTTGAGGAGATTTGTCCCTGGCTATTAAACACAAGTTTGGTCACAACAGATCTATCAATTTAGACCTGTCGATTTAAATAGGTGCTGTACACAGTTCAAGCCTTCTGTGAGTCCCCCAAGCCCTACGCCTAACCTTATCGCTAGACTTGCAGCTTTCGTAACTAAAGATACATTCTCTGCCTCTAGCCCCCCTTAACCTGACAGCACAACCTAAATTGCTTAGAGCAACATCAGAGGAAGAATTATGCCAGAAGTTACAACTCCTGCTCATCAAACGGGTGACTTTTTCGTAGACTACGAGGAAAAAGTTTTTCCTGATGTCAAAGCAGAACCCGGAGAAAAAGCCCTTGTCACCTTTCATACGGTTGCCTTTGAAGGCTCGATTGGTCTAGTCAATATGCTGCAATCTTTACGCTTGCAGCGTAAAGGCTTTGAAACCTCAATGTTGCTTTATGGTCCTGGAGTAACATTAGGTATTCAGCGCGGTTTTCCTAAACTAGGAGACGAAGCGTTCCCTGGACATCAAAACTTTGCAAACCAGATTACTAAGTTTATCTCAGAAGGTGGTAAGGTTTACGCCTGTCGATTTGCGTTGCAAGCCTTGTATGGGCACGGTGAACCTTCTTTGCTTCCTGGCATTCGCCCAATCAGTCCATTAGACGTGTTGGACTTGGTGCTAATGCATCGCAAAGATGGAGCGTTTATTCTAGATACCTGGACTCTTTAGGTTTCTGATAACAGCAGGTTTCTGATAACAGCAGGTTCCTGATAAAAGTAGATTTCTGATAAAAGCAGGTTTCCGTCTTACAGCACATACACAACAGCACACACATATTGAGGTGACTTATGGGCGATATCGCCAAAGTTCGAGCCGCAGCAGTGCAGATGAGTCCTGTGCTGTTTAGCTGCGAAGGCACTACAGAGAAAGTGTTACAGGCGATCGCCAAAGCTTCTGAACAAGGCGTGCAGATTATCGTTTTTCCCGAAACCTTCATTCCCTACTATCCTTATTTCTCTTTCGTCCAGCCGCCCGTTCTCATGGGCAAAGAGCACATGCGTCTCTACGAAGAAGCGGTAACGGTTCCTGGAGTCGTCACCGATGCCGTTAGCCGTGCAGCTCAGGCTCACAATATGGTAGTAGTTTTGGGCATTAACGAACGTGATCATGGTTCGCTCTACAACACTCAGTTAATTTTTGATGCTGATGGTCGTTTGTTGCTAAAACGGCGCAAAATTACACCCACTTACCACGAGCGCATGGTCTGGGGACAAGGGGATGGAGCAGGGCTAAAGGTGCTGGATACCGCTGTGGGCAAGGTTGGTGCACTTGCCTGTTGGGAGCATTACAATCCGTTAGCCCGATATGCGCTCATGGCTCAGCATGAGCAAATCCATTGCGCCCAGTTTCCAGGTTCACTGGTAGGGCAAATTTTCACAGAGCAAATTGAGGTTACTATTCGTCATCATGCGCTGGAATCGGGATGTTTTGTGATCAATTCCACAGGCTGGCTTTCGCCCGAACAAGTGCAGCAAATTACACCCGATGACAAGCTTCAGAAAGTTCTAAGTGGCGGTTGCTATACCGCCATTGTTAGCCCAGAAGGAACACTTCTTTGTGATCCTATTACCGAAGGAGAAGGAATGGCGATCGCCGACCTAGATTTCTCTCTAATTACCAAAAGGAAACGCATGATGGATTCCGTGGGGCACTATGCCCGCCCAGAGTTTTTACACCTAACGCTGAACGACACCCCTGGGGTAGTGATGCATCGAGGCGAAACGCTTGCAAATCCACCGGAGAACACTGGTTTGAATACTGACATGAATGATGCCCACGCTGCGCCCCTCGCCCTGTGAAACAATCTATGAACAAACAACAGCTCATTACTGAATTGCAATCTCAGGGGTTAAAGCTGCTCGAAAAAGAGGTGGGTACAGCCGGACGCAAAGGCGGTGCAGGACCTTCTGATCACAAGGCAATTACTATTGATGGCACAACCATCATGGTGCCGATTTTCACCAGCACTGCGGCACAGTCGCCCTATACCGCAGAAATTTTGTCCACGGGTGAAACCCTATTGAAATATGCAGAAGAACCCCTTGCACCTATCCATTTTCCCCATCCGCCCAAGTTCTACAGTCTTGCTACAGCAGACGGCATTCCTTACTGGAAAATTGCTCTGCTCCACAGCCAGGACGTTTTAGCAACCACCGTTTTGCAAACCTGCATCCGCTATGGCGATACAAAAACATCCTGCCAGTTCTGCGCCATTGGGCAATCTTTAGCAAGCGATCGCACCATTGCCCGCAAAACTCCTGATCAAATTGCGGAAGTCGCCGTCGCCGCCGTCCGGCTAGATAGTGTTAAGCATCTGGTCATGACTACGGGCACGCCCAACATTAGCGATCGCGGTGCAGCATACCTAACTGAATGCGCCGCAGCAGTCAAAGCTCGGGTTAATTTACCGATTCAGGCACAGTGTGAACCTCCCGATCAGTTCGCTTGGTTTGAACGGATGAAGAACGCCGGGGTAGAAAGTTTGGGAATGCATCTAGAGGCAGTGGAGCCAGAAGTTAGAGAACGGATTATGCCTGGAAAAGCGACGGTGCCGATCGCCTATTATTTAGAAGCATTTACGGCAGCCGTTAAGGTGTTTGGACGGGGACAGGTGAGTACTTATCTACTGGCTGGTTTAGGCGATCGCCAAGCCGCCCTAGTGGAAATGAGCGATCGCTTGATTCAAATCGGCGTTTATCCGTTCGTTGTGCCATTCGTACCAATCACGGGCACACCCCTAGCCCAACATCCTGCCCCTAATAGCGAATGGATGTATACCCTCTACCAACAGGTTGGCAACCTGCTGAAGCAAGCAGGGATGTCTTCTAAAAATATGAACGCAGGTTGCGCGAAGTGTGGTGCTTGTTCTGCACTCTCGACCTTTGAATAAGGCTGTGATGAAAAATATGCAAAGCTACAGTTTTAATTTAGCAATTACTCCTGCTGATATTCAGGCTTATTTTGCTTTACGCCATCAAATTTTTGTGGAAGAACAAGGTCTATTTGCAGGTAACTCAACAGGTAATTCAATTAGCAATGAAGTGGATGATATCGATGCGATCGCTTATCCCATTGTTGCCCAAATCCAAGCCCAAGTTGTAGGAGTTGTTCGCATTTACGAACTCCAACCCAGGCTTTGGTATGGTGGGCGATTAGGCGTTCATATTGATCATCGTCGAGCCGGAAAAGTGGGTAAAGGATTAATCCATCAAGCGGTGACAACGGCGCATGGATGGGGATGCGATCGCTTTTTGGCAACGGTACAGTCCCAAAACGTGCGCTTTTTCCAGCGGTTGCATTGGACATCGCTCGAAGAAGTGCATTTGTGTGGATTACCCCATTTCCTCATGGAAGCCGATCTTAACTTTTATCCGCCTGGTTTAAGCGATCGCCCCCACTTCCACTCTCTTAAAGAAGCCTCTTGATGTGAACTTGCTACCGACTATTACCACTCAGCTTCGGGAAGCCTTGAGCATTGGCTACAAGCAAGATATCCAAACAGCTTCTGCTCATCTTCAGGCGGAAAATCCGGCTGAATTACCCTTTGCTGCACCCAATCAAACTATCGCGATCGGTGATGATTGTGCCGCTATTCCTGACGGCAACGGTTACTTGCTATTAGCATCTGAAGGACTGCTGCCCAGCTTGGTCGAAACCGAACCTTGGTTTGCGGGGTGGTGTGCGGTCATGGTCAATGTGAGCGACATTTATGCCATGGGTGGACGACCGATCGCCGTTGTTGATACGCTCTGGAGCCAGTCACCCGCTGCCACTCAACCCATCTGGCAAGGGATGTTAGCCGCCGCTAAAACCTATAGCGTCCCCATTGTGGGAGGGCATACCAATTGTCATAGTCCTTACAATGCTCTTTCCGTTGCTATTTTAGGACGTGCCAATGCTTTGATTACCAGCTTTAACGCCCAGCCTGGTGATTCGCTATTGATCGCAACCGATTTTCGTGGGCAAGCTCACCCCCGTTATCCATTTTGGAATGCAGCCACAGAAGCAGATCCAGTCCGTCTGCGCGATGACCTGGAACTATTGCCAATACTGGCTGAAGCTAGACTGTGTAATGCAGGCAAGGATATTAGCATGGGCGGTATTTTGGGAACGCTTTTGATGCTTCTAGAAACTTCAAATTGTGGTGCTGTTCTTAATCTCGATCGCATTCCCTCACCGACTGCATTACCGTTAGAAGACTGGTTAACTCGGTTTCCTAGCTATGGTTTTCTACTGAGCGTTCGCCCTAATCATGTTTCGATCATTCAATCCTATTTTCATCAACGCAACTTAGTTTGTGAGGCGATCGGGACTATTCAATCAGAACGCAAACTTTTGCTAGAAAGCCTTTCCCAAACAGAAGTGTTTTGGGATTTACAGCAACATCCCCTCACAGGCTTTGGCAAACAAAAGCCAGCCCAAAAACGATGACCCAACCGCCGAAGCTCCGAATTGCGCTGCTGACCTATGCCACCAAGCCGAGGGGTAGCGTGATGCAAACTCTGTACTTGGCTGAAGCACTCCAGTCGCTAGGGCATACGGTCTGCATTTTTGCGCTGTCTAAAGGCGAAAGCTTTTGCCGTCCTGTAAACTGTGAGACTCGCCTCATTCCCTCCCAGCCTGCACCGCCAGATGTTGAAGCCCTCGTAAAACAACGGGTACAAGAATTTGTTAATTATTTCGAGCAATGCGACGAAGCCTACGACTACTACCATGCTCAAGACTGTATTAGTGCAAATGCATTAGCCATTCTGCGCGATTCTTCTCAAAAAATGCGTCATCCTATTCCCCACTTTATCCGCACCATTCACCATATTGATGACTATAATCATCCCTATCTTCAGCAATGCCAAGATCGCTCAATTCGTCTGCCCGACTTGTGCCTCTGTGTCAGTCAATACTGGCAAGAGCAGATTTGGCAGCAGTATCAAGTTCATGCCAAGCGCGTCATTAACGGTGTAGATACCCTCAGATTTTCTCCATCTACCAATGGGGTAGACAGTGGGTTAGAATGCCATCTTCAGCAACGTCTTCACCTTAATGGCAGCCCTATCTACCTCACCGTAGGCGGCATTGAACCCCGCAAAAACTCTATTGCTTTATTAACAGCGTTCTCCCAAGTTCTAAAAACCTATCCCAATGCTCAGCTTGTCATTGCGGGCGGTGATACTTTTTTTGATTATTCTCCTTACCGAGAACAGTTTTTTAATACGGTTCAACAAACGGAAATTTCTGAGAAGTCTCTTGTTCTACCTGGCACTATTTCTGATGCCGAGTTACCCGCATTGTATCGCTGTGCCGATGCTTTTATCTTCCCTTCAGTCAGAGAAGGCTGGGGACTGGTAGTAATGGAAGCGATCGCCACTCATCTTCCTGTCGTTACCTCCAACATCCCGCCGTTTACCGAATTTCTCACCGACGCACAGGCGCTCTTGGTCGATCCAAATGCTGTAGATGCGATCGCCCAAGCCATGCTAAATGTTGTTCAGCCCACTATTGCACAATCTCTGATCCAACATAGTCAGTCCGTTTTATCACACTATACATGGATCACTGCTGCCCAAATGCATATAAAATCTTATTGTGACATCCATCTGCATTAATCCCTAATCACCACTATGCCCGAAATTCACTTTCAAATCCAATGGCCCGACGGTAAGGCAGAAACCTGCTACTCGCCCTCACTCATCGTTAAAGACTATTTCACACCTAACAGCGAGTATAAGTTAGAAGATTTTGTGATGCGATCGCGTACTGCTTTGAATATTGCCAGCGATCGCGTGTTGGTAAAATATGGAATGCCTTGTAGCAGAGCATTAGGGCAACTCCGCCAAATCGAAACAGCGGCAGCAGCCTATCAGCATTTCCCTGACCCCAAGGTGCAATTTCTTCAGTTTATTGAGAATTAATTTTCGTTCGGGTTCTTTCTCGTAATCTTTGCAATTTCAGCATCGAAATGCAAATCACTAACCATAACAACCCGATGCCAAGTCCAGCCATAATATCTGTGGGCCAGTGCACGCCTAAATAGAGCCGACTGAAACAGATCGCTAAAATCAACCCAGCGGCAACGACATAGATAATACTAGAGAATTTAGGGTATCGCTGGGATAGTATATAGGCGATCATTCCGTACAACACCATCGACCCCAAAGCATGACCGCTAGGATAGCTGTAGGACGTTTCAACAATGAGCCGATGCCAAAGCTCAGGACGGGGTTTAGTAAAAACAAGTTTCAGTCCAGTATTAAGAATTGCACCGCCTAGACAAGCGATCGCAAACATTAATGCAGCAGATTTTTGACGGCTCCCCACCAGTATTCCTAGCGTAATGGTCGCCACTGGAATGACAAACATAGGATTACCCAATTGCGTTATGTTTACCATTAAGTTGTCGAGCGTAGGATTAGCAAACTGATGGAGCCAGAGTAAAAATGAAGTATCGAAAGCAAAGCTTTCTCGTTCCAATATCTCTCTAGATAGCTTGGCTAATGCCCAGATCAAGAGCAAACAGATTGTTAACCCTCCCAAACCAACAGCACCGATCAAAGTTTCTAAACGAGGAGAGATGCGTCTTGACCAGAAATTGACTAAAATCCTGAGAACTTTTGGCATTTTTACAGATTTTTATACCATTAACTTAATGCAAATTCTAGACTAATACGAAAAATAAATTTTTTAGAGAAGTTAGGGATCTGCCTGAAAATATAGTACCAGTTAGCTGTTTTGTAGAGCAGGCATCTTGCCTGCTTAGTATGAAAGGCTGGCAAGATGCCTGCCCTACAAAAAATTAAAAGACTAGGACTTTATCAAGTTGCAACTCCCTTAACTGACAGATCTAGTGTGGCTTAAAAGCAGTACAAGATCGTTGATTTTCGGGCAGTTTTTTTATCTTGTCTAGGAGCAATTTTTCTACTCTATGTCGAAATTGTCAAGAACTTAGAAAGATTGAATACTATAAATTTGAAAACAATTGAGACTCATCTACTCGATATAGCATCAAGGCATTCACGAATATGGGGATTGAGATGAGTACGCCAAGATCAGAAAGCTGCCCGAAAGTGCGTTAGAGTTCCGGGGCATCATCAAGGGAGTTACCTAATGGAACTGATTTCTGTTTGTGTGGGTCTACCGTGTGAAGTGAAGTGGAAGGGAAAACCTGTTACGACTGGTATCTTTAAGTATCCAGTGGCAGAGCGGGTGATGATGCGATCGCTCAATCTAGACGGCGATCGCCAGGCAGATTTGACCGTTCATGGAGGGGCTGAGAAAGCTGTTTATGCTTATCCCATGGAGCATTACGATTACTGGCGGCAGGAGCTACCGAATGAGGCATTACCTTGGGGTGCCCTTGGCGAAAACTTGACCGTTGAGGGTTTGTCAGAAACGACGGTGAATATCGGCGATCGCTTTCGCATTGGCACTGCTGAAGTAATAGTGACGCAGCCCCGGTTCCCTTGCTTCAAACTCAACCTCAAGTTTGGGCGTGATGATATGGTCAAACGGTTTCTCGATAGCCGCTTGAGTGGCATTTACTTTTCAGTGGTGCAAGAGGGCGAAGTTGGAGCAGGGGATGTGATCGAACAAGTAAGTCGTGATGAAAACAACGTCACTGTTGCCGACATTGTGCAGATCTATGTGCGTGAAGCAAGTGATGACTTGGTGCGCCGTGCTGTCCAGGTGTCAGCATTAGCAGCCGATTTGCGAACTTATTTTCAGCAACAGATCAAGTAAGGAGATTTCCATCAATTAAAATCCCTTTGTGGGGCAGGCATCTTGCCTGCATACTGCTTTCAATGCAGGCAAGATGCCTGCCCCACGGTTGCCGAACTTCCGCTTTGATGTACTAGCCGATCGCTCGTCGAGTTTAAGCTTTACTTCAAAATTAAGGGTGTCAGCACGGGAGCCATTAACATTTCAAACTCTAAGTTGGTGGCGCTGACGACATTTTCAACAATCTTGCTATCCCGTAATCGCATTACATGAGTTTCAATAAATGTGATATCTCGATTCGTTGCTGCAACACTAAAGAAATCTTTCGCGTGCCTTTGAACAGAGCGAAAACGCACGACCACGCGATCGCCAGTTGCAAACAGATCTTCAATGATCATCTCCGCACCTGAAATTGGTGGAAAGGCATCATAGAAAGCACTAAATATCTGCTGATATTCTTCGCGTCCATTGATAGCACCGGCGGGCTTTAATCCAGTAGTAACTTGCACCTGTTCATCTAGCACTTGTGCGGCAATGCTAATGTTGCCTTTGCCTAAAAACTGCTCAATGAAAATGCGAGCGATCGCTAAATTTTGGCTCTCAATCTCGGTCATTGTTGATACTCTCCAGTTTGTTGTAGAAGCAATTAGTAAACAATTTCTGAGTCAGAATCTGGATTGGTGTGAAAAATCCAATAATTCTCAGCAATCTGCTCCGGGCTGTATTTCGGCTCGTCAGGATTCACAATTCCGCAGATAGTAACCGTGCCAACCCGAACGCCATTGGGTTTCAATGCCTCAGCCAGCATCTTGGCAAGACTTCTGATTCCAGCTTTACCCAGCGAAAGTGAGCCAAAGTATGGGCTAGGATACAGCGCAAATCCTCCGCCTGTCAACAGAATGGTGCCTTGACCTTGTGCTTTCATGGCAGGTAGGACTGCTTTTGTAGCAACCAAGGCTCCGGCAACATTGATCTTAAAATCGTTCGCTAATGTATCCATTGTTTCATTCAGAATCGGCTCCATTTTAGGTGTAGCAACGTTATAAACTAGTACCTCTGGATTACCTAACTGCGCTTGAATTATCGTAAATGCAGAATGCAAAGAGGCTTCGTCTCCAGCGTCTGCAATGAAATTATAAGCTTCATAGCCTTCAGCTTGCAATGCTGCTTTAAACGCCTGGAGCTTGGTAGCGTTGCGGGCAATCATGGCGATCGCAAATCCCTCTCTAGCGAAACGACGGGCGATCGCCAGTCCCATCCCATCACCCATGCCGACGATCGCCAATAACTTTGTCATTAGTCAGTCTCCCCTACAAGATGTGTGTCTGTCAGCAATCTAACGCATACTAAAAATTAAGCAAATTGATTTTAATGTCTTTTATGGAACCTGCGGCTTTAAGTGCATCGGCGATCGCACCATACGGTACAGAGAGCAGCACTACATCGGCAAACTGTACGGCTTCGGCTGGGGTGCCGACTGTGGCATTACTACCGATCGCCTCAACAATTTTTTGCAATTTGGCAGCATCACGGGAATAACCGAACATCAGTTGATGACCATTCTGCGCCCAGAAGTTTCCTAGGCTACTACCCATATTATCTGCACCAATAATACCAATTTTCATACAAATTTTCCTCGTTTATGATCAACGTTTAGATTTAGGATATAACCAGCCTAAAAACAGCTTTTTCATGCGAGGCATGACCATGTAAGTCATCAGTGACAGCAGGACGATCGTTGCAACTAATGTACGAAGCAGGGGTGACAGAGAGTGCAAAGATTGCAAGAGAAAATTGATGGAAATCTCCTAACTTCAGCCTTAAAAGGCTGTGATTCTAACCTCTTGAATTGGGTTGAGATAGATTAGGGTGTTGTGATGTTAATTCTAGTCTTTAATTCCAATCTTCCCAGACAAAATACCAGTCCGAGTTAATTGCTGTGAACTCCATCTCGCCAGTCATGTTCTCAGGTAAATGGTCATATTGAGGGCTATACACATAGGAGCAGCGACATAGGGTTGCCAGGTGGAATTCAGCCCCTGTCAGGTGGTTAGACGAGTTGTATTGAGCAGATAAGAAATGGATGCTCACGCCTGTGGTTGCCATAGAACGGGCGATCGCCTGAAAATCTTGTGTGGCTTGAGCATCCATAGGCTGAGGCGTGCCATCAAACAGGTTGCAGGTAGTAGCTTCTAGATTATTTGAAAACTTACCTCGTTGATAAGCAATATTTTTGCACCAGTCTTGGTTACGATAAGCTTTTACCTCAAGGGTTTGCAAAGTGTTAAACACCTTGGGAAGACTAGCAGCATCCCGCTGTTGATCTGATGCGCTAGGTCTACCGCAACTCATCAATAAAAAGCTGAGTAATGCGAATAGTAAGCCATTAAAAAATGCACTTTGTTTCATGGTGAGTATTGATCTGGGGTTAATCAATAATTGGTGAAAATTAAGAAATTGGCGAAGATTAAGACAATGGGCTTAAATCCATTGTTGCTTGTACCACACTTCAATGTCTTAAGGCAATTTCCGAATCAGAACATCCCCGTAGGGCAGGCATCTTTCCTGCATTGAAAGCAATATGCAGGAAAGATGCCTGCCCTATGAAGGTATTTTAATTTATGGAAATGTCTTAATAGGATTTCGGGGACTATAACTGTGCAGAGGAGACGGCTATACTGTCAGCACAGCTTGTTTTGATGCGATCGCCCCATGAGTCAGCAATCTTCAGTCACGACAATCTTGATGTTGAGTGCCAACCCGAACGGCAGCTCATTGCGGCGGCTAGATCAGGAAAAACGCGATATTGCAGCGGGATTGGAGCGATCGCGCCACCGCGACTCCTTCCGTTTGGAAACTAAGAATGCTGTTCGTCCCAGAGATTTGCAGCGAGCTATGCTCGACCTGAATCCGCAGATTGTGCATTTTTCGGGGCAGGGTGAGGCAGAAGCAGGCTTGGTGTTTGAGGATGAGATTGGTCAAGCGAAGTTGATCGATGCTGAAGCGTTGGCAGGACTGTTTAAGCTGTTTGCGGGCAAGCTTCAATGTGTAGTGCTGAATGCCTGTTACTCTGAATCCCAAGCAGAGGCGATCGTTCAGCATATTCCCTACGTGATTGGCATGAGTCAGGCGATCGACGAACGGGCGGCGATCGAGTTTGCTGTGGGCTTTTATGATGCGCTGGGGGCAGGACGAGAGATTGAGTTCGCCTATCAGTTTGGCTGTAGCGCGGCGCGGCTGAATGGAACGGCAGACCTGACTCCAGTTCTGAAAAAACAGCCCAATGCAGCACCGCAGCGGACTGTAACGATCGCTCCTTTGACTTTGCAACCGTTCAACCCAGCGATCTACAGTGCCGCGACTTGGGTGGAGCGATCGGACTTAACGGAGCCGCTGCTGCAAATCCTGCAAGGGAACTGCCGAGTCTTGGCGCTGACGGGAATCACGGGAATTGGCAAGACGGCACTGGCAGAACGCTTGATCTCAGAGCTGCGGGATGACCGACGATTTTGTCAGTTGAACTTGGATGAAGGTGGCGTGATGGCAGAGTTTTCTAGCAGTGGAGCGGTGTTGCTGCGATCGCTGGGCGAAGAACCGACTTTGGAAGACCAAAAAGATCCGCAAAATCTGCTGGTGCATCTGCTGCAATTGCTGCAATCGCATCCCTATCGGGTGCAGGTTGATTCGATGGAAAAGCTGTTAGAGGGAGACGATCGCCAAGGCTGGAGTGAGTTTTGCGATCGGCTGTGGCTCGATTTGTTGCAACAGCTCTTGGCAGGGCAGGACTGCCAGAGTCAACTGATTCTGACGACGCAGGACTTGCCGGGAGAACTGGAAAGTATTGGTTCACGCTGTCCTCAGTTTTGGTACTGTCAGCCAATTCGCGGCTTGAGTCAGGAGGAACAGTTACAGTTATTCCAGAAACGTGGCATTGTTGCTGCTTCTAATGCCACTGTCGAGGCACAACATCTCGATGTGACGACATACAATGCCAGTGCAGAGGGTCAACCTGGCAACGTCACGACAGACAATGCTAATGCAGAGGATCACAATGCTAATGCAGAGGGTCAACATCCTATTGCAGAGGGACACAATGCCAGTGCAGAGGGTCGACATCCTATTGCTGAAACACACAATGCTGTTGCGGCAAATTCTGTCGTATCCCTGCTGAAGCGCATTGGCAGACTCTCCGACGGGCATCCGCTGATCCTGCGGGTGATTGCCGAAGATATCAAAGCCTGCGGCGGCAATGTGCAGCGCTATTGGCAGCAGGGCAAGTTTGCCGAACTAGAAGCCAACCGTCCGGCGAATCTGTCGCGATCCAAGTTGCAGCTACAGGTGAAAAAACCAGTGAAAGACGCACTGGCGCGATTGCCGGAAGATGCCTTGCAGTTGCTCTGCCGCAGCGCGGTGTATCGTCGTCCGGTGCCAGGAACGTTTTGGCTGGCAATGCTGCCAGACTGTGCCCACCCAGAAACCGCCTTGGAGTTGCTGAAGGCTAGGGCGCTGGCGCAAGAAGAATGGGAAGAGGGAGCTTGGCTAGGAACAGATGGCGAACTGCCGCTGCGGCAACACAATCTAATTCGCAGCGTGGCGTATGAGCTGCTAAAAGCCGACACGGCAGTTTGGCAAACCGCAGAGCGCACAGCAGCGGAGCAATGGCTGAACCATTATGAAGCAGTGCCAGAAGCCCCGAATCTGGAGCAGGTACGGGGCAATCTGGAGGCGTTTCACCATGTCTACGAGGTGGAAGACTGGGAACAAGCTAAAGAAATTCTCTTAAGTCCCCTTCGTAGTTTTAGTAAGGTGCATTTACCTCGACAGTTGGAATTCTGGAGCTACTATCAGGAAGGCATTCAACTCTGTCAGAAATTTCTGAACAAGTCCGAATTCGATGCAGATACCATTTGTCTCAGAATGCTAGGCAATTACTATTTGCACTTAGCTAATTGTTCTGAGGCAACCAATTTTTATCAGCAAAGTCTAACAATTGCCCGTGAGACAGGCGATCGAGAAGGAGAAGGCACTGCTTTAGGTAGCCTGGGAAATACTTATCGCAGATTGGGCAATTATGCACAGGCGATCGAGTCTCATCAGCAACACTTGACGATTGCTCGTGAGATTGGCGACCGAAGAGGGGAAGGTATTGCTCTAGGGAGTCTGGGGAGTGTGTACTACACATTAGACAACTATGCTCAAGCGATTGAGTTCCACCATCAAGCTTTGGTAATCATGCGTGACACTGACGATCAACGATCGGAAGGGGCAATTTTAGGCAATATAGGACTTGCTTACGCCAGCTTAGGTGACTATGCTCAGGCAATCGAGTCCTATCAGCAACACCTGTCAATTGCCCGTGAAATTGGCGATCGGCAAGGAGAAGGCAATGCTTTAGGAAGTCTGGGAAATACCTACCGCAGATTGGGCAATTATGCACAGGCGATTGAATCCCATCAGCAGCGTTTGGCAATTGCCCGTGAAATTGGCGATCGACAAGGAGAAGGCAATGCTTTAGGCAGTCTGGGAAATGCTTACGCCAGTTTGGGCAACTACCCTCAAGCGATCGAGTTCTATCAGCATCACTTAGCGATTGCCCGTGAGATTGGTGATCGACAAGGTGAAGGAATTGCACTTGTGAATTGGGGACATGCGTTAAGCAAACTGGAACAGTATTCAGAATCTCTAGAGCATTTGCCAGTATCGCTAGAAATTTTCAGAGAAATAGGCAATCGAGCAAATGAATCTGAAGCGCTGTTAAGGCTATACCTTGCCAGGGTATAGTCTTTAGTTTTATGGAGAGGTAAGATAGGAAAACATAAAGCCTGCTCTCTCTATGATTAAACTGACGTTCACAGCAGCAGAGATAGCTGCATTACACTACGAACGATTTCATCACCCCCA
>JBBRCV010000043.1:0-27199 GCA_038204505.1 Elainellales cyanobacterium
ACTCGCTGGGTTGGAGGTTGAGTTGGGCGATCGCTGTCCTCCACAGCTCACCCCCAATAGCAAACACAGGCTAAACAGACTGAGGAACTTCACAAACCTATTCATCTAACCACCCTCATCCCTTTGACAATTTGATTATCGGCTGTCTAAGTAAGCTGACAGTAATAAATGCTAGCTCACACTCCATACATTGACTAAGAATGAATCGATCGAGAAACCTAAATCAGAGAAATCTGAGTAAATTTACAAATCTTGACGTTTAGACAGATTTCTTTATCCTGGGGGGTGAGCATCACTGCTGTCAAATTTTGAATTTGGAATTGCTGGACACCTAAAGTGTTACTCCACAACACCAAAGGTTTAGTTTTAGTACTATAATGGCTGGATAAGTAAACGCGGGGCTGTCACGGTTTCGACGTTTTGGCGAACGTTATTTCGCGATGCAGGTCGAGAGCGGGCTAACTCTCGTAAATCAATGGCTCAAAACACGTACATGCGAACAACATAGTACCCTTTGCTCGTAAAGCAGCTGCGGTTGCCTAAAAACCTCTTATAGGTTCGAGCGTCTACGATCCGACTCCGTTAAGACTGTAGACCAACCCCAACGGATGCTCGAGTTTGGTTACTCTAGTTAAAAACTCGCTAAGACTCAATTAGAGAATCCCACGTCTGGGACAATAGACGGCTCCCGCTTTGAGGACTAGATAAGCTAAACCTGTGAATGATCGGAATATTAATACCCAGGGCGGACACGGGTTCGACTCCCGTCAGCTCCATTAATCTCGTAGTTCTATTAACTTGTTAGTTGTGACTGATCTGAATTTTAGACAGCTTGTCCAGGATTTACTTCCGAAACAAGTTGTCTAAAACTCGCTTCCCTAAATTTTTCTTAAGCACGGTAGTTCAATATTTCTATTGTGCAGGACGAAAACCTTGCACAGACGTAAATTTATTGCGTTGCTGAATGAAGCGGTACGAATCCATAACTTTGTCCCACGTTGTGTAGAGCACTGTCTCCTCTGGTCATAAAAGCTCTGCGGAGTGTGTGAGGGCATGAGATATTAGCTGTAGACGAGTGAGTGCCCTTGCAAAATCATCGCGTCTTGTGCGCCGATCGCTTCTTCTTCGGCTCTGCGCTAACCGCGAGTCTTGCTAATGCATTTTCTATTCCCTTGCGCCCCTGTGTCAGATGAATCGGGTCATTCATCATGCTAAAAAGAAAATTCGCAGCCAAAAGCATGGACTCGATTTCAAAAACCGCTTGATCAACTTCCGCATTGGGATCTAGCTCTCCCAATACTTGTGCATCGAGGATGCATTGCCTCAATAGTGCAAGCCAATTGCCTAGCACCTCGACGACCCGATCGCGCGCTGGACCGGGGCGCGTGTCGAGTTCCGCTGCGGCTGCGGCAAAAAAACACCCACCCGGAAAAACTTTGCGTTCGAGATGTGAAAGAAACGAACTAGCCAGTACTTCAAGCCGCTCAGTTCCTGCACGCGCCCTCATCGCAGGCTGAAGCACTTCGCTATCAAAAATCATAGCCGCCGTCTCGATCGTTGCCAACTCCAGTTCTTCTTTTGATTTGAAGTGCGCGTAGAGTCCACTCTTGCTCAGGCCAACCTCAGCGGCTAGGTCTCCAAGCGACAAACCATTGAGTCCCTTGATTGTTGCCATCTTCGCCGCTGCGAGCAGAATGATATCGCGACTAGACTGCCCCTTTGAACGGCGGGGTTCGCCGTTTTCCAAACTAGTTGTTGGGAATGAATCAATTTTCATAGCTTGACAATAGCACGAACGGTCGTCATAATCAAGTCAGGCAAGTAAAAGAACGAATGGTCGTCTTTTTATCTAGCGCCTTTTACAGCAACTCATAAATTACAAACTGGAGAAAACTGATGCCCTTACTGAATGTAAAACTGATCGAAGGCGTTTTCACGTCAACGAAAAAACAGGAAATGATCCGCAAGCTCACAGATACGATGGTGGCGATCGAAGGCGAGAATCTGCGTCCAGTAACGTGGGTTGTAATCGAAGAGGTTAAAAGCGGCGATTGGGGAATAGGTGGCGATTCTCTCACGACCAGTGATGTGCAGGCGCTTGCGGCTGGCAAGTCCAAAGTTAACGCCTAACCCTGCACAGCAGCGAACCCGGCGATCGCGCTGTGGTAACAAGCGGGTACCCTCGTGGGTCGGGTCGCTGAGCTGAGGTCTTCACTAATAGTTGACCGTTATACTGTGCGTATACAGTGTAAAAGTTTGCTCAAAAAGCCTGTGAAGAATTATTGATAACTTTGGTTCAGGCGCTGAGTTCGAAAACTGACTTTTGTCTAGAATCTAGGTCGGAAAGTCTCAGATCTGGTTTCTAGAGCTAACGTAGAAATAAGGATTTCAATCTGCCTATTTCCTCCCTTTCCTTGCTCTTTTAAAATCATCGATCCTGTGGAAACTGTTGCACTCCGTCTAAGCCCTCAGCAAGATCTCAAGGTTGAGTTAGAAGCGTTTGTAGAAAAGCATGATGTAAAAGCCGCCTGCATTGTGACCTGTGTGGGCAGTCTTACCCAAGCAACTCTGCGGCTGGCAAATCAATCAGAAGGCAAGGTATACGAGGGCAGGTTCGAGGTTGTTTCGCTGACAGGAACTTTATCTCGGCATGGCTGCCATTGCCATCTGGCGATCGCCGATTCCACTGGATATACAACAGGCGGTCATCTCCTCAAAGGCTGCCTCATCTTCACGACTGCCGAACTCATCATTGGCATTTTACCGAACCTCAGATTTACCCGAGAGTTTGATCAGACGACTGGCTACTCGGAATTGAAAATTGAGACACTTTAGCCTTTTACACTTTAGCCTTTTAATATTCCCTGCTCGTAGGATGGGCATCTTGCCCGTACAGCTTGGAAGCCTGTCCCACTCTTACTAATGAAATAGAATTGCTACAGTCAATTGCAGTCGGTTTATATCATGTTTTGTGTAGTGTAAATATTGCTTTTTGACTATGGCGATCGCTTTAACAAAACCATCAATACGCATCAGTCAAAAGAGGTAATTTTGTTTATCTAATAAAGATTATGTTGCAGAAATAAAAGTGAATGAAGTGAGTAGGAATATTTTTCTAAACGGCTCAGGGTCAAGGTTATAGCTTGATTCAAAACCCTTCTTCACAAAATCTTCACATCTTACCTTTACTGTAGTCGAAGTCTGCGATCGCTTGTAGTTGTCTATACTTCGCACATTCTCAATGGAGGTTAGTGATGCTTAATAGGGCGATCTCTGCTCATTAGATTTACGGCATCAGGAAATCTTTTAGATACAGCATCTCCAGCCTACGAAAGCCAAATCTGTTCTATTGATTGCTCTTTCGCTTACAGACTCCTTAGTCTAGCGATAGCCTTTCATTGAATGCTTTGTGACTGCTGTAAATTGCTCATCTATCAACCATTTCATTTACCAGTCATTTCATTTACCAGCCATTTGTAGAGCATTAGTCAGTTACTCGTTGATTATGCAGTGAGAGGCTCTTTTACCTACTCATTCGTTTGCTTTCAGTATCACCAATCTATATAAGCTCTTTAGGGATTTCATCTCCCTCAAAACTTAAGGTCTGTTGGCTGATTCTGGTTCACAAATCACACAAAATTAGGAATTCTAATAATGATCATGCGCGATCGCTCAAATTTGCTCAAAAATCTCTTGGTTATGGGCGCTGCGGGTGCAAGCCTTCTGGTTAGCCTCCCTGCACTATCACAAACTTCCAGTGGATCTACTGCTCCTGGAGAAATCGAGATGTCAGCAGAGGGGATGAAAATTCTCTGTGAAGTTACTCCCCTCAATTCTCGCTGCCCAGGCGGGGCGCAGTCGGCTGGGGTTCCCTCCACTTCTGAGCCTCGACAGTCGACAACTCCTCCAGCCTCGACTCCCCCATCCGTTCTAGAACGACGAACGGCTCCTACTTCTCCCCAACTTTCAGCACCCGGCGAGACAACGCCACCTAGTATCGAGCCTTCTGCCCCTGAACCTAGCGACAGCACGAGTCCTGGTAGCAAGCCTTCAGGCAGCATAGAGTCTCCAGGCTCAACTCCAGGCTCAACTGTGCCTACTCCTCCAGCACCCAAGCCTCAAGGCTTGACAACACCTGGTACAACTGCTCCTCCTGAAACCACATCTCCCAGCATGTCTCCCAGCATGTCCCCCGGCTATCCTCCTAGCAAGGCTGGCAGAGCAACCAAAGGAGAAGCTGACAGACTTAGAACCGAGGTTCCTGCCTCTGCTCAGACTCCTGCTGCCCCCAGTGCAACTCCTTCCCGTATGCCAAGTACGCCAAGTATGTCGCCTGCCTCTCCTCAGACTCCTAGGGCAACTCCAGCTTCGCCCTCAAGTCCTAGCGTAGCGCCTGCGACAGGAACACCTGCGGCGGCAGTTAGCCCAGCAGAATTGCAAAAGTTCGCTAAGGTCATCCCGCAGTTGCAAGAGATTCAGAAGTCGGCGCAACAACAGGTTAGTGAAGCAATTAAAAAAGCAGGGCTATCCGAAGGTCGGTTTAGAGAGTTGTATGGCGTTCAACAGTCTCCAACTGCAACTCAGCCCAGCACTCCCGCAACGCCTCAAGAGCAGCAGGCGGTTCAACAAGTTGTTTCGCAGCTTGAGACCATTCAAAGCGATGTTCAAACTCGTAGAGTGCAAGCAGTGCAATCTCAGGGCTTAGAACTAACGCGGTTTAACGAAATCTTGACGGCAGTACGGCAAGATTCTGACTTACAGAAACAGTTGCAGCAGATCCTCAGCAACTAGGATCTGATAGATTCTAGAGGAGTTATTTTCAGGGGAAAGCGATCCTTTACGGGTATCTTGAAGAGAGCGCTTTCCCCTGTTTAATTATTTTTACGTAAATCAAACACTCCTTCCAGTATCGTAGGATGAGCATCTGCCCTGACTCATTGTGGAGGAGTAAAACTATGAAAATTCTACTCGTTGAAGATGATGAACGCATTGCAGATGCGTTGGCAGAAGATCTAACCGATCAGAATTATGTGATTGATGTGGCATACGAAGGGAATAGCGCCTGGGAACTGGTAGAAGCCTACACCTATGACTTAATTTTGCTAGATGTCATGCTGCCTGACATTGATGGTGTTAGCCTTTGTCGTAAGATTCGATCGCACAATTGCACCACGCCAATTTTAATGCTGACGGCAAGAGATACTGTGGGCGATCGCGTTTTAGGGCTAGATGCCGGAGCCGATGATTACTTAGTTAAGCCTTTTGATTTAACAGAATTGCTAGCGCGAATTCGATCGTTGCTGCGACGGAGCGGCGGCGCAGCATTACCGACTATTTACGAGTTAGGTGAACTGCGGCTCGACCCTAGCAGTTGCGAAGTATCGTATAACGGAAAATTCCTAGCCCTAACGCCTAAAGAATATGGGCTATTAGAATTGTTTCTCCGCAATGGACGGCGAGTATTTAGCAGTAGTCAAATTCTAGAGCGCCTGTGGTCGCTGGAAGAGCCACCGACTGAAGAGACAGTGCGAACTCATATTAAAGGCTTGCGGCACAAGCTTAAAGCAGCAGGCGCACCGCCCGATTTAATTGAAACCGTGCATGGGCTAGGCTATCGATTGAAGGGGTTGGGGGTCGGAGTTTAGCCCATGATTCGAGACTTTGGCTGGCGGCTTCTGTTGGCTTATTTAACGGTGATGGCGATTATTTTTGGAACGTCGGCGGCGGCGGTTTATCTATTTTTTGTCCATAGCCTTTATCAACAGGTTGATAATCGGTTGCTCACGTTAGCACAATCGGCAGCGCCTAGTTTAACAACCGTGAAATTAGAGGGCGGTGAGCATTTAGACAACCGCACAGAAATTCCTTGGCAAGATTTGTTTCGGCGGAATCGTCAGAGTTTGAGTTGGTTCAATGAAAAGGGGAGTGAGCTTGCTAAACAAGGATCAATTCAGGTTAATTTGCCGTTGCGAGTTGGAATTTTAACGTTACCGCGTGACCATATTCGCACGTTCACAATTCCGGTCTATTCCCGTCAATCAGATCAGCCCGATTTGAAGTTAGAAGGCTATATTCGCGCTAGTGAATCGATGTCTGAAATTGAAGACGTGATCAATTGGTTGCGCTGGGGATTTGGTGTTGGCGGTGTGGTCGCGCTAGCGTTAACTGGAGTGGGTGGTGTTTGGTTAGTTAATGAATCACTAAAACCAACTCGACAAAGTTTTGAGCAGTTAAAACAATTTACTGCGGATGCGTCTCATGAGTTACGCAGTCCTCTAACGGCTATTAAAACTTCGATCGATGTAATTTTGAAGCATCCTGAACGCATTCATCCTAAAGATGCCAGAAAATTATCGGCGATCGCCAGTGCTACAAATCAAATGATTCGGTTGGTGGAAGATTTATTACTATTGGCGCGATCGACTGCTGTTAATCCAGCATTATCAGTTGAGTTAAAGCCTATCTTGCTCGATAAAGTTTTGCAAGATTTAATTGCACTATTGGAACCCCAAGCCCAATCTCGTAAAATTGCGCTCAAATCTAGCTTGACTCCTGGATTAATGGTTTTAGGCGATACCTCAAAGCTGAATCGATTGTTTTCTAATTTGTTAGAAAATGCTTTGCAGTATACGCCCCAAGGCGGCACAGTTGCGTTAACTCTGGGACGGGTGAATCGATTTGTTCTGGTCAGTATTGAAGATAGTGGCATGGGGATTGCACCGGAGCGCTTGAAGCTGATATTCCAACGATTTTGGCGAGCAGACCGGGCCCGGTCTTATCGTTCAGGGGGACAAGGGTTAGGGCTGTCGATTGCCCAGGCGATCGCCCAGCAGCACGATGGCGAGATTACAGTCAGCAGCAAAGAAGGCGTAGGGAGCTGCTTTCGAGTGCGTTTACCGTTACTAGAGTAAAAACATTAATTAATAGAAATTAATTAATAGAATATGAAAAAGGGAAGCATTTTCTACTTCCCTTTTCTAAGAGTGATTATTTTATTCGCTTAAACAGTTTAAGATGACGCTTCTTTAACATGAGAGACAATTCCTAGCTTCTCCAAGCCCCGAATTGTTAACCAGGTCATATCAAATTCCCACCACTGCAACCCATGCCGAGCCGAATGCTGGAAGGCATGATGATTATTGTGCCAACCTTCACCGTAAGTCAGGAGTGCAACCCACCAGCAGTTTGTGGAGCGATCGCCCGTTTCGTAGGTGCGATATCCCCACTGATGACAAGCGCTGTTCACAAAACAAGTGCAATGGAATCCCACAAACAATCTAACGAAAGTTCCCCACACTACAAAAGACCAGCCTCCTATGAGGTATAGCACCACGCCTAATACGACTTGAAGAAAAATATAGTATTTGTGACAGAACTGATAAAACGGATCAGTAGAAACATCCTGCGTATACTTCTCTAACTCGGTTCGCATTGGCACATCATGCATTAACCAACTAATGTGGCTCCACCAAAGCCCTTGAGTTGAATCATGCGGATCTTGGAGCTGATCAGAATAACGGTGATGCATCCGATGATACCCAACCCAACCCAGTACACCGCCCTGTCCGGCTAGGGAACCACATAAAATTAAGAAATATTCTAGCCATTTTGGAGCGCGAAAGCTACGATGGCTAACTAGCCGATGAAACCCTAGCGTAATTCCTAAACCCAACGTAACCCAATGTAAAAAAACCGCTACGCCCACAGCAGCCCAGCTAAAGGTACCTGGTAATAAAGCGAGAAGTACACCCAAGTGAAGCACAACGGTAGCGGTAATGACGTTCCAGCGAGGACGCGGTAAACTAATTATTTCAATGGTCATTAAGAGAGTTCGGTGATTCCGATAGTAAAGAACAAGGGAAAAATTCTTCCCAGCGATCGCGCACTTGCAGATAACATTCAAGCGGAGAAAAGTTGGAATTGCGAAACCAGTTCACTTCAACTTGCCGACCCGCACAAATTAACAGCATCACGTCTCGATAGGGATCATAGCGTTCAATTGCCTGAACTAGAGAAGGGACAGTGCCACTATCAACCCCGAATTCTAGTAAGCCTGACTCAACTGCATACTGAGGAACAAATTGAGTTTTGAATTTCCAAAGATGAAGGGACGTGACTGGCACAGGAGGTCGTTCGACTTGACAGATGACTAAGCCTGTCCCCATACTTTCAAACCCTGACCAGGCATAGTAGCCAATCACCGCCGCATTACTGCGAATGAAAGCGTTTTGCCAACAGTCGTTTTCTTGCCTCCGATCGCCACCAGGGCGATCGCCAAATCGATGAACCATGATTGACTTCCGGATTAAATGAAAGGACGTATGAGCGATGAAGGGAATGAGCAGACGTGCACCATGGAACCGAGCTAGAGAAAAATCTCCAACTTTTTCCAAGTACTTTTCTAAAGAAATTATTAGTGAGTAAGCGATCGCCTTCTCAAAAGGCTTCTGCAAGATGAGTGAATGTTATGAACTAACAATGACCCACGCGATCGCCGTCCCACTTTTGGGGGTTGCAAAATTTTGATCTTCATCCGTGCCTCGCAGATGGGTAAGGGGCTAATAGATCGGCGGGCATTCTGACTTAGAGAGGATAAATGGCGATCGCCCTCTTTACAGTTGCGGGACAGCGCTGGATTTTCACCAAACTTTCCCCATTACTTCCAATAGATGCTCACCATTGGAACCGATACTCGTACATATAGTACGATATGATCGCCCCAATATGACAGCGAAATCATTTCTTACGACCTCAAAACCCACTCTAATCTGGCTCTAATCTAGCGATAGAATCAGACTCCTCAGTTTTATCAAAATATTTTTCCCAAATATTGCCCCCAAGGAACCCCACATGAATCAACTGCCGAGTGGAGAACGCTATCTCTACCAGCTTTTTAGCTCAATTGAATCAGGCGATTTGACCGTAACTAACCCGCAAGGTCAAAAATTTAACTTTGGCACCGCTGGCACTTTGCCTCAAGTCCATCTCAATATTCATAACCCCAAAACCTACGATCGCATTCTTACCTACGGTGTGCTCGGTTTTTGTGAAGCGTATATGGAAGGTTGGTGGGATGAAGCCAATGACAACTTAGTGGAGTTAACTGGATTGTTTTTTCGCAACGGAGTATACAGCAAGGTTAATGCTCGGTTTGCGATCCAGCTTGCTTTCAAAGTCACTACTCAACGACTGTTAACTCTGCCTACAGTGATTCAAAATAGCCGTAAAAATGTTCAGCACCACTACGATTTAGGCAACGACTTTTACCGACAATTTCTTGACCCAACGCTAACTTATTCCTGCGGCTATCGTCTGCATGAGAGCGACACGCTTGAGCAAATGCAGAACCAGAAGTATGAACTAATTTGTCGCAAACTGTCGCTCCAGCCCGGAGAGTCGTTGATTGACATTGGCTGCGGTTGGGGCGGAATGCTGATTTATGCCGCCGAGCATTATGGCGTTTCGGGGACAGGCATTACGCTTAGCCTGGAGCAAGAAAAGCTGGCGAAAACCCGAATTGAGCAAAGAGGTTTGACGGATAAAATCAAAATTGTGTTAGCAGACTATCGAGAGATTCAAGGACAATACGATAAGTTTGTCAGCATCGGTATGTTTGAACATGTTGGGAAGGACAACTTTGGCACCTTCATGCACCAAGCGGCAGCCCTGCTTAAGCCTGGTGGTGTAGGAATGATTCATACGATTGGCACAACTAGCAAAGAACGGATTGGATCCTGGGTTGCCAAATACATTTTTCCAGGAGGCTACATACCACAGCTTCATGAGTTAGCCCAAGAAATGATGGCGGCAAAGCTAACTCTTGCCCATTGTGAAAACCTCAAGCCCCACTATGCTGAAACGTTGAGACTGTGGGCAATAAATTTTACACAAAATCGCTCAGAAATTGCGGCTCTTTCTCCTAGCTATGACGATCGCTTCCTGCGGACGTGGTATCTCTATTTGCAGTCGTCTGAAGCTTCTTTTAGATATGGCGCATTGCATGTTTATCAACTGTTGTTTTACCCAGGAAAGCCCTGGCAGTTAAGTGTCCCGCTTGATTTTTCTAAGCCTGTTGAGAAGGTAGGGGCGATCGCCACTCGGTAGCCACGATTCGTATCAATCCCGCGATGATCCAACAAGGGGCTTAAGCCCCTTGTCCGACAAGCCAAGACATTAGCTAGGCAGCATCAATTTTGTAGATCACGCCCTTAGTTTCAGTGTTGCCGTTGAAGTCTGTGAGGTAGAGGTTGCCCTTTTCGTCTTGTCCAAAGGTAGAAATAAGATTGGGAGAATCAAGGAGAAGCTGGTTATCCCAAGCGCCCGTTGAGGTTTGGCGGAGTCCCCAAATGTTGCCGCTGGCAAAATCGCCGTAGAGATAAGTGCCTTGCAGCCCAGCGATCGCGCTCCCTCGATAAACATAGCCGCCCGTAATGGATTGCCCTTGACTATGGTCGTACACAAAGACGGGGGACGTTAAGCCTGCTTTGTTAACTGCCTTGCTGTCGTCAGGGTAGGTTGCGTTGCCCTCTAATAGGTTCCAGCCATAGTTTTGACCGCCAGCGCTACCAGATTGGAAATTAATTTCTTCGTAACGATCTTGCCCAACATCGGCAATGTAGAAGTTTCCAGTAGGTGCGTCGATCGAGAACCGCCAAGGGTTACGCAATCCTAATGACCAAATTTCATCACGTACATTATTTTTGGGATCACTTGCCGCCGTAAAAGGATTGCTGCTAGGAATGGCGTAAGTCCCAACGTTAGAAGATTCCACATCAAGGCGGAGGATTTTGCCTAAAAGAGATTTTGGGTTTTGGGCATTACCTGGAGGATCACCCCTTGAACCGCCATCGCCTGTCGAGATGTACAGGTAGTTGCTGGCATCGAAGGCAAGCTGTCCGCCATAGTGGTTTTGAGCGCCAGGATGAGGAATGGTTAGCAGAATTTGTTCACTGGCTGCATTGGCATCATTAGGATTAGTGGCGCTGGTTTGGAAGCGGGAGATGACGATATCTCCCGCTTTATTGGCGTAATCTACGTAAAAGTGGCGGTTAGTGGCATAGCTGGAAGGAAAGGCAACGCTGAGCAGTCCTTGTTCGCCATTGCTGGAAACGCGATCGCTAATATCTAAAAAAACTTTGGGCTTGCCGTTTTCGATAATTTGGATTTTTCCTGCTTTCTCTGTGACAAAGAGGCGATCGCTGCCATCACCTGCGTTCGTTACAAACGTCGGTTCGATTAGTCCTGTCGCTACTTGGGTCAACTTAATTTTAGGCAGACTGGCAAGGGGAGTCTGGAAAGTTGATGGAGAAATTACGCCACAGCCGCAGCCTTCAGTAGGCAAGGGACTGGGGGTAGCAGACAGGGTGAGCCGATAGCGCGTGTTGCTTTGATTAGAGAAGCTGCGAATGTAGTAGGTGCCACTTTCGAGGGTACGGGTAATTGCTTCCGATCGCTTGCCTTGGAGGGCAGAGGTTTGGATGACTCTGCCCTGGCGATTGAGCAGTTGTACATCAGCATTACGTTGTAGCTTATCTAGCACCAGACTCAGACGACTGCGGCTTTTGAACGTAAATTTGTAGTAATCCGCCTGATCATTGCCTCCTATTGAATTGCGTAAGACTTGGCGGCGATCGGACAATTTTACCTTTGCCGCCGTCGCCCGACTGTTGCCCACATCTTTTGCCATAGTTTTGCCGCATCCCGTCGTACTTTAGAGTCGTAGTTTAGATTAGCGAGTCGTAGTTTAGATTAACCTGGCTCAAGCCCTTTCGACTTAAGCCATTCCGGATTAAACAACCGCGATTGGTATCGAGCGCCACCATCGCAAAGGACTGTAACGATGGTGTGCCCCTTGCCCATTTGTTTGGCTAAGGCGATCGCCGCACCCACATTAATTCCCACCGAGCCACCCATAAACAAGCCATCCTCTCGCATCAACTGATAGACCACGCGCAGCGCTTCTGGGTCGTCAATCTGTAGCGCATCGTCGATCGGCACACCTGCCAAATTGGCAGTGACTCGGCTATTGCCAATCCCTTCGGTGATAGAACTGCCCTCAATATGAATTTCTCCAGTTTTGGCATAGCTATACAAGCCACTGCCCATCGGGTCTGCCAAAACACATTTCACATGAGGATTTTTTTCCTTCAGCAACAGAGTCACGCCTGCGTAAGTTCCCCCCGTTCCCGTTGCCGCCACCCAAGCATCGATCTTGCCGTCGGTTTGCTGCCAAATCTCCCTGCCAGTGGTTTCGTAATGTGCCTGTCGATTGGCAAGGTTGTCAAACTGGTTCGCCCAAACAGCGTTTTCCATTGCCGCTGCCACGCTGCCCGATAGCCGCACGTAGTTATTAGGATCTTTGTAAGGCACTGCCGGAACCGTCCGAACCTCTGCGCCCAGAGTTCGCAGCAGGTCGATTTTTTCCTGAGATTGAGTGTCTGGAATGATGATGAGGCATTTGTAGCCCTTGGCATTGCAAATATGGGCTAAGCCAATGCCTGTGTTGCCTGCCGTGCCTTCTACAACCGTGCCACCGGGCTTTAAGATTCCTCTTCGTTCTGCATCTTCAATAATGTAAAGGGCAGCCCGGTCTTTAACAGAGCCGCCTGGATTGAGGAATTCTGCCTTGCCTAGAATTTCGCAACCCGTTTCTTCACTGAAGCTGTTCAACCGGATTAAGGGCGTATTGCCCACTGTACTTACAAAGCCGTGTTTAATGTCCATGCCAATTTCCTAATTTCTGCCCCTGACAAAATTCTACGGCTTCAGCGGAGTTATGCCTTCATTAGTCAGGAATAGCTCGTTAGAACGCGGCGCTAATTTTCTAACACTTCTACCAAGTCTTCTAGGGTCGCCTCTAGGGCACGGGCGATTTTATAGACAATCGACAGGTCAACAGTGCTGAGGATATTTTCAGAGTAGTCTTGAACGGTTCCGTATTGAACGCCAGCCCGATTGGCAACCTCTTCAAGAGTCCAGCCTTTTGCGTCTGCCAAATCTTGAATTCGCAACTTAATACGACCCATAACGATGTTGAGAGGATAAGGGAATTAAGCCGACCCAGTTTTATGAATCTATGTTCCATAAACGATCGTAATTTCAGCGATCGAGGAGATTGAATCTTAGTTTAGGTCAAGAAATCGATCGCTTTATTAAGTATTCGTAACTGTTATTATGCTCTTGCACACAAAAGATCGCTATTTAGGTTGGTAGTGTAGAGTATGTAAATCTAAAGAAATTCTTAAGCCGGAGGTTGTCATGAGTCCTAGTATGCTTCGTCAGTTTTGGTCACTCGTTGAAACAATCTACTCGGAAATCCCTCTGGCAATGGATGACAACAGTCTGATCCAGTGGCTACTGCGGCAGATGCGCGCCAGACGCATTCTCAACACCGAAGAAACCGACCTTTTAGTTCACTACATCCACGATCGCCTTCCTCTGATTCGCGAGTTAGAGCAAGCTGCATAGATTACTGTAGCTCAGCCTACCAATGATTTATAGTATTGAGTTATTCATAATCTTAAATAAAAATCAAACCAAAGGGAGAAGCGTAAATACATTACGTTTCTCCCTTTTTTAGGGTGTATTGGCAAGATGTGAAGTTTGATACAAAAGTAAAATCAAAAGAAGTGGAATGTTAGGGATGCCAGAAGGGATCTTCTAAGAAGCTTCTAGTCAACCTTCCAGGTGCTTCTGTTGAATTGTATAGAGAGCCATTTATTTTGGTCGGGTAAATGAACTATATTGCTTAAGCAGATTAGGACAGAAGATTTTTAGACGTTTCTGGAATCATTCTGGAATCATCCTTGTTTGAGATAATGTCCGTTTTAGTTCTATTGGATTGATAAGTGAGTAAAACACCTATGTATAGATGGAGTTCTGTGCTGCTAGCAGCAACGCTTTCGGTAGCCGCACTAACGGGCTGTGCAACCACAGCTCCGACTGGCACAACATCTAGTTCGCCCACTGCGGGCGCGTCCGGTACACCCGCAGCCGCTGGCGCACCCAGCCGCTTAGACACCATTATTTCTCGGGGCAAATTAATCTGCGGTGTAGAAGGAACCATTCCAGGATTCAGCTTCGTAGACTCTAAAGGTAAGTACTCGGGCTTAGACGTAGATGTTTGTAAAGCCGTCGCCGCCGCTATTTTTGGTGACCCCGAAAAAGTTGAATATCGCAACTTAGATTCCACTGCTCGCTTCCCTGCTGTAACCAGCGGCGAAGTCGATATGCTGTCTCGTAACACGACCTGGACAACCAGCCGCGATGCTGCGGGCGGCAACGGTTTGGAATTTGGACCGACAACTTTTTTTGACGGTCAAGGCTTATTGACCACCAAAGCCAGCGGTGTCAAATCTCTCAAAGATCTAGATGGCAAGTCCGTTTGTGTAGAAACCGGAACCACTACCGAGCTGAACTTGGCAAGCCGTGCTACCGAAGCCGGAATTAAAGTCAACGAAGTTAAGTTTCAAGACTCGAATGCTGGATTTGCAGCGTATCAAGAAGGACGCTGTGAGGCAATTACGTCCGATCGCTCTCAGCTAGCGGCAAAGCGGACTGCGCTTCCTAGCCCAGCCGATAACGTTTTGCTGGAAGACGTTCTCTCTAAGGAACCCTTGGGTCCTGTGACCGTCAACGGCGATTCGCGCTGGTTTGATGTGGTCAGATGGGTGACCTACGGGCTATTCCAAGCCGAAGAGTTTGGGATTACCCAAGCCAACGTAGAAGAGAAGGTTAACGACAAGAGTCCTGATGTCAAGCTCTTTTTGGGCGGAGAGAAGGATTTGGGCAAACAGCTTGGATTGCCGAATGACTACATGGTTAAGGTGATCAAGGCGGTGGGCAACTATGGCGAAATTTACGATCGCAACGTTGGTCCTGGCTCATCCTTGAAAATTGACCGGGGTCTAAACAACCTCTGGAGCAAGGGCGGGTTAATGTATTCGCCTCCGTTCCGCTAAAACAGCAGAGGCGTTCCGAACGTCTCTTTTTATCCTGCGAGAGACGTTCTGATGGAGCGTCTCTACGCTTTAACTCGAAGGCAAGAAAAGGTAACTGGCAGGAGCCGACTCATGGATGGCAGCGAAAAGGTTCCCATTTGGCGAGATGAGCGATACGTACAAATTGCGTTTCAGGCGATCGTCCTGCTAATTGTTGTGGCTGTGGCGTGGTTCTGTTTTGGCAACATGTTCCGCAACCTGGAACAGCAGGGACGACAGTTTAGTTTTACGTTTTTGCAGACTCAATCGGGATTTAATATTGGCGAAACGCTGATTCCCTATGACACAACTTCTCCTTATTACTGGGCGTTTTTTGTTAGTTTTTTGAATGCCTTGCGCTTAATCTTGGTGGGAATTGCTGCCACGACGGTTCTGGGTGTTGTCGCCGGGATTGCTAGCTTCTCAGATAACTGGCTGCTACGTAAGTTGAATTTAGTTTATGTAGAAGTGGTTCGCAACACGCCGCTTTTGCTTCAGCTATTTGTTTGGTACTTCGCGGTATTTTTTGGGTTTTCAGATAAGGGCAAAACCTCTCAGTTACCGGGATCAATTTTTGTCAGTAAGAAGGGGATTGTGGTGCCTTGGCCTGCCAGTTCGCCTTTGCTGGGCTTTTTGCTGGGTGCTTTGCTGGTGGGGGCGATCGCCGCATATTTTGTGTGGAAGCTACGCATCACCCGGATGGAAGAGCAGGGCGCATCGGGTCGACGAGAGCAAATCGCTTTACTCAGCATGGCGGCTGTAGGTCTGCTGATTGTGCTGTTTGGGCTAGGCTGGGAAGTGCCTAAGATGTCGGCGGCTGGCAATGTAGAAGGCGGTCTGCGGGTATCGATTGAGTATGGGGCAATGTTGTTTGGGCTGGTGTTTTACACGGGCGCTTTTATTGCCGAAATTGTGCGGGCAGGCATTCAGTCGGTATCGAAGGGGCAGTGGGAAGCCGCCCGTGCTTTGGGGTTGCCGACTAGCTCAGCAATGCGGTTGGTGGTATTTCCTCAAGCATTACGGGTGATTTTGCCTTCGTTGAGCAGTCAGTATATTAACCTGGCAAAGAACTCTAGCTTGGCGTTGGCGATCGGCTATCCCGAAATTTTTGCAACGGCTCAAACAACGCTGAACCAGTCGGGGCGACCCGTTGAGGTAATTCTGCTAATTATGGGGATTTACCTATTCATTACCCTGTTTATTTCGTTGGTGATGAATACTTTGAACCGAGTGGTGCAGTTCAAAGAACGGTAAGGTTCTATTTAGAAAAGTCCTATCCAGGATAGCGTTTTAGGTTTTAGATTTAGTTTCAAAAGTAATCGCTGCTATGACAACTACCCATTCTCCGACTGCTGCTTCGCCACCGCCGATCGCTCAAGTGGGGGCGATCGCCTGGGTTCGCAAAAACCTATTTAGCAATTGGCTCAACACTCTTCTAACCGTAGTTTTGGTGCTGGCTCTTGGCAGAACCACGGTTGGCTTCATCCACTGGGCAACCACGTATGCCAAATGGCAGATTATTCCAGCTAACTTGCCGTTGTTTTTTGTGGGACGCTATCCCGCTGACCAAATTTGGCGAATTTGGGTCGCTTTAATCTTAATTTCTGCCCTTGGAGGGATTAGTTGGGGAGTATTGGCGCGTAATGTGCCGAAGTTCTTTAGCCGGACGACGCTGATTTTGTTGGGTGTGGCGAGCGCGATCGCCGTACTCATGCCTACGCCGATACCGTACCGAATTTTGCTGTTGGCGATCGTCGGTTTGGTGGCGGCAACGGCCTGGGGCGGGCGCATCGTGGGGCAACGGATTCCTAAGCTGGGGCAATGGCTGGCTTTTGCCTGGTCGTTTTCCTTCCTGGTCGTTTGGTGGCTGATTGCTGGAGGGCTAGGGCTAACGCCCGTAGGGACTGCCAACTGGGGCGGCTTAATGCTGACCGTATTTATGGCAGTAGTCAGTATTTTATTATGCTTTCCCTTGGGGATTTTGCTGGCGCTGGGGCGGCAGAGCAGCCTGCCTATCATTCGGGGGCTTTCGGTGGGGTTTATTGAGGTGGTGCGAGGAGTGCCGTTGATTGCCCTGCTGTTTGTGGGTTCTAATATGATTCCGCTGTTTTTGCCTACTAGCATTCGTCCCAACTTGGTGACTCGCGCCATTATTGGCTTGACGCTATTTAGCGCGGCATATTTAGCGGAGAACGTCCGAGGCGGTTTACAGTCAATTCCTAGAGGGCAATCGGAGGCGGCAAATGCGCTGGGCTTAAATCCGGGGCTAACCACAGCGCTGATTGTGTTGCCCCAAGCGCTTAAAGTGTCGATTCCGGCGATCGTCGGTCAGTTTATTAGTTTGTTGCAAGATACGACCCTGGTTTCAATTTTGGGATTATTTGACCTGCTGGGCATTACGCGATCGATTCTGGCGAACCCACAGTTTATTGGACGCTATGCTGAGGCGTACATTTTCATTGGCATTATTTACTGGGTTTTTTGTTACGCCATGTCTGTAGGCAGCCGTCAGATTGAAAAACAACTTAATACAGAGAATTAGGATACACAGAATTAAAATGCAGAGCATTAAATTAGAGCACTAACATAGGGAGAATGAGTAGGATGACACAGATGCAAACAGACGAAATGACAAACGGCACAGTCGGTTCAGAGGCGGTCATTGTTGCTGAGAATGTGGAGAAGTGGTACGACAATAACTTCCATGTTTTGCGTGGGGTGAGCATGACGGTAACTAAAGGCGAAGTCGTCGTCGTCATGGGACCGTCTGGTTCGGGAAAATCTACCTTTATCCGCACTTTTAATGCACTAGAACGCTACCAAAAAGGCAGTATTACGATCGACGGAATCCTGCTGTCCCATGACCTAAAAAACATTGAAACTGTTCGGCAGGAAGTGGGTATGGTGTTCCAACAGTTCAATCTGTTTCCCCATTTATCAGTGTTGCAAAACGTCATGCTGGCTCCTATTTGGGTGAGACGATGGCCTAAAGCTAAAGCAGAAGAAGAAGCACTGCGGCTGCTAGACCGAGTCGGAATTTTGGAGCAGGCGAAAAAGTTTCCGGGTCAGTTGTCGGGTGGACAGCAGCAGCGGGTGGCGATCGCCCGTGCCCTGGCAATGCAGCCCAAAATCATGTTATTCGACGAGCCAACTTCAGCGCTTGACCCTGAAATGGTGCGAGAAGTGCTAGACGTGATGCGAACGCTGGCGGGTTCGGGCATCACTATGGTTTGCGTTACTCACGAGGTTGGGTTTGCCCGCGAGGTTGCCGATCGCGTGGTGTTTATGGACAGCGGTTTATTGGTAGAGCAAGCCACACCCGATGACTTTTTTAACAATCCTAAAGAAGAAAGAACCCAGAAATTTTTGTCACAGATCCTCTAGAAAGGTAATCATAGATCTATTTGCTAATAGATCTCGACAGGAATGGAATTTATGACCACCGATCGCCCCGTCTCTAATCAAGCGATTACCGATCGCCTTAACCTCAAAAACCTCCGCCTTGCACTGCTGCGACTGCATAAGCTGTTGCTGGATGGCGAACGTCATGCTTATGAGCAAATTCATGGGCGCGTTAGCCCTAATGAGCTACTGCGGCTGGTTATGCATGACGAATGGTTTGACTGGCTCCACCCCATTTCTCGGCTAGTAGTTGAAATTGACGATCTGCTGAAGGCTGAAGAAGTGGAAATCCTAACCCACGCGAATGGATTGGTGATGCAAACAAAAACGTTGCTCAACCCTTCAGAAACGGGCAGCCCATTTGAGCAAAAGTACTATAACGCAATTCAGCGAGAACCGGACGTTGTGTTAGCTCATGCTAGTTTGATGGAGTTCTTGGAGAATATCGCTCAGAAGCCGTTTTAACTGCTGTTTTAACTGTAGGCAACTGAGTTAGAGGGACTGTGGTTATCGTTACACTTCTTTATACTTGACCGGCGTACAATTGTATGTATCGAGATGCGTATTGAGGTGTTTGATATGGGTCTGATCAATCGCGTTGAAATTCGCTTATTAGATTCGATCAAGGGAGGAATGGTTGAGTTTTACACGCCTCAGTCTAGTCATGAAACCGTGCTGGCACAGATTCCGGCACACATGATTGATGACTTGTTTGTCCACCATTTTCAAACTGATCAGCTCTTGGTTGTCCGGGGGAGCATGGTGTTGGTAGTGTTGCAAAATCGTCAGTATCAATATATTCCTTTGAGCGATCGCCATCCTAGTGTCGTCACCATTCCCCCCGGAGTTCCCCACGGCGCCATTAACCTGAAGTCAGAACCCTGTCTTTTAGTTAACGCCGTCCTTCGCCACGGAGTCGCCCACCCCAAAGACTACCGACCGCTTAAGAAGCCTTTTCCTTACGACTTAGCTAAGGCAGAGGCGCTGTTGCTGGAGCTAGAAGCACCGTTGAGTGCTTAGAATTAATCGCTATCAGTCACCGATCGTTCTCAGTCGCCGCTCGTTCTCAGTGCCTGACTTAAAATAAAGTAGTTCTGCGATCGAAAGACTCGATGGCAATCCGAACATAAGCGGAGATCCATTTGAAGTGATTAGCAGTCTTAAGAGGAATAGCGGCTTTGCTGAATAAAATAACAGCAAATAGTTCGCCAGATGGCAATATGCCTCCAAACCCTAAAACTGTCTCGACTCGATAAGGAATGACAAATTCTTTCTGAGCAGGAATATAGGGACTTCCTAACGCCTTAGCAACGTAGAAAACATTAAAAGCCTTGTGCGGTAACTCTGTAATTAAGGTTGGAGCGGTATCAATTACGGCACTTACTTCTAAGCCAAACTGCTGAATCAGTTGCAGGATCATGGGCGCTCGGTTAACAAACTCTTGATCGACCAACGGAATCGCCTGATGTCCCCTCGACCCTTGCCTAAAGTTCCACTGAGGCTCATCACCCGCTGTCGCCAGCAAGGTTAGGCATTTGGTCGCTCGATAAATGGACTGCCCTTTGAGGACTGCATTAGCTGCTTCTTTCAGGTCATCACTCAAGTCTTCATAGGGGTGAGTCTTGAAAAAACGAATCAGAGCACAGGCTTTTTTGCCTGTCTGACGATCAATTAAATTTTCGTAAAGGTAACGTACAATTCGACCAGCCGTTTCTTCGATGTTTTCGGAACGCTCATCCATGTTGCGGAGTGTGACCGCACATTGACACATATCGTCTTTGGTAAACGTGGCTAGGTCATACATTTGGTTTGTCTGCTATTTATCTGCTGAGTTTGTCTGCTAACAGAGCTTTTAAGCCTTTGCATGACTGATCTATAATTCAGCGATTAGCAACTGTTTCAGGATATTTTCTCAACTATATTAATCTCCTCTGACTTGTGAACATCGTAGGCAGTCATCTTGCCTGCCTAGTGTGTAAAGCAGGCAAGATGACTGCCCTACGAGAAATTAAAGCAACTCCTCTGTCTCGTCCCTCAAGCCGCTGTCTCGTCCCTAAAGCCGCTGTCTCGCCACCGCGATCGCCATTCTGACTTGCTCAAATCCTGTGCCGCCATAGCTATTACGTGCCGCAACCACTTGACGAGGGGCGATCGCCTCGTAAATATCAGGCTCGAAGGCAGGATGAATTTCTTTCCACTCCTCCAAGCTCAAATCCTTCAGCAGTTTTCCAGCCGCCAAGGAAGTCTTAACCACCTTGCCAACCATGTTGTAGGCTTCGCGGAAAGGTACGCCTTTAGCAGCTAGATAATCTGCCACATCAGTGGCATTAGAAAAATCTTCTGTGACTGCCGCATTCAGCCGAGCAGGGCGAAACTCTAATCCTTCCTGCATCAAAATGGTCATGGCTTCTACGCAAGATCTGACAGTCTTGACTCCATCAAACAGGGCTTCTTTGTCTTCTTGTAAGTCCTTGTTATACGCCAAAGGTAGACCTTTCATGAGAACTAGCATTCCTTGTAAATGTCCAAATACTCGCCCAGTTTTACCCCGAACTAGCTCCGGCACATCAGGGTTTTTCTTTTGGGGCATAATGCTAGAACCCGTGGAGCAGCTATCATTCAGCTTGACAAAGCGAAACTCCTCCGAAGCCCAAAGAATCACCTCCTCTGACAATCGAGACAGATGCACCATAATCAAACTGGCAGCACAGAGAAATTCGATCGCAAAATCGCGATCGCTGACTCCATCCAAACTATTGGCGTACACTCGCTCAAAGCCCAGCTTCTCGGCGCTGTAATGGCGATCGATGGGAAAAGTTGTCCCTGCCAACGCACCGCAGCCCAGCGGCGAAATATTTACCCGCTGATATACATCCCCCAAGCGCTCCCAATCCCGCTGAGTCATGTCCACGTATGCCAGGAGATGATGGGCAAGGCTGAGGGGTTGTGCCCGTTGCAGATGGGTGTAGCCTGGAATTAAAGTTTCTACGTGCTGTTCGGCAATTTGCAGCAGCGCGGCTTGAAAGCCCTGGAGCTGCTGGCGTAGATGGATGATTTGATCGCGCAGGTAGAGGCGAGTATCAGTGCCCACTTGATCGTTACGCGATCGCGCGGTGTGCAATTTCTTTCCCACATCCCCGACTAGCTCTGTCAGCCGCCGCTCTACGGCAAAGTGAACATCTTCCGAATCTACGCCTGGTGTAAACTGCCCTTGACGATATTCCTGGCGAACTGCCTCCAGCCCATCCACCAGCGTTACGCCTTCTTCAGCAGAAATAATGCCCGTGTGCGCCAACATTTGAGCATGGGCTTGAGAACCTGTGATGTCATATTCAATCAGTTCAATATCAAAGCCAATGCTAGCGTTGAAACGGGCGATCGCTGGATGCAATGCCGATTCAAAGCGCTGGCTCCAGGTTTGAGGAGAGGAAGAGGTGTTCATGGAATTTGAGTCGGTTACTTTCTGAGAGGGAAAATCAATACAAGCTGAGAGGGAAAATCAACGCAAGGTCAGCCGTGTATCATAGTTCAGAAAGGATCTACTGCTAGGTTGATTTTGATACCAAATCGATCCGTAGCTGAGTTAGCACCTTAGCCGTAGCTCGTCATTCCTCGTAAAACAAACCCCAGCACTAAGCCAATGATCAGCGCCCAAACTTGTCCCGTCTTCAAGAAGCTGTCAAACCAGCCGCGAGTGGCGGCAAAGACATCAGTATTAAAGTGTTGAGCTAAATGACTCCAGTCCCCGTGCAGTTGCCAAAGTAATCCTTGATGAAGGTCAGCCCAAATGTTTACCTCTGCTAATCCAGTCATCTGCTGCATTAAATCAATAGCAATCATGGCGTACTCTCAAGAGGTCTCAGGATCTGTAACAAGCACTAAGTTTGGCACAGGTTAGAGAATTTGGAATGCCAGACCCTAAATCGATATCCTTACTCAAGATTTTCGGGGTTAACCTTCATGACAATTAAGGTCATGTCGTCTTCGTTGTGGCGATCGGCACCAATAAATTCTTGCACCTGGTCAAAGAGATAATTGAGGATGATTTGGGGAGTGTCGAAGCGGCGACAGGCTATTTGGAAATGGTGAGCGAGGCTTTCTTCGTCAAAGCGATCGCCATTTTGGTTAGAGGCATCAGTAAACCCGTCTGTGTAGTAAATCAAAGTATCGCCCGGTTGCAGATGTACCTGTGCCTCACCGTAGCGGCTGTCCATATCCAAGCCAATCAGCATCCCCAGGGTGTCTAGCCGCTTGAGTGTGCCTGTAGCTGCTTGCCATAAAAGCGGCGGGTGGTGGGCAGCATTGCTGTAAGAAAGCAAGCGCGATTTTGAATCGTATTCTGAGTAAAACAGAGTGGCAAAGCGATTAGAATTTTCTAAATCTGCGTACATCACATGATTGAGGTGCTGCAAAATCCGTGAGGGGCTGTGGGCATTCAAAACCTCAGCCCGCAGCATTCCTCGCAGCATCGTCATAATTAAGCCAGCGGGCACACCTTTCCCCATGACATCGCCGATCGCCAAACTCCAACGCCCCGACTCAACCACGCCTGCCTTTTTATTAATTTGGTCGTGGTTAGCCGGAATAAAATCATAGTAGTCGCCTCCCACTCGGTTAGCAGTCTTACATCGCGCTGCTAACTCCACCCCATCAATTTTGGGACAATTGCGGGGCAAAAGCTGCACCTGAATTTCTGCACCAATTTCTAACTCCCGGTCTAAGCGCTCTTTCTTCCGCAACTCTACCGTCAGCTCATCGTTTTCAATGGCAACTGCCGTTTGGTCTGCTACCAGCCGCACTAACTTTTGACGGGTTTCTGTCCAGGTATATTCCGGGTCGCGGCTAAAGACGTAGAGCCGTCCGCGCTCTAAATTCTTCGTCAAAATAGGCGTGCCAAAAAGCTGTACCGAATGCCCCAAAGCGCTAATCACCTGCTGATCTAGCGCCGTCGTGGGGCTGGTAAAAGGCAGCGATACCTTTTCATAGGCAGACGCAGCGCTGGCAGTGAGTTGCCGAGTTGCTGCTTCTAAAGCAATTCGCACGTCTTGGCATTGATTATCCTGACAGTGCAGCCGCTCTAGGCGCATTTGTCCATTAGGCTTGAACAATACCAAAGCACCACCATCGGCATCGGTGACTCGACTAGCAATCAGGGGGGTCAATTCTAAAAACTGATTGAGGTTCTTAAAACTCCGCAGAGCAAACCCCAAAGAACTCAGCAAATCTTGAATTTTATTCTGCTCTCGACTCAGCCTAGAAACCAATTCCTTCAGCGCAAACACAGGAGTTACGTCTGGCGGCGCGTTGCCACCAGCATAATCAGAAGGTTGGGAGGGCTGTCGGGGAGCAGGCACAGCAGTCATTGAGTAAAAGAGTGAGCGGACAGAGTAGATACAGCAAACGGTAGAAGCGATCGAGAGTCAGAGTACAATTTGACCTTGTATTTGACCTTACAAGAGGACTGTTTTCAATTAAATCTCGCTTTTTTAAGTCATCTGCCTGAAGCTATTTGATATTAGTAACGCTAAATATCAGTTCTGCCAATGGGGCTAGTGTTCGGGCTTCCCTAAGATACCCATTACAAGCTCTCTCTACAGAGAAATTTAAAATAGCAAAGTCTTTTGAGTATTGCGTAACACTCTCTATAAGTCATCAAGATAATAAATCATCAAGATAAGTCATCAAGCGTAGCAAACAATGAGCTTAGAATTCGATCGCCGTATGATTCTTCGTTGTCTGGCTTTGGCGCGTCAGGCTTTAGGGCAAACCTCACCTAATCCCCTCGTGGGTTCTGTCATTGTCCAAGGCGAAGAAATTGTGGGCAAGGGCTTTCATCCTAAAGCCGGAGAACCCCACGCTGAGGTGTTTGCGCTACGGGCAGCCGGAGAACGGGCGAGAGGGGCGATCGCCTACGTCAACTTAGAGCCTTGCAGCCACTATGGGCGCACTCCTCCCTGTGCTAATGCTCTGATTGAGGCAGGTGTTGCCAAAGTCGTGATTGGTATGGTTGATCCCAACCCCAAAGTTTCCGGATCGGGTATTTCCAGATTGCGCGATGCTGGCATTGAAGTCGTGGTAGGAGTGGAAGAAGCCGCCTGCCAAGATCTCAACGAAGCATTTGTCTACCGGATTCACCACCAGCAACCCCTCGGCATTTTAAAGTATGCCATGACCCTGGATGGTAAAATTGCCGCCACAACAGGTCACAGCGCCTGGATTACAGCGCCGCCTGCACGCGCCCTCGTTCATCAACTCCGCATGAGCTGCGATGCTGTTGTGATTGGCGGCAATACGGCACGACGGGATAATCCTCACCTTACCAGCCATGGGCAAGGGCACAACCCTTTAAGGGTGGTGATGAGCCGATCGCTAGCATTACCCCAGGCAGCGAATCTTTGGCAGACAGACATTGCGCCGACGGTTGTCTTTACTGAAGCTGGAGCCAACCCCGATTTTCAGAAATTTCTGGCTCAGCAAGGGGTGGAAGTGGTGGAATTTCTATCACTCACTCCGGCTCAAGTGATGGCGAATCTTGGCGATCGCGGCTTTCTTTCCGTCTTGTGGGAGTGCGGCGGCAGATTGGCGGCTGAGGCGATCGCGGATCACGCTATCCAGAAGATCCTGGCTTTCATTGCGCCCAAAATTATTGGCGGCGCTGAGGCTCCTTCGCCCATTGGTGACTTGGGGCTGACCCGAATGACGGACGCGTTGGAGCTAGAGCGGGTGAAGTGGCGATCGGTTGGGGTTGATCTATTAATGGAAGGCTATTTGGGCAATCACTAGGTTTTCTTTTTCATCTAGATGGAAGCGAATTCGATCAGCCATGAAAATTCATCTATGCCAACTTCTTTTGAAGGGGAGACGGATGATTCTGGCGAAATTCTTCAGCAAAGGCTTCTGAGTCAGTAATGCTCTGATCGATTTTGACTTGATGATCGTAGTAGTAAGCCATTGCTGTATGAACAGCAGCTAAGGATAATTCATATTCTTGGGCAACAGTTTCGAGAGGCTGTCCCATCCGAAGATAAAGGATTGCAATATCCGCTACTGTGATGCGACGACCTGCGATTCTAGGTTTTCCACCGCGCACACCGGGAGTTGTTTCAATGCGTTGATTGAGGGTACTGATCATGGCGATCGCATTGAGAAATGATGCTTTAAGTTTAGCGCTAAGGGGGCAACGCCTATTTAGCTGAGAGAGATTTAACGTAAATGCGATCGCACCGATCAGTATCTATTCCGGTACTCGGTTCATAACCGTTGCGCTCGTAAAGCTGAACTGCTTCTTTCAAAACGCTGGCAGTTTGAATCCAGGCTTGAGTGTAGCCTTGGGTGGCGATCGCTGCTTCCAAAGCGTGCAATAGATAGCGTCCCAGTCCTTGACCCCGAACTTCTGGACTTAAGTACATCTTACGAATCTCAACGGCATTCTCGCCCCGCGCCACAGGGTAATATCCCGCTGTGCCGACCAAGCGCCCTTGGGTTTCAATCACCCAGAATTCTCCACCCTTTGCCCAGTAAGAGTCTTCTATTGTTAAGACATCTTGATCTGCGCCAACGGGTTCGTTTGAGAGACCATATTCGACCAGGATGGATTGAATGTGGTTGGCAACGGAGTGGCGATCGCTGGGTTGCCAATCGCGGATTAAAAAGTCACGGTAGATAGCTTGCATCACATCTAGCTATGAATTCTCGGCTCTGGGTGCAGGGTTGAAAGCAATTCGCTTTCCACGATCGCCAATTCTTCCAGCCGCTGAGTGACGACTTCCCGATCGTAATAATGGGTTGCTAACGTCCAATAAATCCCGTAGTGCCGTGCTTCTGATGCCATTAAGCTTCGGTAAAACTTGGCGAGTTCGGGTTCGGGGCAGTGGGTTCCTAATAGCCCCAATCGCTCGTGACTCCTGGCTTCGATTAGGCTAGAAACCAGCAGGGAATCGAGCTTGCGGTGTGGCTCATTTTTACGCATTTCTGCCTTCAGTCCGGCGGCATAGGGCGGCGAATTAAGAGGGGCTAAGGGAATGCCTCGACGATCGAGCCACTGATTAACCTGCTCAAAATGCTCTAGTTCTTCTTGAGCGATCGCCGTCAAAGCCCGCACTAGCTTAGCGCTGGAGAGATAGCGAAACATCATGTTCACTGCCGTTCCTGCTGCTTTGCGCTCACAGTGGGAATGATCCAGCAAAATGATATCGAGGTTGGCGATCGCCTGTTCAACCCAAGCGTCTGAGGTAGGCTGCTGAAGAAACTTAATGGTGGGAAGCGTTGGGGTCATGACGAGAATTAAGAGAGTTCGGGAACTGCCATACCGCGCTGAACGGCTGGACGTTGGGCGATCGCTTCCACCCAGCGCTTTAAGTTGGGATGATTGTCGAGGGTCAAGCCTTGGAATTCGTAGATCGCCACCCAGGGATAAATCGCCATATCGGCGATCGAGTAGTCTCCACAGATAAACTCATTCGCGGCAAGCTGCTGGTCTAAAACACTGTATAGCCTCAATGTCTCAGTTTCGTAACGGGCGATCGCATAGGGAATTTGTTCAGGTGCATACTTGCGGAAATGATTGAGTTGCCCAAACATCGGACCAATGCTGCCCATCTGCAACATCAACCATTCCAACACTTGAAACCGAGCCTTCGTTTCAGTCGGCAAAAATTTCCCAGTCTTTTCTGCTAGATAAATTAAAATTGCTCCCGACTCAAAGATCGACAAACCGTTCTCGTGATCAACGATCGCCGGAATTTTGCTATTCGGATTAATCGCCACAAACTCTGGCGTAAATTGATCTCCTTTGCGAATATCAATCACGTGTGAAGTGT
>JBBRCV010000044.1:0-27080 GCA_038204505.1 Elainellales cyanobacterium
GACGAGAGAAACCCGAACCCAAGCGTCAATGACAATTCCTTTATCAAGAATGCGATCGACGACTTCAGCCAAGCTAGAGGAAGAGTTTACTTTTTCGACAGCCATGTTAATTACCTAATTTGAACGACTTGTTGCGGATTGATAAATGCCTTTCTCAATCGGCAGGCATTTCTCTAAAAACAGAGATGTTTACATCCTTCCCAAGTTTCAAATAGGGCTAACATTGCTGAGTTTTGTAACGCTAGATTTCGTATTCCTTCTCATACAAGAATTCTTTTGATCCGGTTAGCTTATCTAAAGAACTGGGCAATCTATTGGTTAAGGTTCCTGAAAGGTAGATTAATGAGTCTGGTAATAGCAAAAACTGAATTTCTTTCTGCTTTGCAATTAGGCAACTTGTCTAGATTATGAAGTTTTATATAGCGATGTAATAGGTGCATCTGTCGAAGTTTGTATTAACTGTTGTACCGCTTTGAAATGGTAATTAAAAATTATGATAGGGGTCGATCACTCATCTGCTGATATGCCAAGTGGATTACTTGGTGTCCAGAGTCGCTTACATCTTACCGGAAGACTTGATATAGAGGCAAATGACCAGAAATGGAGCCTTTATCTTTATATGGGACGCTTGATTTGGGCATCAGGTGGTCCTCATCCTGTGCGGCGCTGGTATCGAAATTTATCCCGTCACTGTCCTCAAATTAATGCCCAAGCCGTTACATTTGGAGCGTCGGGTAATATTCAACGTTGGGACTACGATATTCTCATGAGCTTGGTCAAGCAGCAGAAGATCACAGTAGAGCAAACGGTTGCTCTCATTCGCAGCATTGTATCTGATGTTTTGTTTGACGTTCTTCAACAAGAGGAAACTCGGTTCGTTAATTTTAAGGTTGATCATAAGGATGTGTTGGATGCATCTTTAGCGCTCGTCAATGCACAACAGGTTCTTGATGAAGTCCAACCGATTTGGAATGAGTGGCGGGCTTTGGGTTTGGTCGATCATTCTCCTAGTCTGGCTCCCGTGCTGCGACAGCAGGAAATTTTACAGCAGCAGACTTCCGAAAAAATTTATAAAACGCTTGTTGCTTTGGCAGATGGTAAGCGATCGCTCCGAGACTTAGCGGTACTCATGAAGCAAGATCTAGTGCCCCTAACCCGGATGTTAGTGCCCTACTTCCGCAAAGGCTTTATTGGATTAATTCCAGTTCCTGATTTTCCTTCTCCAGTCGCAAATATGCTGGAAGCTATGCCAGTACCTTCTATCCCGGCAGTTAACGGTAAGACTGTACTGCCATCGGCTCCACTGGTGGCTTGCATTGACGACAGTAAGCGAGAATGCGACACGATGGGAAAAATCTTGACCCAAGCGGGCTATCGGTTCATTGGCATTCAGGATTCAATGCAGGCTTTACCCACACTTTTAGAGCAGAAGCCAGGAGTGATCTTTTTAGACTTGGTGATGCCGATCGCCAGTGGTTACGAGATTTGTTCGCAAATCCGTCGCGTTGCTTTGTTTAAAAATACGCCGATCGTTATTTTAACTAGCAACGACGGCATTATAGATCGGGTTCGCGCCAAGGTGGTGGGTTCTAGTGGGTTTCTCTCGAAGCCTGTTAATGCAGACAAGGTTTTGACAGTAGTGCGGAAATATTTAGGAACAGTCGATAGGAGCTAAAACAATGGGAACAGTTTTGTTAGTTGAAGATGGCGTTACTGAAATGCAATTGCTGACGAGTTATCTGAAGCAAGCGGGATTAACGGTAATGAGTGCTCAGAGCGGCGAGGAAGCCCAGATTAAGTTAAATAGCCAGAAGCCAGATTTAATCGTGCTGGATGTAATTCTTCCCGGTAAGAGCGGCTTTGAACTGTGCCGAGAACTGAAAGCAGATCCCAGTACTAGCAGCATTCCTGTGGTGATCTGCTCGACTAAAGACACAGATGCAGACAAAATGTGGGGCGATATGTTGGGGGCTAATGCCTACATTCCTAAGCCTGTTGACCCAACGGTGTTTCTCCAGACCATTCGGCAATTGATTAAGTAACGAAGAGACAAGCCATGCTAGAGGTGTTAGATTCTGTTCCGATTGATCAGCAAACGTTTACCGAGTTAGTCAATGATCTGGGTGATCTTTCCAGTTTATTTGCTGAGCCTATACCTGTAGAAATTGGACAACGGTTTCTACGATTGCAGCTTTGTCCTGAAAAAACAGCGTTGCTGGCAGTCGATGAGATTGTGGCGATCGCCACTGCCACCATTACCGATATTTTGCCCGTTCCTCACATGCCAAGCTGCGTGTTAGGGCTTTATAACTGGCGGGGCGAAATGCTCTGGTTAGTGGATTTGGGGCAACAGGTGGGGTTTTCGGGGATTTTGCAATTTGGCAGTTCTACCTTCATGGCTGTCATTGTTGAAGTGAATGGGCAAACTCTGGGGCTTTGTGTGCCGCAGGTTCATGATATTGAGTCATACGATCCTCATTTGATTCACGCTGCGTCTTTGGAGATGTTCTCAGCGCAGTTCTTGCCGTTTGTGAAAGGGTATTTAACGGGCGATCGCACTATCGTTCTCAACTTGCCAGCCCTGCTACAAGATCCTGCGTTAAATATTCATCCTCGATAAATTAAAAACCCTGATAAATCGAAAACCCCGATAAATCAAAGAAAAAGACATCTATCCATTTCCTGTATCTACGTTCTGAGGCAACTTCCATGACGACATCTCATCAGTCTGAAACGACAACGCTAGGCGATTTTGCAGATTTCTTTGCACAAACAGAACCTCAAGAAAAAGAGCCTGAAGTCCTCCCACCTCGTAAGGTTCAGGCTTCTAGGACAAAGCCGCAGCTCGATCCGATTGCTCAGCCCGTAGCCCAACTAGAGCCACAGGTGAGCCGTCGTGAAGACAGTAGCGTGCTGGATGACAATCGGGAGTTTTTGCAGGTTGCAACGGCGTTATCTAATCTCAAAGCTGAGTTGATGCAGGCTGGATTGCTGCAAAAAAATAATGTCAAAAATAGTTTTCTACAGGTCACAGAGTTTGTAGCAACTCGCCCAAAAGTTTCTGAGCCGGATAGCTCTCCATTGGTTGCCCAAAAATTCCGATATCAGCGGCAGCAAATGATGGCGATCGCCACCCAAATGCAGCAAGCTCAAGATTTAGAGATTCTGCTCAATCTAACCGTGGACACCGTTCGGGAATCATTGGAAGCCGACCGAGTGTTGGTCTATCGCTTCACCTCTGCTAGCGCGGGGAACGCTGCTAGTGAGGGGAAAGTCATGGCGGAATCTGTTGATTCGGACTGGGCGATAGTCTTAGGCAATACGCTGCCAGCCGCAACCTTTGGCGCAAATAAGGCTGAAGATTACCTAACCCAGCAGATGGTCATTGCAGACGACACTAATAAGGCAAAGATAACGCCTTATCAGCGGCAGCTAATGGAACAGATGCAGGTTAAATCAATCCTCAGCATCCCGATCGTCATAGCAGGACAGCCGTGGGGCTTACTGGTTGCTCAACAATGTCGGGAGCCACGCCAATGGCAAGAAGCCGAAACAACGCTGCTTTACCAAGTCACACTGCAACTGACTTCAACCCTACAAGAAGCTAATTTTTCACAGCAACTGAAAGAACAATCTTATAAAGAAAATGTTCTGACTAAGTTGATTGATCAGATTCGAGAATCTCTTGATTCAGATACGATTTTTCGGGTAACGACCCGCGAGGTGCGACGCTTGCTGAAGTGCGATCGCGTGGGAATCTACAGGTTTAATGAAGACTGGAGCGGTGAGTTTATTGCGGAGTCGGTAGGTTCGGGCTGGCTTTCGGTGATTCAGGAAGAAGAGAATCTGGGTGCATCCCAAAACCGCGATCGCGGTGCTTACCAACAGCGGGATTTGAGTAGTTTCGATCGCTGTAGTGTCAAAAAATATAGCTCTGCCGCTACGTTAGACACGGATACTTACCTAAAAGAGTCACAGGGTGGAAAGTACAACCGAGGTGAAAATTACACGCGAGTAGATGACATTTACGCAATGGGCTACATGCCTTGTTACCTGGAAGTCTTAGAAAAATATCAATGCCGAGCGTGTTTAATTACACCCATCTTTCAAGGGACAAAGCTGTGGGGATTACTGGCAGCTTATCAAAACTCTGGGGTGCGCCACTGGCAGGATGAGGAAGTCACTCTGATGCTTCGACTCAGCGGATCTTTAGGCGTAGCTTTGCAGCAAGCCACTTATTTGGAGAAAGTCCGCGAGCAATCTGAGCAGATGGGGCTTGCCGTTAAGCGAGAACAAACGGTCAGCAAAATTGTTGAACGAATTCGGCAGACTCTTGACTTGCAGGCAATCTTTAAATCAACGACTCAAGAAGTCCGGCAATTGCTGAAGTGCGATCGCCTCGCAATTTATCGCTTTAACCCCGACTGGAGTGGTGAAATTGTGGCTGAATCTGTGGCGACTGGATGGGTTTCCATCATTCAAGAGCAGCAGAGTGATGACAGCCTCAAAACAGATACCTACCTGAGAGATATAAAGGGTGGAGCTTATAGCAAAGGGGATGCGTACAACAAGGTTAACGATGTTTACGCAATGGAATTCTCTCCTTGCTGCGTCGAGTTTCTAGAGAAAATGCAGGCTCGATCCTATGTCATTGTGCCGATTTTTCAGAAGAATGAACTCTGGGGATTGTTGGCTGCTTATCAAAACTCTGGAGTGCGGGTTTGGGAAGAAGCTGAGGTAACTCTGATGGGACAAATTGCTTCTCAATTAGGCATGGCGGTGCGGCAGGCAGACTACGTGCAGCGTGTCCAAATACAAGCTGAGCAACTCACTAAAGCAGCGAACCGTGAGAAAGAATTTGGTCAGATTATTACTAAGGTTGGTCAATCTGTGATCGAAATGGTGCGCCAGAGCCAGAGCTTAGAAGTCATTCTGGGGCAAATTTCGCAGCAGGTTCGACAAGTTTTGCTGGGCGATCGCGTCATTATTTCTTGCTTCAATGCTCATTGGCACAACGAGATTATGGCTGAAGCCGTGGGTAAGGGTTGGTCAAAGTTTTTAGAACCCAATAGCCCCATGGTTTGGGAAGACATTTATCTCCAAGAAAACCAGGGCGGCAAATTTCGTAAAAAAGAAACGCTGGTTGTCCACGATATTGCTCAAGTCGCCTACTCTCAGTGCTACAGCAACATCCTAGAGCAGATGGAAGCAAAAGCCTACATGGTTGCTCCAATTTGGGTCGGTTCGCAGCTTTGGGGACTGCTAGCAATCTACCAAAACGCCACTCCGCGCCATTGGGATGCCTCAGAAGACAACCTTTTAACTCAAATTGGCGCTCAATTGGGAATTGGGATTCAGCAGGGCGAGTTTTTGAGCAAAGTCCAAAAACAGGCGCAGCAAGAACGAGCACTAGTAAACGCTACAGAAAGCATTCGTCAATCTTTAGACATTGTGCGGGAATCGCTCGATATCCACTCTGTTTTTAGCACCGTCACGCAAGAAGTTCGGCAGTTGTTAAAAGCCGATCGCGTTGCAGTTTATCAGTTTTCACCAGATTGGAGTGGCACCTTTGTTTCAGAATCGGTTGCTACGGGTTGGGAACGACTGGTGGGTAGTGAAGTAGGTACTAATGTAAGGGATACTTACCTCAAAGAAACTGAAGGTGGGCGTTATCGAAATCGGGAAAGTCTGGCGGTAGATGATATTTATACAGCGAACCATAACCCTTGCCACGTCGAACTCTTGGAGAAATTTCAAGCGAGAGCCTATGTGCTGGTTCCTGTATTTGTGGAAGGTAAACTGTGGGGGATTTTAGGAGCTTATCAAAACTCTGGACCTCGGCAATGGGATGAGTCAGAAGTCACGTTACTGAATCAAATTGCCTTGCAGCTTGGCTTTGCTCTTAACCAAACTCTTTCACTAGAAAAGCTGAGAAACCAATCTGAGCAATTGACGCAATCGGTGACGCGGGAAAAATCGGCTAACGACAAACTACAACAGCAGGTGATTCAAATGCTGACCGCTGTTCGACCTGTGCTTTCTGGAGATTTAACGGTGCGGGTTCCAGTCAGCGAAGATGCAGTTGGCACGATCGCCGATGCCTACAACAACACGATTCAAAGCTTGCGGAAAATTGTGACGCAGGTGCAATCAGCCGCCGTTAAAGTATCGGAAACTTCCAGCAATAGCGAAACAGCGATCGCCATGCTCTCCCACGAAGCCCAGCAGCAGTTTGTCCAAGTGACCCAGGCGATCGAGCGCATCGAGTCGATGGTTAACTCAACCCAGGCGGTTGCAGCCAACGCTAAACAGGTGGAAACTGCCGTTCAGCAGGCAAACCAAACGGTCAAGGCGGGCGATACTGCCATGAACAAAACTGTGGATGGAATCATGGCGATTCGGGAAACGGTGGCGGAAACCAGCAAGAAGATTAAACGCCTGAGCGAATCTTCTCAAAAAATCTCTAAAGTCGTGAGTTTGATTAGCAACTTCACCACCCAAACCCAGCTTCTAGCGCTCAATGCTTCCATTGAGGCAACCCGCGCCGGAGAGTATGGTCGAGGCTTCTCGGTGGTGGCGGATGAAGTGCGATCGCTCTCTCGCCAATCTGCTGAAGCCACCCGCGAGATTGAAAAACTGGTGCAAGAAATTCAGGCAGAAACCGTTGAGGTAACGACGGCTATGGATCTGGGCATTCAGCAGGTTGTGGGCGGCACCAATTTGGTTAATGAAACTCGGCAACAGCTTAACGAAATTGTGACGGCAACGGCGCAAATTAGCCAACTGGTGCAAGGGATTACTCAAGCCACCCAAGTTCAAACCCAGCAGTCGCAGCTCGTGACTCAGGCAATGTCTGATGTAGCAGCGATCGCCAACAAAAACTCAACCGACTCAACCCACATCTCAGCCTCTTTCCAAGAGCTACTGGCAACGGCGCAGCAGCTTCAAGCCAGCGTCGGTCAGTTTAAGGTGAACTAGCATGGATTCTTCTATTCAAGAGCAGGGCTATTCGTACTTCCTCCCCGAAGCCCAGGATTTGCTGCAAGCAATTGAACAGGATTTGCTGGGGTTAAAGGAAGATCGAACCCCTGCAAAAGTTCATAACCTGATGCGATCGGCACACACGCTTAAAGGCGCGGCGGCTAGCGTTGGGGTTGAGAGTATTAAAACAATGGCGCATTCTCTAGAGGATGTGTTTAAGTCGCTTTACAATCCTGATGTAGTTGTAGATTCAGAGTTGGAAGGGCTACTGCTGAAAGCCTATGAATGTTTGCGAATGCCTGTGACCGCAGCGATCGCGGGTAGCCAGTGCCATGATGCCGATGTGCTAAAGCAAGCTGATTCAGTTTTTAAACGGCTGAAAACTAAACTGGGTAAAAACTTTGATCCGGGTGCATCGATTCCAACTTCTGCGGAACTAGGATTTGATATTACTCAATCAATTTTTGAGAGCGGCGTTGACAGTCGTTTAAATGAATTAGAGAGCCTGTTGGCAGGTGGCGATGTGGCGGCGATCGCCACCTTACTTCAAACCCATGCTGAGATCTTTTCAGGTTTGGCAGAGTCCCTTAATTTGTCGGGATTTGGCGCGATCGCTAAGACCACGATCCAGGCGCTCGATACCCATCCATATCAAAGCCTAACGATTGCTCGAACTGCTCTAGCTGATTTTCGACAAGGGCAAACGGCGGTGTTTGCAGGCGATCGGACTCGTGGCGGAGAGCCTTCTCCAGCCCTCAAGCAACTGGCACAGAAAAAAACTGCATCGGCTCAACCCGTGCAAAAAACTCTTCGCACAAAACCACCCAAGAATCTGATCAGGCAGTACCCGCGAGTTCAACAATTGCTGGAAATTTGGAAGCATCTAATTAGTTTTCTGAATCAGCCTATTGCAACTCCCGCATTTCTGCTTCAGAGCAAGTCTAGCCCTAAAACTAGTCATCAAACGCAGGTAACGGCGATCTCTTCGAGTTACCCCCAAGGGGTCGCCCAGCCCACAGCTCCTGCGTTCATTGACTTTAATCATTCGTCTTCTGAGGAAGATGGATTTTTTGATTTTGATGCTTTATCTGGTTCAGGCGATTTGCCTTTAGATGCAGGATTATTGGATGCTCTAGATGGCTTGAGTGAGTTGAGCGATTTAGATGAATTAGTGGTTGAGGTTGAAGCTCCGATCGCGTCTCCGGTGATGATTACGGTTATGTCTCCAATGGCGATCGCCCCAAAAAAGACTATTCAAAAATCCCAGCCCCCAACCCAGGTTATATCTAAAAAGATCGCATCTCCTGCCATTTCAATTCGCGTCAATTTAGAACACTTAGAATCCCTCAGCCACTCTGTAGGAGAACTGCTGATCAATCAAAACCGCCAAGGTTTGCAAGACGAACGATTACAGCGGCAGGTTCTAGATTTAATCGACGGTTTGAATCAACATAAACAAACCTTGACAAAGCTGAGAGACTGGTCAGATAAAATGTTAGTGACTTCTCATGGGAAAAATAGTTGGCATGATGGAGGAAGGTTTGAACACCAGACAGAAACCAGTTTATTTGATCCGTTAGAAATGGATCGTCATAGTGAACTGCACATATTTTTGTACGCTGCATTAGAGGAGTTGGTGCAGCTTGGAGGAACGACAGAAGCGATCGATTTAGCAGTTCGGCAATCTAGTCAATCATTAGGTAAGCAAGGACGACTACTAAACCACGTTCGGGATGATTTGATGGAAGCTCGAATGATTCCGCTGGGAATTGTTTTAAACCGTTTCCCTCGCGTTTTGCAACAGCTAGTTGAGGTTCATGGTAAGCACGTAGATCTACAAATTCGGGGCGCACAAGTGCTGGTAGATAAAGCGATCGCCGAAAAACTATACGATCCTCTGCTTCACCTCGTTCGCAATGCCTTCGACCACGGGATTGAATCTGCCCAAGCGCGTCTGCAACAAGGCAAGCCCGAAATTGGACAGATTACGATCAACGCCTATCAGCAGGGAAACCGCACTATTATTGAGGTAAAAGATGATGGTCAAGGGTTGAATTTACAAAAGATTTGTCGGCGGGGATTTGAGATGAAGCGGCTCCCTTCTCCTCATCTCGATCAATGTACCCCTGATGAATTGCTAGAACTAATGTTTCAACCCGGATTTTCGACCGCCGATGAGGTGACCGATCTCTCTGGGCGAGGCGTTGGGTTAGACGTAGTGCGTAATCAGTTGCGATCGCTGGATGGCAATGTTGCCGTTCAAACAGAATCTCACCAAGGCACAACTTTCACGCTCCAACTACCCCTCACCTTGATGACGGCTCGGCTTCTGGTTTGTCAGGTTGGCTCTGCCGTATATGCTTTTCTCTCTGAGGAAATTGAGAGAATTTTGATTCCTCAAGCTAATCAGATCGAAACAATGGCTGGGCAAAGTGTATTTCATTGGAAGCAAGGACAAGATGAATATCCTGTGCCCATTTGTCGCCTAGCAGATCTAGTGAATTACAGCACGTCTTTACCGGAGCAAATCAAAACTGAGATCTCTTTCAAAGCTTTGCATCTGCCTGTTGCAACCGATACTTCCTCACTGTTATTGCTGCGCTGGAAAAAAGGTTTCCTAGGAATTTCAGTAGATCAGATTTTAGGTGAACAAGAACTGGTGATTCGACCTGTTAGCAATGCGATCGCGCCTCCTAACTACATCTACGGCTGTAGCATTCTAGCAGATGGGCAACTAACGCTAGTTGTCGATGGAGCGGCATTGGTTCATCATGGCAATCGCCAAAAAGTCATTTCATCTCATCAGCCTGTCGCAATTCAAAATGATTCCGTAGCTCCTGATCCAATTGCGATCGAGCCACCGATGATTCCAGAACCGAAGCTAGCGATCGCGGCAAAACGAGTTTTAGTAATTGACGATTCTGCAACAATTCGCCAAACGTTGACGCTGACCTTGAAGAAAGCAGGGTATCAGGTAATACAGGCGCAAGATGGATTAGATGCGATCGCCCAACTTCAGCAGCACTCCAGCATTCAGCTCATTACCTGTGATTTGGAGATGCCCAAGCTCAATGGATTTGAATTCTTAATGCGTTATAGGAAAGAGTTTTCTACGACTGTTCCGGTAACAATGCTAACCTCTCGCAGTAGCGAAAAACACCGCCAACTTGCTTTGCAACTAGGAGCATCTGCATACCTGACAAAACCCTATACCGAGCATGAACTGCTCAGCACGTTGGTCAGCCTGAGTTCAAAAGCCTAAACGTTTCAAATTCCTTGAACTATGAAGCCTACTATCCCTTTTCCATCTCTAGCCGGTTCACCTGATCATTCTCAAGAGTCAGTTCGGGTCGTTACATTTACGATCGCTAATCAAACTTTGGCGCTGCCAATGAATGCGATCGTTAAAGTGGTGAGTTGCCCGCCCCAGATGATGAGTAGCACCAACAGCATTGAGCTATTTCACTTTGGTCAACGTGCCATTACGGTGCTAAATTTACACAAACACTTTGCTCAAACGTTGGAAGTGGCTAGTGGAAAGTTCTTAGTGATCACGCAACTAAAGCAGAAGGAACTGTACGCATTCTTGGTCGATACTCCACCTGACTTAATCGATTTACCTGCTTCAACAATTCGACAACTCCCGGAATCTTATCGCCACGGTCATGCCCTGAGCATTGCAAGCTGTGTGGCAGTTTTGCCTGAGCCGGAAGGGACAACTTCTATTTTTATAATTGAGATTGAGCGAGCGATTCGGGCTTTGCGTGTAAGTTGAACCTGGTTACTCTAGGTGCGTTTTAAGCCATTCCTCTAAATCTGACAGTTGATTAAACTTTAGTAATGCTAGACCTAGGGGTTTGAGGCGATCGCTCGATAACGCAGTGATTTGCTCTCGGATTAACTCAGGCAATTCTCCCACCAACCCAGTCAACTGATCTAAAATCAGCGACTGGCGTTCCTCTATTCTTCCTTCCTGGCGACCTTCTTGCTTTGCTTCTTGATAGAATCGTGTTTCCTGAAGTCCTGTAATTTCCAGCATTTTTTCCACCTCTTGCCGTGACAGCTTATTAAACTTATAGGCAATAACCGTTGTAATGATTCCTATTATGGCGCGAAACTCTTCCTGAGATGCAATTTTCTGTTTCGATCGCTTAAGCATTTGCTTGGCAGCTTCAGGAGCTTTTTTCTGACTTAACGTGCTTAAGACCATGACTGCCAACCCCAGCGGCAACTGCCCGATCGCCCCTAGTTCGTTAAGATAAACGCGATGAACCCGATGCCCTTCTATTAAGTCTTCGTAGGGATAAAACTGGCTTTGTTCTTTTGAACGAGATGGATAAATAACGACAGCCTGCCAATCCCTAAAGCGCGCGCGGTTGCGATAAAAATACAAAAACGATTCACCAAATAATCGTTCATACAGTAATTCATCTCGCTGGAATTGGACTTCGCAGAAGTAAACGATGCCTGTGCTGTTTTCGGGTGGCAGAAAAACGCCATCAATGGCAAAGGAGGGTTCTTTGACGGCAACAGAATCAAACCGATATTGTGCAGCATTGGGAGGAGGAGTCTCCAGCATTTCAAACAGGATTCCTGGAAATTGCTGAAAAATCTTGTAAAAGATTGAATCACGCCGCATGAGACAGAATCTAGAAACAGAGTAGATCTATCGTACTAGAAGTTTCTAGAACTTAAAACCTGTGTTTTTGCATACTCAAGCATTTTCTAACTTTTGATTCTTCAAATAAGCAAAAACACTTTTATCGCCAATATCTGGAGGAATAGATTGGAAAACCTTTCGCAGCGCAAAAACCATAAAGAGTACTGCCCATACTGCTAGAAGTATTTTCTCTTCCATCACAGGTAAAAACCCTAGTAAATGCCCTAGTAGTAGCAGCGGCACTAGTGGTGTTAGAACCTTTGTTTCAAGGCGATTGAAGCAAGCGGCTTCCTTGAAAAATAATCCCGTTAAGGCTGCAAACGTAAAACCAATGCCCAGAATTGTGGCAGGGCGTTGGTAGAGCGTCAGCGCAAAGGGTTCGGCATAAAAATGCGCCACAACTATGGCGGCGATCGCTCCTACCATCCAAAATGCTTGCAGTGCCCGATGCAGCACAACCATATAAATATGAATTGACAGTAGGCTAATCCCCAACCCAAGACAAAAGAGCGTGTAAAGGGGACTGAGCGCCTGAAGCATAACGGGATGATTGCCCTGCCATAGAACTATTGTACTACCAATGGCAAAACTGAGGGCAGCAATCATTAAGCCCGCTCGATAGATGATCACGCCTTGGCGATCGCTCTGATCAATCGTGAACTCGCCAAACTGTCCTTGGTAAACGATGGGTTGTTGTGTGTCCATTGCTGTATCTCCATGTATACCTTATATTCTGCCTTAGGATATCAGTATAAAAATCAAGGGGTTGTCAAGATATGTCCGCGATCGCCAAGATTTTTTGACTCAACTGCGTACCAAGGAGAATGAATGAAGGTCAGCATTATTAAAGAAATTGAAGTCGGAGAACGCCGTGTTGCGGTCATTCCTGATATCGTCAGTCGATTGGTTAAGCAGGGTATGGAAGTGTGGGTTGAAGCGGGTGCAGGAGAACAGTCCTTCTTCTCAGACGCAGCTTATGAAGCAGCGGGGGCAAAGATTGTGACTGATACTGAGCAGCTTTGGCATGAGGCTGATCTAGTGCTTAAGGTGAATCCGCCCCAAGAGCGGGAAGATGGACGGCACGAGGTGGATTTACTGAAGGAAGGGGCAACGCTAATTGGGTTCCTGAATCCTTTGGGTTCTCCGGCATTAATGCAGCGACTTGCCGAGCGAAAGATCACTGCTTTTGGACTAGAGCTAATTCCTCGCACCAGCCGCGCCCAGAGTATGGATGCGCTGTCGTCTCAAGCAGGTGTTGCCGGATATAAGGCGGTGCTTTTGGCGGCGGCGGCTTTGCCCAAGTTCTTTCCCATGCTGACGACAGCAGCCGGAACGATCGCGCCTGCCAAGGTGTTGATTATTGGTGCGGGTGTGGCTGGGTTGCAAGCGATCGCCACGGCTCGGCGTTTGGGCGCAGTGGTGGAAGCCTTTGATATTCGTCCTGCGGTGAAAGAAGAGGTGCAGAGTTTGGGGGCAAAGTTTGTAGAAGTGCAGCTTGAGGAAGATACGGTGGCGGCAGGCGGCTATGCCTTGGAAGTCTCGGAGGTGTCGAAACAGCGGACACAGGCGGCGATCGCGGAGCACGTTAAAATGTCCGATGTGGTCATTACTACGGCTCAAGTCCCCGGTCGGCAAGCTCCGCGTCTCGTCACTGCTAACATGATTGCCGAGATGAAACCCGGTTCTGTAATCGTCGATCTTGCTGCGGATCAGGGCGGAAACTGCGAGGGCAGTGAAGCAGGTAAGACGGTAGTTAAAGGTGGCGTAACCCTGATTGGAGAATCAAACCTTTCTTCGACAGTGCCGTTCCACGCTAGCCAAATGTATGCCAAAAACGTTCTGACCCTGGTGCAATTTTTGGTTAAGGATGGCGTGCTGACGCTGAACTTTGACGATGACATTGTATCGAGTGCTTGCGTTACCCACGGGGGAGAAATTAAGAATCAGCGAGTCAAGGATTTGTTAAGCGAAACAGTGGGAGCCAAAGGCTAAGGAAATTATGGTAGACGGAATTATTGCTGGATTGGTAGTGTTTATGCTGGCTTCATTTGTTGGATTTGAGGTGATTAATAAAATTCCGCCGACGCTGCATACACCGCTGATGTCGGGTTCTAATGCGATTTCTGGAATTGCGGTTGTGGGTGCGCTTTTGGTTGCGGGTGAACGTAACTGGAGCCTGACGGTAATTTTGGGTTTGCTGGGCGTAATTTTGTCAACGATCAATGTGGTCGGTGGCTTTTTGGTGACCGATCGGATGCTGCAAATGTTTAAAAAGAAGGAAGTAAAGACATGAATGATTTTCTCCCTACTAGCATCCAATTGAGTTATCTGGTTGCCTCGGCGTTATTTATTGTAGGTTTGAAGCAATTAGGTTCTCCTGCAACGGCGCGGCAGGGCAATTTGATTGGGGCGATCGGCATGTTGATTGCCGTCGTGGCAACGCTTTTAGATCAAAAAGTTTTAAATTACGAAATGATTGCCGTGGGCATTGCCATTGGCTCGGCGATCGGTGCAGTTATGGCGTACAAAGTGCAAATGACCTCCATGCCCCAAATGGTGGGTTTGCTGAATGGCTTTGGAGGCGCGGCTTCTGCCCTCGTTGCAGTCGGTGAATTTTGGCGGGTGATTCATACCGTTGATGTCGTTCCAGTTGATGAAACTGTGACGATTGTGTTGAGTATTTTGGTCGGTGGCGTGACTTTCACGGGGAGCCTGCTGGCGTTTGCGAAGCTGCAAGAACTGGTGCCCGGTGCGCCCATTACATTTGCGTTTCAACAGCCCATTAATTTGGCGATCGTCATTACCTTTTTGGTCGGCAGCGGTTTGTTGATTGCTGATCCCCATAATCCGATGATCTTTTTAACCTTGACTGGGTTATCGCTAATTTTAGGGATCTTATTTGTGCTGCCGATTGGTGGTGCAGATACTCCTGTTGTGATTTCTTTGTTGAACTCTTTTTCGGGAGTTGCTGCCAGTGCTGCTGGGTTTGTGTTAATGAACAATATTTTGATCATTGCTGGGGCGTTGGTGGGGGCTTCGGGCATTATTTTGACCGAGCTGATGTGTCGGGCGATGAACCGGACGTTGGCGAATGTGTTATTTAGTGCCTTTGGCTCTAGTAAAACGGCAAGCAGTGAAAGTGCGATCGCCAGTACCGACGATCGCACGGTGCGATCGATTGATGCCGAGCAAGGCGCAATGATGTTGGGCTATGCGCGATCGGTGGTGATCATCCCCGGTTACGGTATGGCAGTTGCCCAAGCTCAACACGCCGTCCGGGAACTCGCAGACCAGTTAGAGCGCTTGGGCGTGGAAGTGAAATACGCTATTCACCCGGTTGCCGGACGGATGCCGGGACACATGAATGTGTTGCTAGCAGAAGCGAACGTGCCTTACACGCAGCTTTATGATATGGACGACATTAACCCAGAGTTTGAACGGACAGATGTGGCGTTAGTGATTGGTGCCAATGACGTGGTGAACCCAGCAGCGAGAACCGATGCGAGTAGCCCGATTTACGGGATGCCGATATTAGAAGTGGATAAGGCGCAACACACCATTGTGATTAAGCGGGGAATGAGTGCAGGATTTTCGGGAGTAGAGAATGATTTGTTTTATAAGAGCAAAACGATGATGCTGTTTGGTGGTGCTAAGGATGCGATTACGCAGCTTGTGGCTTCGGTGAAAGAACTGTAGATCTGTACAGGACGAGTCCTTCGCTTCTAGAGGAAGGCAGGGAATTCTCCCGGAATGCTCTGCCTCTTTTCTCTCAGAGAAATGCGAATTCTCAGTATAATTAAGCTTGTCTGAAAGTTGGGGTACAAGGTGAATTCTACAGGCCCTTCACGCTTTCACTCAAAGGAGAAACCCGATGGTTCAAGCACTGCAAAAACTGACGACATTTGATGAGTTCATTGAGTGGAAGCCAAACGACGGGCGGTATGAGTTGCGTAATGGAGCAGTTGTTGAGATGCAGCCTAAAGGGAAACATGAGGAAGTTACGGGATTCTTGATTGGGGAATTTGCTTTTCAGTCGAGGTCTTTACAACTCCCATACTTCGCTCCTAAACAGGCTCTGGTAAGATCCTGCACTGATGAAAATAGTGCATATTTACCTGACGTGTTGCTTGTCGATCAACGGGAACTGTCCTCAGAGCCTTACTGGGAAAAAGCATCAACACTCACGCGAGGCAGTTCTATCCCGATCATCGTTGAGGTCGTTAGCACCAACTGGCGGGATGATTACCTGAAAAAACTGGCTGACTATGAAGCGATCGCAGTCAAAGAATATTGGATTGCTGACTACCTCGGTTTAGGAGGGCGACGGTTCATCGGTACGCCTAAACAACCTACCCTCTCTGTTTGCACTTTGGTTGACGGAGAATACGAGATCCAACAATTTAAGATGGGCGATCGCATTCTCTCTCCTACCTTCCGAACATTGACGCTGACGGTGGATCAAGTCTTTGCCGGAGGGCTATGAGAACTCTAGTTTGGCGCAAATCTAGAGGATTATGAAAGCATCTCAAGCTCAAAAACAACGTATTCAGATAAAATGATGGCATCGTCCTACAGCAGGACAGTTATTATGACTCAAGCCAAACCACGATTTGCCACGTTTGAAGAATACCTATCCTACAGCGATGATCTGGAAGGGCGGTTTCAACTGATCAACGGAGAGTGAATCGAATTGCCGCCAGAGTCACCCGAAAATGATTTCTTTGCCAATTATCTAATGGTGGCATTCCTAAATGCTGGGATAGCCCCACTCTAGTTGATTCGATCGCATACCTGTGAGATACAAGTTCCTGTTCTTCAATCAAAGGACCCAGCAAATCGCTATCCCGATTTAGTGGTTCTTCGGCAAGAGCATCTAGATCTGATGGGACGACGGCTCACAGTTACCTTGGATATGTCTCCTCCTCGGCTGACTGCTGAAATTGTCAGTCCTGGCAAAACTAACAGCGCGCTGCTTTGCAGATACCGCAAGGGTCGAGATTACATCAATAAGCGATCGCCATACGCAGCCATTGGGGTTCTCGAATATTGGCTCATTGACCCCAGCGCTCAGACAGTCAGGGTGTTGAAGTTGCAGGGAAATGACTTATAGCGAAGTCGGAGTATTCCGTGGAAGTGACCTCATAGCCTCTCACACCTTTCCAGAATTAGCGCTGACGGCTGAACAGATTTTTCATTCCTCTCGCTCCTAGATCAGGAAACACATCATCAAAACTTATCACAAGTCTTTTTTCCATCAGCCTTTGAAATTCAACTACCGGAAAATTAGGACAAAAAAGGGTAAGATAAGTTTTGTTAATATCTGTATTTCGTTTTTTCTGACTGGCACGCTGGCTGTTTTCGTAAAGCAATCGGAATCGTAAGAATTTTCCCAAAGAGGTGCTGAGCTGGTTTCGTTGAGCATTGCAGAAGGGCAATTGTGCGAACTGAATCTCTTTGAAACCTCTGCCTAGTAAAAGCGTTCGAGTTAAGAGCGTTTAAGCGCTGAGCTTTTCGTGCAGACGAAGTGTGGTTTTCTACCTGGCAAACGGACGTATACGTGCAAGCAAATATCACTCTCGACCCGTCGGATTCTAGATGTTCATCTAATCGCACAGCCGACGTACCTTTTACGCTCCAAGATCTGAAGGCGGCGATTCCGACTTACTGTTTTGAGCCTTCGGTTTGGAAGTCGCTGTCTTACTTTTTTCTAGATATTGGAATTATCGCCGGACTTTACGCGATCGCCCACTCTCTCAACTCTTGGTTCTTTTTTCCGTTTTTCTGGTTAATGCAGGGAACTATGTTTTGGGCATTGTTTGTAGTCGGGCATGATTGCGGTCATGGTTCTTTTTCCAAGATCAAGTGGTTGAATAGCCTGATTGGACATCTCTCACATACGCCGATTTTAGTGCCGTATCATGGGTGGCGGATTAGTCATAGAACGCATCATGCCAACACGGGCAACCTGGATACAGATGAAAGCTGGTATCCGGTGAGCCAGAGCAAGTATGAGCAGATGCCCTGGATTGAGAAACTGTTCCGATTCTATGTGCCGCTGTTGGCTTACCCTATCTACTTGTTTCGGCGATCGCCAGGTCGTCCGGGTGGTTCTCACTTTCTCCCTAGCAGTCCCCTGTTTCGTTCCTCAGAAAAGTGGGACATCATTACCAGTTCTGTCTGCTTAGGATTGATGGTTGCATTCTTGGGCGTGTTAACTTATCAGTTTGGTTGGGTGTTCTTGGTGCAGTATTATTTGGCTCCCTACATCGTGTTTGTGATGTGGTTGGATCTGGTAACGTATCTGCATCATACCGAGGCGGATATTCCTTGGTATCGGGGTGAAGATTGGTACTTTTTGAAAGGCGCTTTGTCTACGATCGATCGCGATTATGGCTTCATCAATCCGATTCATCATGACATTGGCACCCATGTGGCGCATCATATCTTTTTGAACATGCCGCACTATCACCTAAAGGCTGCGACAGAGGCGATCAAGCCCATTCTGGGGGATTATTATCGCAAGTCGAATGAGCCAATCTGGAAGAGCTTTATGCGTTCTTCTAAGGCTTGTCAGTTTGTGCCGGATCAAGGCTCAGGCGTGTTGTATCAACCTAAGTAGGATCGGTTGGTAGATACATTCTCGGCTCCTTTAAGAAGCCGAGAATTTTTTTATGCGGGTAGCTTTAGCGTGAAGCTATCTCTGAGATGGAAGTCTGCCTGTTTCCCAGGATGCTTCAGCGCCCAGTAGGATGAATCGCCATTGGTATGCTTGACGACGGCGGCGATCGCCATTTCTAGCGCTTGGCTGGCTGCAAAAACAGCGCCTAAGTTGATTTTTAAGGCGATCGATAAGGCATCGGGTTCAGTTTGTACACTAAACGGTAGGGTTGGAAACGCGGTTTCTTCTTTCATGCCCTGGCGATAGTCGTCAAAGCAGTAAACGTTCCAGTGACCCGCTGGAGAGAGGTTGAACTCCCAATATTGTTTGTCGTTTTTGGTGCCTAAGAAAAATTCAAAGCAGGTGGCTTCCCAAAGTTGGCTCTGTCGGGTAGGAGTCGCGGGAGGGGCGATTACCACATCAGTTAAATCGCCTAAAAGCGAGTAGGAAATAGTTAACACGTTGGCACGCCGAGCAACGGTGCCAATGATTTCTAAATCGCTGGGCGAAGCTGGGGAAAAAGGTTGGAGAGAGAATATCTGGTCGCTCATTGCAGGTCACGGATAATAGTGCGAAGGGTCGCTTCTTGAAATTCGATGCTTTCTGTCAGCTTAAACTGAACTAGCGCCCGAATGAGATTATGTTCGGGATACTTTACCTTAAAATAGACGTTTCCTGCCAGGTAATCGGTGAAAAACCGCAGTCCTAGCTCAAAAGCTAGCAGCCGAATCGCATCATATAAGTAGAGATAATCATTTTCGGTAAAGAAATCTTTAGCTACAGAAAAATAACCCTGTAAAATTCCTTGACAAAGATCTGGGTCAAAATGAACCGTTTGCCAATGTTCGGTTTCTTCCCCAGCAGGGTTACAGCCTGATCGCAAGCAGTCGCCTATATCGTAGTGAACTAGACCGGGTTTAACGGTGTCAAGATCAACAATGCTGACAGCTTTTTGGGTAGTGGTGTCGAACATAACGTTATTGACTTTGGGGTCGCCGTGCATGAGGCGGAGCGGGAGCTTGTTTTGAGCTTTGGCGGTTTCGAGGATGTGCGCCCAGGTTTGGCGATCGCTAATAAATTTTAAGCAGTAATTAACTTCAGCAGAATGATGTGAATTAGATGGCGACCCTTGCGGTATCTGCAAAGCAGCCCGCACTTCTTCATATTGCTGGAGATAAAGCGGCGTAATGTGAAATCCTTTTAACGTGTCGGCAAGCCTTTCAGGGGAAAGATCGCTGATGAGATTGTGGAACATGCCAAGAGCGTAACCAATTTCTTGAGCCTGTTCGAGGTCTTGCAACGTGTCGAAGGATTGCGACTCATTGATGTAGCTAATGGCGCGCCAGAATGCCCCATTGTCATCTGCCCAGTGAGTTTGAGCATTTTGGGTAAGGAGGACTTGCGGGACTTCCCAGCGGCGATCGAGGGGAGAATGGTGGAGGCGATCGCTCACATGCTGCGTGTAAATGCACATGTTTTGCATAACGAGCTGAGGATGGCGAAAGACCTGCGTGTTGATGCGTTGCAGGATAAATTTTTCTTTTCCTAAAGCATCGACTGTCACAAGGAATGTATCGTTAACGTTGCCATTCCCAAAAGGTTTAATTGCCGATACTTTCTTTTGAGTCGTAAAGTGGCTGGCAATGGTAATTAAATCATCCGTCATAGAGTTTACCAAGGTATCCGGCTACCATCCCAAGAAAAGAACTCGCCGCTGTCACTTTCTTGAAGTTGATCGATGACTGTGAGCAGTTGCTGAACGGTGCGATCGGGCGTGAATAATTTTTCGGGTGGGACGTTGCGTTGAAAGGGGCGAGAGAGTTCTGTATCTGTTGTACCGGGATGTAAGGTGACGACGATCGCCTTGGGACAAGTTCGGCGATATTCGATCGCCACGGTTCGCATGAACATATTTAGGGCTGACTTTGAGGCGCGATAGCCATACCATCCGCCCAATCGATTGTCGTCAATGCTGCCCACTTTGGCGGAAATGGTAGCGAGGATAGAGCGCTGATCGTGCTTAAGCAAGGGCTGTAAGTGTTTTGCTAATAGCACAGCACCAATGCTGTTGACTTGAAAATAGTGTAAAAGCTGCTCGGTGTTGAGATGGCGCAAGCTCTTTTCAGGCTGCATTTCGCCATCGTGCAAAACGCCGACGCAGTTAATGACGGTATAAAGCTTGGTGGCTTCGGTTTTGATGGTTTGGGCGATCGCTTCAATCTGCGCTTCATCGGTAATATCCATCAGCAAACAGTGCAGACGCGGATCAGAAATTTCGAGGAGTGGGGACTGTGGATCGCGGTAAGTGGCATAGAGCTTGTCAGCGCGATCGCTTTCGAGGAACCGTCGAACAAACCCTAAGCCAATGCCTTGACCCGCCCCCACAATTAACGCTGTGGGATAAGAAGCCATAGCAACAGGGGTGAAATGTGCGCCCTGAGTATAGCAGCAAGCCTAGCTAATCCCTAGCACTTCCACATCAAAGATGAGGGTGGCATTTGGGGGAATACTGCCGCTACCCTGGGAACCATAGGCGAGTGTTGCCGGAATGATAAGCTGCCGTCGTCCGCCCACTTTCATGGTGCTGATGCCTTCATCCCAGCCCTGAATCACTCTTCCTTTACCAATGGGAAAAGAGAAGGGATTATTGCGATCGCGCGCGCTGTCAAACTCTGTACCATTCGTAAAAATTCCGGTATATAGTACCTTTACCGTCTGTCCGGTCTGAGGCGTAGCACCTGTGCCCTCAGCCAGGTCGATGTATTGTAAGCCGGAAGCAGAGGGTGTAACAATTTTTTCGGGTGTAAACGAGTAGTTGAGGGTGTAATTTGTCTCTTTCCCAGGCGCGGCGAAAACCCGCACGAAGTAGGCTGATCCAGCAATACTGGTTAAACTCTGCTGTAGGGTTTCAGGGGTTGCGCCAGGATTGGTTGAGGTTGAAAGTAAAGTCCGATTTTTGTCATAAACTTCAATGTTGGCATCATTACTTAGATCCGTCAGATCGAGCTTGAGTTGTCCAGCTACCAGCGGAGTGATTTTCATATAGTCGTTAGGATCAGCATTCCCCACGAAATCTTTGATAGGTTGACCTGTGAGCCGGGTTGCTGTTTCAAACGTATTGCCGATCTGGTCGGCATCAGGAATTGCCGATAGGGTGAGGGAATATTTAGATTTGGCACCGCTTCGCAGTTTGACTTGGACGTAGAAAGTGCCTGTTTTTAGAGGAATGTCTGTGAGCTGCTCGGCTTTATTGCTGCGATTACGGGAAGCGGTAATGACCTGTCCTGCGCCAGTTAGAAGCGTAACGTCGATATTCGCTCTTTTGGAAATTCCCTTAAGCGCCAAGTTGAAACTGCTCCTAAATTTGTTATTGACTTTCCAAACATCGACTCGATCTTGCGAACTTAGGCTTTCTCTAGCCGTTCGATTCGTTTCACCCAGCCTGAAATTTCTGGCACTCTGAAGCGTATTACCCGGATCTTTAGCCACGGTACTTTTCTCACAATAATAAATGTAGCGACTCAAATCTATCCCAAGTTTTGAGTTTAGCAAGAGTCGGTGTATGAAATGTCACGTTGTAGAGGGGTGGGCGATCGGATATTATGAAGGGCGTGTTTCAATCAGACTATTCGCCAATTAGGAAAACTCAATTTATGTCGGAGGATCAGTCGATTTATTCAGGGGTTGACCTCACCCGAGGCGATTCATCATGCCCCGCTTTTTCGCTGATCATTCCTGCTTACAACGAGCAAAATGGCATTATTCCTGTCTTAGATGAACTTCAGGCGACGCTTAGTGCAGCAGCATGTGAGTACGAAATCATTGTGGTTAACGACGGTTCTACCGATGATACGGGCAAGTTATTGCGCCCCTACAAGGGCATTCGGCTGGTGGAGCATCGGCGTAATTTTGGATATGGGGCTTCGCTGAAAACGGGGATTCGTAACGCCAAACATCCTTGGATTGTGATTACAGATGCCGATGGGACTTATCCCAACGATCGCATTCCCCATCTAGTTACGTTGACCGATCAAGCCGACATGGTAGTGGGAGCAAGGATTGGGGCGAATGTTCGGTATTCCAATCTACGCAAGATCCCAAAGTGGTTTTTGGTGCGCTTTGCTGAGTGGTTAACGCGATCGCGCATTCCCGACCTTAATAGTGGATTGCGGGTGTTTCGCAAAAGCATTGTCGAACGATTTTTGACAATTTTGCCCGATAATTTTAGCTTTACCACTAGCATTACTGTGGCGATGCTGATGAGTAATTATGCCGTTCATTATGAGCCGATCGATTACCATGCGCGGGTCGGTAAGAGCAAAATTAAACCGATTCGAGATACGCTGCGGTTTGTACAGTTAATCTTGCGAACAGGGGTGTATTTTGCGCCGCTGCGGGTTTTTATGCCGTTAGCTGGGCTATTCTTCGTCGGGTTTTTAACTACATTATTTCAAGATTTATTTGTTCGAGAAGATTTAACGGAACGGACGTTGATTTTGTTGATTGCTGCAACTCAAATTGCCATGTTTGCGCTGTTGGCAGACATGATCGATAAGCGTACAGGACGGTTGTAGACAAACAAAGCCACTATTAGCGTAATTACCGCACAATCTCCCATAGTCTTACTTCTGCCTGACTCATGCTGTGATCTTCGTAAACGGGCTTGATGTCATACTTGCGTTCTAATCGGCTGCGTAGCCGTTTGGATGGGTTCAGTAAAAAAATATGATCAAATCCCTCAGCGACTTTTAACTGCTTAGGACTACTCACCAGTTGAAAATGAGTATTAGGGTTGACCCAATAGCTGATTGCTAATAGCGCTGCTGGATCATCATCACTAATAACTAGCGGCTTTGAGGCTTGGTTGATGAGAGTGGAAACTGCGGGATAGTAGGCGCTGCGAGGGATGCTTTTGTTCCACCAAACCTGGGCTTGAGCGCTGACAGAGCAAGCAATAATGCCGCCTGTGATTAATCCTGTTAGCATCAGTTGAGATATTTTTTTGCCCCAACCTCCCGCCTCAATTTGGGTGACAAAGAGGTAAGCGATCGCCATCTGAATACCCAGGAATGCTGGAATCAAATAGCGAATCCGCAGCGATCGCTGTCCTCCTAGAAAAATATCAGGCAACGCCAATACTAAAAACGAGACTGCTACTATTGCCAAAATCATTAGCCAGGTTACTTTTGGCGTTTTACGATAGAGATAATAAAGCGGTGCAAATCCTAGCAAAATTAACCCTACTGTGTTGAGTGAACCTAACTCGCGATCGATCAATCCTCGGCTAAAGTTCAACACCCATTCATTGATTAAGGTCGAAAATTGGTAAGGCAAATTTAGGGTTGCTGTGGCTTCTTTAACTTGATCTAAGTTGCCAAAGAACAAGATCAGCCAAGGCACAAGGCTGAGCAAGCTAATGCCCGTTGCGATCAGGTAAGAACGTGCCGTTGAGCTAAGCCGCCTTTTGGCGAAAATATTCTCCACGATCGCCACATAAATGCCGTGGGCAATGATGATTTCGCCAAAGAGCAGTTGGGTGTACAGTCCCAACGTGAGGCTGATGCCGTAAGCAACCCAACTCCAACGGGTTTGGGTACGCATTGCCCAAAGTAATAGGGCGCTGGAGAGTAAAATCTCGACTGTCCAGAGGCTATAGGGGCGAGCTTCTTGGGCGTATAGGACATGGAGCGGCGTGATGGAGACGAGGGCGATCGCCACCCAGCCCACTGCATTTGAGGCAAACAATTCTCGACATAGCCAGAATAGGCAAGGAAACACCAGCAGGCTAAAAAACACCGACAAGCCCCGAATATTCGCCACAGAATACCCAAATCCTTCCGTCCACAGTCGCGCTAGAAGAAAGTAAAGGGGAGTGTGTTCAGCATTACCTAAGAGGGCGTGGAGGGTATCGCCCCAGCTTTTTTCGCCAGGACGTTGATAAGTTTGGAGCGTGGCAACATCTATGACTTGTCCCGTGTAGATTTCTCGAATCAGTTCGGTTTGCGTATGACCCGACATCCGCAGAGAAGTGCGGGCTTCGTCGAGCCAGTAGACTTTGCGATCGAGATTATAGAAGCGGAAAAAGATGCCAATGACGAGGAGGGCAATGGCGCAGATTTGCAGCCAGCGGGGGAGCGATCGCCCCAATTGCTGCCTAGCTCCAGCTTTACGACTTTGATCTAACTGCAACATACCTTCTTTGCCAACCCTGATTTTAGTACGCCAAGAATAAAGCGAAAAGAAATAAAGCGAAAAGAATTAGAGTATTCTACGGTGTCTGGCTGAAAAGACAACTTAGTTTTCTCTCTCTGCTTCCTCCATGACCTTTCCCAAACTTGCTCCCTGGCTAATCTTTAGCCTTGTTATCTCCTTCCTTTACATTGTCCTGACGCTTCAGCCCTCTTTTGGGTATGAGTATTTGGTACAAGATGATGCGCGACAGCATGTGTTTTGGATGCAGCAGTTCCAGGATGGGGTGTTGTTTCCCAATGATTTAATCGCCATGTATTTCCGGTCGATTGTGCCAGCGGGGTATACGGCGCTGTATGGGTTGGCGGCACAGATTGGCATTAATCCGTTGGCGCTCAGTCGGTGGCTGCCGATTGGGTTAGGGTTAGCGACGACGGGATTTTGCTACGGCATTTGTGTGAAAATTTTACCTGTTCCGGTAGTGGGTTTTGTGGCATCTTTTTTGCTGACCCAAAATTTGTGGACGAAGGATGATTTAGTTTCAGGAACGCCACGAGCTTTCTTCTATCCACTGTTTACGGCGTTTTTGTACTATCTGCTGCAACGGCATGAGTCTCCAGTGTGGCGGCGATCGCTCCTTCCTTGTTTAATTATTTTCCTGCTGCAAGGCTTGTTTTATCCGCAAACTCTGCTGCTAAGTTGCGGCGTGCTGGTGCTGAATTTTATGGTTTGGGAGCAGGGAAGAATTCGGCTACCTCAGCGGCTTCAAGATTGGGGATTTGTGGCGGCTGGGCTGGGTGTAGCGGTTTTAGTGCTGCTGCCGTTTGCCTTACAAACTTCTGAGTATGGACCCGTGATTACGGCGGCGGAAGCTAGACCCATGGCAGAATTTGCCGAGCATGGACGGGTTAGATATTTTGTGCCGCCTTTGGAGTATTGGCTGAGTTGGATTCGGAGCGGTATTTTTCCTAGCCTGTGGGTGCCGCCGTTGATGTTGGCGGGGTTTCTGTTGCCCGTTCTTTGGCGGTTTAGTGAGCGCTTGCCATTACTCCAACAAGTGCGCCCCAACGTGAAGGTGCTGGTAGATGTGGTGTTAGCATCATTGGTTTGGTTTACGCTGGCTCACATCCTGCTGTTTCGGCTGCAACTCCCCAGTCGATATACGCAGCATAGCTTTCGGGTAGTGTGGGCGATCGCTGCTGCAATTGCGCTTGCTGCTCTTTTTGATGGATTCTCCCGATGGTTAAATAGTGCGTCTCGGCAGAATCGGCTCAAGGCTCTAGGGCTGACGGTTATAGGGGCGATCGCGCTCATTTCCATCTCGCCTACGCCTGCCAAATCTTACCCGTTTCTAGTTTATGTTGTGGGTCGAACGCCGCCGCTGTACCAGTTTTTTCAGCAGCAACCCAAAGATATTATGATCGCCTCCTTGACCCAAGAAGCGAACAATTTGCCGACTTTTGCCCAGCGATCGATTCTGACAGGACGAGAGTATGCGTTGCCGTATCACAAAGGCTACTACCGGGAGTTGCGACAGCGGACTGTCGATTTAATTGCGGCTCAATATACTCCCGATTTGGCGAAGCTTCAGGCGTTTATTCGGCAGTATGGGGTAGATTTTTTTGTAGTGGAGCAGGAGTCGTTTAAGCCTTATTACGTTAAGGATGATTTTTGGTTGCGGCAGTATGAGCCGTTTACGAGTGAGGCAATCGCCCAATTGGAAAGCGATCGAAGACCCGCCTTGGCTCGGTTGAGAAATCGCTGCTCGGTGTTAAAAAGCGATCGGTTGCTTGTACCCCACTTAAAAATGGAACCGCGTGAGGCAGGGCAGCTTGAAGTTTTGGATGCTCAATGCATTTTGAAGGTGAAGCGAAGGGAGTGATAAAATAATTCCTATTAAGAATTCCTAACTGTTCTCCTCGTTGCTCCATGGATATTACCGAGTTTTTTCAACAAAGTGCTGGCAAATGGGTGTCTCAACGCACTAGCCATCATCCCGCTTTCAAGCAACCTGAAGGCGGCAGGTCTGATTTTTATATTGAGGCTCTGCCCTCAGATGATCCGGCTGTGGTTCAGCTTTGCCAGGAGAATGGCGTTGATGCAGCGCTGGCGGTTGGTGGAGTCAGAACGCGCTGGGATGGAGTGATGGAGCAGAATCAAGGGAAACGGACGGGAAGTGCGTTGCTGGTGGCGATCGCCGATCCGACTCAGCCAAATCAAGGTAGGCTGCTGCGACCTGCAAGTGAGGCAGATCCATTGGCGGGACGGTATGTGATGGGCGATGACGAGGCTCTAACGCTAATTGGTGAATCTGAAACGCTTTATGCAGAAGAGCGTGTGTGGTTTGCTAGCCCTAACTTACGATTGAGAACTAGCACCATAAAACAAGCGGACGGGTTCAGTACTGCCTCTTTTTGCTCTGAAATTCGGATGGGTGGATCACCGCCTACTCAATAGACCTCTTGCGTGAATCATGAAGGTAGAGCAAGTTCAGAGTTAAGGATCGCTGCAATCAGATTGAATCGTAAGCCAAAGCGTCTGCGTCGGTTGCGATAGCGTTCAGCTAGAATGCGCCAGATCTTCAATCGGCGG
>JBBRCV010000045.1:0-27025 GCA_038204505.1 Elainellales cyanobacterium
TTACGTCAGTTTTCTCCAACGACTGCCACTAGGGTGGACAAGCTGATTTCAACTGCCCTGGATTTGGTCAATCCTCAACATCTCCGAAATTGGTTTGCTAATTGCTGCTACTGTACTTCATAAAACTGAAAAGTGCTGTAGCTTCTCGTGCATTTGCCAAAACATCCCTTGATCAGATGCTGTCTCAGCCGCTTCAGCCGCTTGTCGTGCCTGGGGATGGATTTGAGTTAAGGGAAAATGGCGGAACACAAAACAAAGCTGTGAACCCAGCTTTTGCTGCACTTGTTGAATGACAGCATGAGCCTCCCTAGAGTGTGGACATTGGTAATCGCCATACTCAACCAGCACGATCGTGGCGCTGAGCAAGCCTTGAACTTGATCGCGTTCTGTCACAGGTTGGGTTAGTCGTTCACACTGACGGTTTTGGCTTGTGTAAGTCATCGGAATGCCTCGTAAGATGTGACCTCCAGAGAACCTGTATGCTGCGCTCAATTTGCTGGGGTGAAACATCAGGGTCGATAGTGTTTACTATAGAAAACTGCGATCGCGCTGCCATCCCCTATTTTCTACATTTGTAGGTCAAACCAATTCACTAGCTCCCGACGCAACGAACGATAGAAGCAGAACCCTAACTTTTGATTGAGTGCTGATTGCTACATCAATATGGCGAAAGTTTAATGATGCCGCGATTGAGCGCAACCACGACTGCGTGAGTCCGATCGTCCACCTGAAGCTTGTGTAGAATGCTGTTGACGTGCGACTTGACGGTTCCTTCAGCAATGTCCAAAAGGGTGCTAATTTGGCGGTTGCTGCGACCTTGTGCCAGCAGTTGCAGCACTTCATGTTCTCGATCGCTCAGTTCTGCGCCATCCATCCGCTGAGCAAGCTTTGCCCCAATGTTTGAAGGAATGTGCTTATGACCTGCGTACACTGTCCGAATCGTGCTTAAAAGTTCCTGACGGGGCGCATCTTTGAGTAAGTATGCCATCGCGCCAGCCCGCAGGCTATGGAAAATGTCTTCCTCACTATCGTAGGTGGTCAAAACAATCAGTCGGGCAGTTGAAAACTCTTGCCGAATCTGCAAGATCGCATCGTAGCCATCGAGTTCTGGCATCCGCAAATCCATCAGCGTGATGTCAGGCTGGTGCTGACGAAATAAGGCGATCGCTTCAAGCCCGGTTGCAGCTTCAGCCACCACGAGCATATCGGCTTCGTTCTTCAGAATGCTGACTAACCCTTCGCGAACAACCAGATGATCGTCTGCCACTAAAACGCGAATCAGAGTCGGTTCACTCATCGGGCTGCCTCGGATTGAAGTGAATTGATCGCCACCACAACGCTAACACTCGTGCCCTCTCCTAGTGAACTTACTAAGCTGAAGCGACCGCCAATGCTGTGCGATCGCTCTTGCATCCCCACTAGTCCAAAATGATCGGGAGAAGCATCCGCTTGGCTCAAACTCGGATCAAATCCTCATCCGTCATCCTGCACCTGTAATTGAATGGCTTCCGCGCTATAACTTAATTTGACGGTGAACTGATTTGCCTGGGCGTGATTCAGAATATTCGTCATCGCTTCTTGAGCAATGCGTAACAGATTGATTTCGATTGAGGATGGCAGCAGGTAAGGTGTGCCTTCAAGCATGAAGTGTGTTGAGATCTCAGAATCTGCGGTAATTTGCTGAATGGATTGTGCGATCGCGCTTGCCAAGTTATCTGCTTCAAGGGCTTGAGGGTGCAATTGGGCATCTCGCAGCGTTCGGACTGAACGCCGCGCTTCGGTCAGGCTATCGCGTGCAAGTTGCCGCGCTCGATCGAGATGGATCTGCACTCTTTCGGGGGTTGCTAATACACTTTCTGCCGCCTCTAGCTGAATCACGATGCCTGTAAAGCCCTGTGCCAGCGTATCATGAATTTCTCGTGCCATGCGGTTGCGTTCTTCTAGCACAGCAGATTGACCGACTTGTTCAGCAAGACGATTGAGTTGAATGGCGAGGGTCGCTTGATTGGCGAGGACTTGGGCAAGTTCCATCTGCTCTGCCGCAATGTCAACGGGGCGATCAAAGCAGAAGCCAATAAACCCAATGGCGCGATCGCCAATCAACAACGGCGACACCATGATCTTTACATGCCCCATCTGCTGATGCCAGGACGTTCCATGCGACCATATCGTTGTCTCTGTTCCATCCATTGCATAAACAACAGATTTGCCTTGACTCATTAGCAGTTTCCAAGCAGGCGTGATACTCGCGGGGGTCGGGACGCGCCAAACTTCCATCCGATCATCTGTAGCAATGTCTACCGGTTGCCCATTCACCACATAGACCTGCATTGACAGGGTATGACTAGGCGGGTCGTACAGAAATAGCTCACTAGAGCAAGCTCCAACTTGATCGGCGGCGGCACTCATGACGCTATGAAGAAACGCATCGAGTTCCGGTGCCTCTGCAAGTTTGCGAATGGTCTGCTTGAGGGTTTCATTCTCCTTTACCAATTCCGCCATACGTTTTTGAGCCGTTTGCTCTTGTTCTTGAGCAACAGCGGAGTGTTTCGCAACTTCTACCTGTTGAGTCAAGCGCTCACATCGCGCAGCAAGACTATCGTTCTCCTGCTCTAAAGTGGTGACACGGGCTTGAAGTTGAGCAATCAGGCTTTGGGAAGACATCGATCAATAAACCTCAACGCTAAACAGGTGCAGCGCACAGCCTTTGGCACTGCAAGAACTCCAGACTGAGAAGAATGAGAAGCCACAGATAATTAACAATAGTTCAGGTGTGATTCGTTGAAGAATGAAATACGGCATTCAGTCCGTCCATGATTACTCCAGTTAAGACTTTTTAGTCTAACCAAACTGTGCGATCGCGCCCCTGTAGTTTGGAACTTGTCCACTTTCGTGTTCCCACTCTTAGCTTTTCTTCACGCACTCCTCGCGCATCGCGTGGGAACACCCCATTCCCCATGAAGACGTTCCTGAAAGAGGCTTTCGGCATTGGTGGATAGAGCGCCATGACTCGTGGATTAAGATTGCACGGGTCATAGTGCCATCGGCTGGTGTCGGTTGAAAACGAGACATTGTCAATTGTCAAATGTGGACGGGACGGCAAAAAGTCGATCGAGGTTCGATATTTCTGAAATGATAAACGAGATATCAATGGTTTTAGCCCTCTAACAAGGCGATCGAACCCATGCTGAAGACTTTTTGCCGCCCTGTCTACAACTAACCACAACTCTCTATGACATTTCTGTTCGTCGGCTCGTCGGTTTGCCGCTGGCTTCCTTCAGGGGAACGCCCTTGCCTTAAGCCTGCTCAATTCCTGACGGTATTCTGCCAGTGCCGTCACTGAGTTGAAGAAGCGGCGGATGTAAAAGATCAGGGTTGTAATTGGTTCAACGTTGCCTGCGGTGTTGGTGTTTTCTAGGGTAGCCTGACGACGCAGCTGGGCGATCATCAAGCCTCTGTTACCACCTGAAAAACCTGTGAGGCGAGGGCGGGGAGTCGATTTTCGGGAAGGATTACCCGAAAATTATGCTGGCATGGCTTACGTCTTGATGACTCGGTTAATGCTCAGACGATTAACCAAGAATCACACCCGGTGGAAAGAAAAGATAGCTTAATACTCAGTTACAAATACACTCTAACACTCCAATAATTTTCCTTAGAAGGTTAGGAACACCTCCGGAATACCCAAGTCTTGAAATGTAGTTTCTCATACAGTTGTCGCAAAACAATAAAAAGCTTTTAGCCGTTCTTGGGCTTTATTTTGTGACAGATATAGGGAAAACACACGTAGAAGGTTCGCTACATAACTGTACGCTCACCAATTTTAATCCTTGTTGGGGTCGGCATCTTGGGTCTTGGTGGCGTAATGGCTGCACAAGCAACCCAAATGCCAGCTCCAATGGAATCACACACTGTCACCGGAAAAATGACGGCATTGGAGACGACTCCTAAAACTGTTGCCTGTAACCAGATCAAAGTGAATGCAGAGATTTGGTTTGATCTTGACGGTAAAAACACTTCTGTAGATCCGAAAGACTTTCCGTTTCCAAAGGAAGTCCTTGCTTCTACAAATGCAGAAGAGAGTACGTTGGGGAATGGTTGCACCTACACTCTGACATTTAATTATTCACCTTCGCGCCAACTGCCAGCCTTCTCGGAGTATCGCATTTCAGGCGAACTTCCTCACATTCGAGAAGGAGAGATTCATGAGTATACAGCAGGAGTCAGCCCTCCCTTTACAAAGCCAGTTGATATGAAATTCTAGACCGTATCCTTGTTTCTGCGAGACCGCTCATCAGTTTAACCGAGGGACACTGTGACTCGTCAATTACGATAGTTTTACAGTAGCTCAACATCTACCCAAAAACTATCGTAATTTCTGGTCAAGTGTTCTTGCACTGTTATTGACATAATCAACATAATACAATTTATCGATAGTTCAAAAACTTAAAGTTAGAAGCAACGAAGAATGGAAAGATACAGATTATTTATATTGGCATTTTTAGGATTATTGGTAGGATCGCTTACAGCTTTTGGTCAAAAATATTTACCTGATTTCTTAACCCAGCTTGCTAACTCTTATTCTATTTGGTTGGTCGCTTCATTTTTTGTTGGAAGACTTGCACCATCTTATGTAAAGGCAATAGCGTATGGTACTTATACTCAATTGTCAGCACTGTTAGGTTATTATATTGCCTCTTATGTTTGGTTTGGAGCAAAAACTTCCTTGTATTCAGCAATCTTCGATGTTTTTTTCATAGGGGCTATTTTAGCTGGTTCGACAGTAGGTTTGGCAGGGTATGAATATTCAAAGAATAAAAAATATTCACTTTATTCGATGGGAGCATTGAGCGGCTCTTTCTTGTCAGAAGGGTTATACAATCTGATCCAACTGAAATTTCCAGTCGGGTATGTTTTTTTGTTTATTGGTTTAACTATTGCTGTGATGTTCAAAAGAACTAAGAAATCGATTCTTCAACGTTTACTTAGCTCACTGTTTTTCGGCTTCATCTTCTACGTCCTCTATGCTTATGTTCTTACTTATATTGATAAAATACTTTCTGGGACTCTTTAATATAACCAGGAAACGCCGTGACACGCCAATTACGATAGTTCTAAAGTGGCTCGACATCTACCCAAGAACTATCGTAGTTTTTGATCAAGTATTTTTTGTTTAAGCGGATGCAAGTTTAGAGAAATTGCTCCCCAGAAACTTCGATTTTCTGTGCATTCACCTATCAATTTTCTCCAGCCAGTAAAGAGGCGCAATGCCGCGCAGATACAGCAAGGGTCGCCCCTCCTATATCACCAGGCAGACCAACGGGTTGTGTCGCAAAAATGATAAGGTGGGGAGACTCAATTTTCTCTCATCTCATCCTAAATGGCTTCCCAATCCTTGTTTAAGTGGCGGCATTTTTTGCCAGAGATCATCTTGCTCAATGTGCGGTGGTACTGTCGCTATCCCTTGAGCTACCGGAATTTGGAAGAGATGATGGCAGAATGGGGAGTGGAAGTGGATCATTTCACGATCCATCGGTGGGTGTTGAGCTACGCCCCAGAACTGGATAAGCGCATTCGACCCCACCTGAATCCGACAAACGATTCGTGGTGGGTGGACGAGACGTATATCGAAGTCAAAGGAGTGTGGAAATATCTTTACCGCGCCGTCGATTCAATGGGTAACACGCTCGACTTCATGCTGAGTGCAAAGCGAGACGGCAAGGCAGCCACACGGTTCTTTCGCAAAGTGCTGAAGGCGGAACCCACTCAAAAACCACGGGTGATCACGGTGGATAAGAACGCTGCCTATCCGGTGGCGATGGAAGCCTTGAAAGCAGATGAAACCTTGGCAGCAGAGACCGAATTACGGCAAAGCAAGTATATGAACAACATCCTCGAGCAGGATCACCGCAACATCAAGCGATTGACAAAGCCAACGATGGGATTTGGGTCATTCAACACGGCAAGACAAACACTCAGAGGAATTGAAGCGATGAGCATGATTCGCAAAGGACAAGTGAAGGGAATCAGCAAATGGGACAGTGTGTCTCAAGCAAAGTTTATCGAAGAACTCTTCGGAATTAGTGCTTAACGGAATGCGAATGAGATACTTTGTTTGTCACTAAAAAGTATTTGTGACACAACCTTAGTTCGCGCCCTAGGCGTACACAAGTCGATGAAGTGGACGGCTGAAAGATCTTCGTGGTGATGCCAAGGTTTTCCGCCGCCGCTTATCTTGGTCGTTAGGCTTACGTCTTGCAGTGCGCAGATCTGGAACCCCAAAATCCACTTTGGATCACCGCTTTTGATAGGCTTTGGGTGTCATCCCTGTCATCTGACGGAAGACTTTTGTTAGATGAGTTTGATTTGCAAAGCCGCAAGCTAGGGCAATGGTGCTAATTGCAATCGATTGCTTTTCCAGTAATTGCTTGGCTCGTTCCACACATTGTTGCATCAAATACTGGTAGGGTGCAATTCCCACTGATTGCTTGAAGGATCGGCTAAAGTGGGATTCGCTCATGCTGGTCAGGGTCGCTAAATCCAAAATCGATAAATCTTGTGTCAAATTCGCCTTCATGTAATCAATGACTCGCTCCAACTGTGACTGGGGTAAACCGTTGGCTTTGAACTCAGGCTTGCTGCCTGCATAGTTCTGTACCAAACGAGCAGCAAGTGCTGTTCCCAATAACTCGCCATACAACCTGCCAGACATACAACCCGTTTGGATTTCCATCCTGAGTGCGAGGGCTAATTGTTGGATTACCGGATCGTCGATCGCAAACTGTGGAATCAGTTCTATTTCACACTGCATTAATTCCTGAGTGGTTTGATTCAGCAATGTTGGACAAATCGCAATCACCGAAAATTCGACTTCCCGATCCCAGTTTGTCCAATGACTTAGAAATGCTGGGATAACATCTACGCGACCGTTGCCGTGGGCGTAGTGTTTAGATTTGCCGTCCAAACGACGCTCTGCCTGAAAGCAACTTTTGGGGTCTGTAATTACCAGTGAATGTTGTAGAAGGCAATGCTCCATCGTTTTGTGGGGAGGATGGCAGTAGTGGGTAAAGGTTAACCCTTTCCATCCCGTATGATAGCTAGCGACTAGGGGTGTTTGTGGAAGCACTCGCGCTGCTTCTTGTTGGTTTGTAAGATCGAGTGTGGAGGTTGCATGATTCACCATAGGCTTTAACCCAGTCAAGATTTCACATCCCAAGCAGGATTAGGATAATTTTAGCAGAATTGGATGAGACAGCACGTTACGGCTAAGACTATTGTAGGGGTGTCCACAAAAGGCGATAGTACCGAAGACGGCTTACATCGATATTCAGAATTCCTGAACTACCAAATCAACTGGCATTACTAGTTGCAACAAAAATTACCTGGAGTATTAACTATGAGTTCAAATCAGCAGCTTCTGCAAAGTTTATACGCAGCCTTCAATAACCGCGAGCTTGAAACAATCATCTCGGTGATGCACCCAGACGTGAAATGGGCGAACGGGGTAGAAGGCGGTTTCGTTTATGGACGCGATGCGGTGCGAGAATACTGGACGAATCAATATAAGGTTATTCAAGTGCAGCTTGAAGCCTTAAAGTTTGAGACGGATGAAAAGAATCGAAATGTCGTTACCGTTCATCAAATCGTCAAAGATTTGCAAGGCAATTTGCTTGCGGATATGACAGTTAAGCAAATCTTTACCATTGAGAATGGCGCGATCGTGCTTTATGAAATTGGCGAAACTGAAACCATCCAAGAGATGATCGAACAGACGAAAGCTGCCAACGGTTGAGCAAAGCCCACACTTCGTGAACGATAATGTTTCGGCTATCGATTGAGCAGGGATCGATCCAGTCCATAGAAGTCTGTCCGCTTCCATCGTCCGGCCACGGCACCTAATCAAACGTTGCAGCAAACGGTGGGGTAGTGTCTATCGCAAAGAGGCTACTTTACCTCCTACCGTCGTCGCTGAGCTTCCAGCCGTTAGTCCCAGTTCCATGTCCTTCACCACAACTTTTATGCTAGATAAATCTGCACCAGAAATTAAACTGCTACGCGCGGCGTATGCTGCCTTCAACGCGCGAGATACTGATGCCGCCCTCGCTACCATGACTCCCGATGTGACTCTGCCGAACGGGATGGAAGGCGGTTATGTCCACGGACATCAAGCAGTTCGCGCTTACTGGACGAGGCAATGGTCTCTCAACCATCCCCACGATGAGCCAATTTCTTTTCACCGGGAGGATTCTGGGCATATTTTAGTCGATGTGCATCAGGTCGTGCGTGACCTAGCTGGAACAGTTCTTTTCGATCGGCACCTTGGTCATCGTTGTACCATTGAGCATGACTTGATTCAAACCATAGAAATCTGTCCACCTCTATTATCCGACCACTGAGCCTAACAAGCCTTCTGCATCGGAACAAATCTAAGTTATTACTACGATACAAGGGTTTTCTGCGTCCGGTGAGCTTGTCGTTCGGCTGCTGTGCGCGGCTTTACTTGAACCGCCGTATGAACGACAGTAGGATTGTATGAAATACTGGAGGAAGAGAGATTCAGATGTCAGAGAAAAACAAAGCAATCTTAGAAAAGGGCAACGCGGCTGTCGCTGAAGGCAACAATGAAGGACTCTTGTCGTTCTGCGCCGATGACACGGAATGGACGTTTGTCGGCGACAAGACCCTTAGAGGAAAAGAAGCCGTTCGCCAATATATGGCAACGACGTACATCGAGCCGCCAAAGTTTACGGTCACTCACTTAATCGCTGAAGGTGATTTCGTCACGGTACTCGGCGACATAACCTTGAAGGATGAAGACGGGAAGGCGGTTCATCACTCGTACTGTGATGTCTGGCGCTTTCGCGACGATCTGATCGTCGAATTAAGGGCTTTCGTCATCAGAACCGAGGTCAAGGATGAAACCAGCAGTGCGGTGTAAGCAATAAGTTATCTATTTCAAGCTTTTCCATTCATGTTTGGTACGTCAAGCGAACAGCCTAAATTAAGAGTCGCCAACAGCCACCGCCAAGAATAGCGAGGTTGCAGACGGCGATTAGGAAACAACGGTGTCACGATCGCCTCAATGACTGCTGGAAATTACGATACCGCTGCGATTGCCGATCGCAAGACGCGCAATTAGGGCTGTTCAACCTGTCTAATGGCTCGCTCCCCGTCCTCGACCTGTCTCGGCATCAAAGTACTCGTGAAATAAGGTCAAATTCTGCCAATGGGGTTCGCTACTATAGCGCGCTTCGTCTCCCTGCCAGGGACACTGCCCAGATTCAGTGGGTAGAAAAATGCGCCCCAGACGAGTGCTGATTTCCTGGGCGACTTGCTGCAAGTTCATCAGTTGTCCTGATCCAGTGGGGCACTCAACCTACAATGAATCGCTGTAGAAATGGTAATAGCGTTCGAGTGCTTCGATGATCAAATAGTTGAGTGGAAACCAGATCGAAGTTCGCCAGTTGAAGTTGCCGCCGAATGTGACATCTGTTGATTCACCAGAGGTATATTCGACGCGGTATTCTTGGTCGTTGACTTGAAGAGAATAAGGGTTTTCTTTGTGGAATTTGGAGAGCGATAGAATCCCGTAGGGCGATAGAAACTCGTTTTCATCGAGCAGGTAGTGCAACATCCGCAGCAGGCGATCGTGTGTGGGAATTGAAAGCAATCGCCGCTGGTGCTGCGGATCTTCGCACAGGCAAGAAATTTGCTGCGCTAGCTCTGGGCGATTTTCTAAAAACCAGCGCATTCGTTTAGAGAAATTTGGTAAGGCATCCATGACGGATTGGTCTAAAATCTCGATGGTGAGCAAAGGTAAAAGCCCGACGAGCGATCGCACCCGCAGCGGCAGTGAGCCACCGTTGGCAGATTGATCGCAGCGCAATTGATCGTAGTAAAATCCGTCCTGCTCATCCCATAAGCCTGTGCCGTCGGATGTATTGATTGCGCTGGAGATTGCCATGAAGTGTTCAAAGAATTTGGAGGCAACATCTTCATAAGCGGGATCTTCTGATGCCAGCTCCAGTGCGATCGCCAGCATGGTGACGCAGTAAAACGCCATCCAGCCAGTTGCGTCGGCTTGCTCTAGCTGTCCATCAACGGGCGCATGAGAGCGATCGAATACGCCAATATTATCCATGCCCAAAAAGCCACCCGCAAAAATATTTTTGCCTGCGGCATCTTGACGATTTACCCACCAGGTAAAGTTGAGCAGCAGTTTTTGAAAGACGCGGGCAAGGAAGACGCGATCGCGCTGACCTTTAGGAGCGGCAAGTTTGTAAACTCGCCAACACGCCCACGCATGAACGGGAGGATTCGTATCAGAAAAGCCGAATTCGTAAGCAGGCAACGCCCCGTTCGGGTGCATATACCACTCGCGCAAAAACAAAATGAGCTGCTGCTTGGCGAAGTCTGGATCGATCTTTGACATGGGAATCATATGAAAAGCCAGATCCCAGGTGGCATACCAGGGATATTCCCACTTATCGGGCATCGAAATCACATCGCGGTTGTACAAATGCTGCGCCCAATCGTGATTGAGTCCCTGTCGGTGTGGATCGACTGGAGCAGTCGGATCGCCCGCTAGCCAATCCGCCAGTCCGTAGTGATAAAACTGCTTCGACCACAACAAACCTGAGGCAGCTTGACGGACAATTCGGCGTTCTTCAAACTTCAAACTGTCAGGTAGACCAGTGTAGAAATCATCTGCTTCTTGAATGCGCTGCTGGAACACGCGATCAAACGCTTCTTCAAACGCGATTTCTGGAGTTTCTTCCTGAGCAAACAATCGCAATTTTAGCGTCATGGTTTCGCCGGGTGCAAGCTGAAGTGGATAGTGAACGGCGGCTTTTGTCCCGATCGCTTCTGGATTTACCGCTTCCGTTTTTCCCCGCACCAGGTAGGAATGAAAAGCATCTTTCACATACGGGGTGGTATTAGCAGAATTATTCAGGCGTTCAGTATTCGTCTCATTGTCGGTAAACAGCAGCTTGACTGAACGATCGCCAGGTAACGGTGCGGCGACCAGATGAAATTGCCCCAATGTTGAATGGTCTGCAATCAATTCCGTGCCGTTACCTGCAATCTTTGGCTTTGGCTCATATCCCTCACCTGTGCGTCCCCAAGACCAGGTATTTTTAAACCATAGCGTGGGCAGAACGTGCAGCGGAGCGGCTTGATCGCTGCGGTTGGCGATCGTCACCCGAATCAAAATATCGTTAGGATTAGTTTTGGCATACTCGACAAACACATCGAAATAGCGATTCTCGTCAAAAATGCCTGTGTCTAACAGTTCATATTCGCGCTCTTGTGAACTGCGACGCTGATTCTCTTCCACCAGTTGCGCGTAGGGAAACTCGGCTTGCGGATATTTGTACAGAGCTTTGCAATAGGAATGAGTCGGAGTTGCGTCGAGGTAAAAATAGCACTCTTTCAGGTCTTCGCCGTGATTGCCTTCGCTATTCGTTAAACCGAACATTCGCTCTTTCAAAATTGGGTCGCGCTCGTTCCACAATGCTAAGGAAAAGCAGAGCCGTCCTTGTCGATCGCACAATCCCAACAAGCCATCTTCACCCCAACGATAAGCACGACTACGGGCATGATCGTGAGAAAAGTAATTCCAGCTTGAACTATCGATCGAGTAGTCTTCCCGCACCGTTCCCCACTGCCGCTCAGACAGATAGGTTCCCCAACGTTTCCAGTTTTGCTGACGTTGAGCATCTGCGGCTAACCGTTGCAGTTCAGCGTTTGAAAGTTCTGCTTCACTCATTGATTTTTTTGAGTTGTTTATAGAGTAATACCCTTTGAAGTAGAGCATTGCTGTGTGTTTAGTTGTCTAGATAGTTAATTTCGTGGCTGCGTATAGCGCAAACTATTGCTCTTGATAATTCCAGAGCAAACCACCATCGATACAGAGTGTTGAACCTGTGATGTAGTCGGCATCTGAAGACGCGAGAAAAGCGACCAATCCTGCGACATCTTCGGGCTGACCTAAGCGACCCAGAGGAATGTTTTTGAGGGTGGCATTCAGTTTGTCTTTATCTTCCATCAGACTTTTGTTGATTGGGGTTTCAATCGCCCCTGGAGCCACATTATTAACGGTAATTCCCAACGGTGCGAGTTTAACAGCCAAATTCCGCATCATCATTTTTAGCCCGCCTTTGCTGGCACAATAGACAGTAAAGTGGGGAAACGGCAGTTCTTGGTGAACCGAACTGATGTTGATGATTTTGCCCGATCGCTGGCTGGCTTTGAGATATTTAACGACCGCTTGAGTCGTAACGAAAACGCCCTTCAAATTGACATCCATGACGCGATCGTAATCATCTGGCGTGATGTCTGAAAAATCGGCGCTTTTCTCAAGACCTGCGTTATTGACCAAAACATCAATCTGGCTGAACTGTTGTAGACTCGACTCCACAAGCTGATGAATCTCCTCGATTTGACTCAGATCTGCTTTAACTGCGATCGCTTTGCGCCCCATCTGCTCGATCTTGACTTTAGTTTCGTCAGCCGCTTCCGGATGTGAGCGGTAGTTGACGATGATATCGGCTCCTTCTTGCGCCAGTCGAAGAGCGATCGTCTGCCCAATTCCCTGATTGCCTCCGGTGACGAGGACTACTTTTCCTTCTAGCTTCATGACAGTTCTCCTAAAGGTGATGAAATTGCGAAGTCAATAGACGCACGACGGATCTGGCGATTAGGTCGAAGCTTACAGCTTTAGCTGATTCAGGTGATACCTGGTGATCACTACTCGCACATTCAGCCAGCGATCGTTTATAGTTTTTGGTCGGGTTAAGTCCAGCTTGACCCGGCACCAGCTATTAGCGTTGGGCTAGTTTGCTAGTAGCGTACAGTGACATCAATCACTGTCTATCTTGGTCTCCTCGTTGTGCATTTAAACGTGGTTTGACAGTCGCTCCCAAAGAGGTCTGCTGGTAAATCCGCCCGATGCCCTTCATCGTGCTGACATAGAAGGTGGCTTGCGAACCCAGTAGTCAGAGTGTTCTGTCTCAATCTCACCTACCAGTTAGTTGACTGTAGGGACAAGACCACCATCTACTCGAATATTGGCACCGTTGATATAAGCAGCCCGTGGACTAGCAAGAAATGTCACAACGTCGGCAATATCCTGCGGTCGAGCCAGTCGCCCAGTGGGGTTTGGGGCAAAATCTTTAGCAGCTTGTTGCTCTAGTTCTACAAGATCGGTTGACCAACCCAGGTTAGGAGCCATGCCTTGCAGCATTTGCAACACCCCTGGAGTTAGCGTTAAGCCAGGGCTAATGGCATTGCTAGTGATGCCAGTTCCAGCCAAAGCTTTGGCTAAACTGACCGTTAGATTCAAGTTTGCAGATTTTGTGGCAGCATAGGCAGCATGAGTAACGACTGGCATTGTCGCTTCACCACTGGCGATCGTAATGACTCGCCCCCAGCCGCACTCTTTCATTCCAGGAACTAGCTGATTAATTAGCCGTACCATTGAGCCAACATTCTGGTCGTAGAGCTTGACCCACTCGGCTGCACCTGCCTCTAGCCAAGGTGTTTCGGGACAGGCACCGGCATTGTTGACGAGGATATCGATTCCACCAAAAGCAGCTAGCGACTGTTCTACGGCTGGTTCAGCTTCCTGATCAATGGACAAGTCGCCAATTGCGATCGCTGCACGCCCCCCCGTTGCTTCGACCTCTTTTACTACCCGCTGCGCCTCAGCTTCACGCCGCCCATGAATTACTACATGTGCCCCTTCAACGGCTAAAGCTTTCGCGATCGCTTCCCCAATCCCGCTGGTGCTACCTGTGACAAGCACCCGTTTGTCCTGAAGTTGTAAATCCATCTTGTTGTCTCCTGCAAGTGTAATACCATCATTTGACATCGTTCTAGCAATGAACAGAAGGCAGTGTGCAACGATATCAATCACTGTCTATCTTGGTCTGCCCGTTGTGCGTTTAAACGCGGTTTGACAGTCGCTCCCAATTACAGTGAGCAATCAGTTCTTTTTCCTCACGTTCAAGCTCTGCTGTTTCGAGAAAGGCGCGTGCACCCCCCGCACCCGCAAACTGGAAGGGATAGTCCGTTGAAAAGAGAATTCGCTCGATGCCAACAGTCTCGATCGTTCGTCGCAGATAAGTATGGCTGAACATACCGCTTGGAGTGATGTAGAGATTATTTTGAGCATAGCTTGCGATCGACCGGTCAGATTTGGGACGCGCTTGGGCTAAAAGCTCTAGCCGCTCTAAGTAGAACAGCACGACCTCACCCCAATGCCCAAGGATGATTTGAAGATCGGGATGGCGATCGAAAACGCCAGCGAGGATCAAGCGAATGAACTGCACACCCGTTTCAAAATGCCAGCCGAGTCCGCCAGTTGCCAAGATCAAGTCGGCACGATCGCCAAAACCAGAGTAATAAGCTTCCCTGACCGAGCGCTGCGGAATTTGGGGATGGATGTAGAGCGGGACGCGCAATTCAGCCGCAGCCTCAAAGATCGGTGCGAAGTCCGGATGGTCGAGGTTACGATCGCGCGTCCGACCACAGAGCATCGCGCCCTTAAATCCAAGCTCGTTAACGGCGCGTTGCAACTCGTATGCAGCCTGAACTGGGGCTGGAGTGGGCAACGTAGCGAAGCCTTGAAATCGATCAGGATAGCGTCTAACGGTAGCCGCAACGAGATCATTCGCCTCGCGTGCCAGCGAAACAGCGTTGGCAGCCTCTAAATTCTGCGTAGCAGGTGTCGTGAGGGACAGCACCTGCATATCCACGCCGCTGTCGTTCATCTGGCGAAAGCGCTCTTCGCTCAGGTCTTTGAGGCGAGCCTGAACCTCGCTGACATGATCGAAAAGCTTGAGGCTATCGTCTGCGTTTTCGGGGTCGAGCCGAGACCAGGCATCACGAACGCCTGCGGTAACGAAATGCTCTTCCAAGGCAATCAGTTTCATCGTGTGAACCCTCTAAAAGTATGAAACTTTCTCTCGATAACATTGATACGACTTAGGCAATACCAGCATCAGCCAGCCGCATTACTAAACACTTTGTCGCAGTATTGCTTGAGAAGGTCAGGACGTTGTGCAGAGCCACGGAACGCGATGTGACCGTCCGGGCGGATCAGGATCAGCGCCGGAACGCCGTCAAGCGCATAACTAAATCTGAGAGGCAAACCACATCGCTGGCTGCAACCTCAGGAGCGATCGGTGCAGCCAGAACCAAGCGAGGGCGAATCCAATCCCATTGAGCAACTTCAGTCAGCGCGGCGAGCAGTTGCGATCCTGCTGCCGCTTGCCGACCGTCGAAAGCCAGCAACGCCCAACCCCAGGTTCGTCCATCGGGATTGTAGATATATGGGAACAGGTTCGTTCGGCTGCCGTCGCTGTTCGTGACATCGGCATCTGGCGCACGATCGCCAGGGTGTGGCACATGAGCGTGCAGCAGTTCCCGCAGACCGCCGAGATGATCCTCGTTTAGCGGGGTCTTCGGATAGCTTACCGACATCTGCTGCAAATCGTCAGTTCCCTGAATCAAAGAGCCGATGTTCGGCATAACCTTGGCGGCAAGATCCAGCGCATAGTCAGCGATCGGGCTGCGGTAGACGACGTTGCGAAACCCTTTGGCTTGCTGGTCACTGAGGCGAGCATGTTCGCCCTGGCGCTCGTCGTTGTAAGAGTCAAGTACGACTGGCTCAGCGTGACTGTCAAGCGTCATCGCCAATCGCCACGCAATCGCGATCGCATCGTGGAAGCCAGCGTTCATTCCTTGTCCGCCGATCGGCAACGTATAGTGTCCAGCATCACCAACAAGGAAAACCCGCCCACTCGCATAGCTCGAAGCGACACCATACTTAAATCGGCTATGGCTGAGCCAGAGCGGATCGGACAGGGTGAGCGTGTCGTCTTCGGTCACTTCGCGGGCAAGCACCTGAATCTCCTCTAGCGTCGGATTGCGATCAGGTACGCCAGCGTCATCCTGAAGAAAGAATAGGCGGTGGTATCCGCCCCAGATCGGCATGATGCCGCAAAAGCCGTTGTGGTAGTAGAAGAACCAAAGTTGGTCAGGCTCCGTTGTTCGCCGCCATTTCAGCTTGGCATCGATCTGGCGATTGGCACGACCTTCAAATTTTTCAGTGTCGAAGTCGAGACCGATCGCCTTGCGGATATTGCCGACAGTGCCGTCCGCGCCAACCAGATATCGACATCGCAACTGCTCGGAGGGGGCATCTTGTGCATCGTCCTGATCCGAACACTCAGCGATCGTGACGTTAACGCCCTCGTCGTCTTGCTCAATGCCGACAACTTTCTTGCCGCGCTCGACAGCGCTGCCTCTGTCAGCGACCACCTGAGAAAGGGTCTGCTCGATGATGTCCTGTCCGCTGTACAAGACCTGCGGATAGGGACTTGCCACTTGATCGACATCAACGGGATTGATCGGTTGCCCGTTGAGATACGTGTTGACCTGCTTGATGCGGTATGATTTCTCTGCCAAAGCATCGCGGATGCCAATGCTTGCTAGAAGTTCCTGCGGTCTTGCCCAGACATTATTAGCGCGTGAATTAGGCTTCGTCTCGGTTCGCTCTTCTAGGATTCGGCAGCGAACGCCATGATGTCTGAGCGCACAGGCGGTAGTTAGACCGATCGGACCCGCTCCAACGATAATTACATCCGTGTCAAATTCTGTTGCGTTGCTCGAAATAGACATAAGGTTCAACTCCTTGGTGAAGTTCAGGGCTGCTTACACAACCGTGAGGGTGAATATTAAGTAGGATTGAAGCAATGAATGGGCTAATTAAGGAGCTACGCTCTAGCGACCTGTAGATAGCAGTTCGTACAGATGGGGGGCTGTGGGAATTTTAAGCAGCTCGTCCATATGTGCTTTCACGCTAGGATCAGGAAACATCGCTTCAAATGTTTCCTGGTTTTCCCATTGAGCGTAATTTGCTACCCGCACACCGTCTAGACTCTTGTGAATACTGGCAGAGATATAACCAGGCACATGATGCATCACTTGCCTGGTTGCTTCGAGTGTGTCTACAACTTGCTGCTGATTTTGGGATTCAACAGTGAAAACGTTAATTAGCGTCACAACAGGATTGTCTGTGAAGATCGTTATCATTTGGCTTTCCTCGTAACTTCCTGATAATATAGTAAATGTATTTACTATCTAAATCTATCCAAAGGACTATTGATGAAACAACCTCGATATTGGGTTGGCGTTGCCTCTAAAGATCACGTTCTGAAGGCAATAGAGGGCGGCTTTTGTCAGCTTTGCCACGGCAAAAACAATCCGCTCAAACGGTTAAATCCGGGCGATTGGATCATTTACTACTCCCCACGCACAGAACAAAACGATGGAGAAAGGGTGCAGGCGTTTACAGCGATCGGGAAAGTTCTAGCAGGCGAACCGTACCGCTTTAATATGGAGGGTGGATTGGCGTTCGATCGACGAGATGTTCAATTTGTTGCCGCACAGGAAACTCCGATCCGATCGCTGCTGAACAATCTGTCGTTTATCAAGAACAAGCAATCCTGGGGCTATGTCTTTCGATTTGGATTATTAGAAATCCCGGAACTAGATTTTCAAACAATCGCGGCAGCGATGAAGGCAGAGGTTGCAATTAACCCTATGACAATTGATTGGACAAAGATTTCTCGGTTTGGAGCACCAGAGAAGAGCGCGGGATATCTCCTGTGGCAAGTGACTCACGCTTGGCAACGACAGGTTGACGAGGCTCTGTTAGAGCTTGGCATTACTCATTTGCAGTTTGTGTTGTTAGCAGGCATCGGTTGGTTAACTCGAAGAGGCGATTTGCTGACTCAGGTGCAATTGGCGGAGTTTTGCACCATTGATGTCATGCAGATTTCTCAAGTCGTTCGCAAACTGGAAACAAAAGCGTTAGTCAACCGCTCTACTCATCCGACTGATACTCGTGCGAAAGTCTTGACGCTTACCCCTGCTGGAGAGGCAACTCTCAAACAGGCAGTTCCACAAATTGAGCAGTTGGATGCAGCATTTTTTGGTCGATGTGATCAAGCTGGGCTACTGGCTGAGCTAATAAAGCTTCAGCCTGAAGTTTAATCAGAGAGCTTTTGTGGTGCACTTGCCTTTGTGTTAAGTTCGACTCCAGCGTCTTAACTGAGTGTTGCAGTCCCAGCCAATCGCTACTTTTCAGCCAGCCTCCGAATCTTTTGTTTACGCTCCCAGTTTTGAAGAATCCGCTCATAGGCTTGACCTTGAGCTTGATAGAAGCATCTCCACGGATCTAAACCGGTTGTGTCGCACAAACCCCACCTTTTGTGGAACGTTTACCCTGTGCGAGAGACAGACGTTGAGAGCGTCCCAAACTACACAACTCACCCTCACTCTGCGCCGGATTTGTTCTTGGAGCCATTTGAGTGGTTGCATCACAGCGATCGGCGATAAAATCGCCGTTAGATACCTCTAATAAGTCAGTTAAGCCAAAGCCGATGACAAGCAACTTAATGAGCGCGATCGAACTCCAACAACGCTTGAATAAATCCCTGGTATCCTCTAGTCAATCACTCGGCTGGAGCGGCGTTTTAGTTCAACAATATCAATATCCAAGTTCTCCCACCGTCTGTGAGATGGAGGTTCCAGCTTTATCGGATCATTGGCTCAACTTACCTTTGGGAAATCCGGCTCAATTGACTCAGAAGCGCGACGATCGCTTCCATGAGTCATCCGTTCAAAAGGGGGACAGTATTTTTGTTCCGGCTGGGCAAGCAAGCTACTGGCGGGGTGAGGCAAGTGATACCGATGAGACAATGCTACATATTCACTTAAATCCAGAACTGGTGAGGCAAGTTGCTGAAACCTCTGAGCTTGAACAAATCGATCTTACGACCTGTTTCTCTAAGCATGATTTGCGCCTCCATCAGATTGCGATGCTGCTTCTGTCTGAACTCAAGTCGGATGGCATCATGGGTCAGCTTTATGTGGAATCACTAACCCAGGTGCTTGTCATTCATCTGCTACGACACTATTCCACCTCTACACAGAATATTGCACCCAAGCCTAGCGGTTTAACTGCCAGTCAGTTACGACAAGCGATCGACTATGTTCAGGCTTATCTCGACCAAAACCTGTCGTTAGCTCAAATTGCAGCAGCGATCAACATCAGTCCGACCTACTTTTCCAGGCTGTTCAAACACGCTACCGGAAGTTCTCCGCATCAGTATGTGATTCAACAGCGGGTTGAACGGGCAAAAGCTCTGCTGAAGACGACAGATTTAGCGATAGCGAATATCGCTTTACAAGTCGGTTTTTCTAGTCAGAGCCATCTGACACAGCACTTTAAGCGTCTCACGGGTGTCACACCAAAACAGGTTTCTAAAATCACAAGAATCTGATAAATCAGGGTCAGATTCTGATAGAAGTTGCAGGCTAGAACTCACTACACTTTAGATGGAAAAGGGAGAATCAGAAAATCGAGCCGCTGCGGTTGTTTATGCCATGACTCAACCCTTCGTGCAAAATATTTTGACGTGAAGCTCTGAAAAGGCAACAACACAAACTGGAGTAGTAACATGAGTAAGAAGTTGATAAACCCTAAAGAACTGTTTGATAGTTCTGTATCTGGCTACTCTCAAGCCGTTATTGATACAGAAACAGGACTACTCTTCATTTCTGGACAAGTGGACTGGAACCAACAATATGAAACCACAGAGAAATCTGTCGAAGGACAACTGCGGAGGGCGCTTAGCAACCTTGAAGTTGTCTTAGAGGCTGCTGGCTCGTCAGTTAGTCAGCTATTGCAGGTTCGCGCTTACGTTCGTGGAGAACTCGGCGAGCACATGAGTACCATTGCCCCTATTGTTTCTGAGTTTTTAGGCGAATCTCGTCCTGCCCTGACTGGAATTGGAGTCGCTTCTCTGGCATCACCAGAAATTCTAGTTGAGATTGAAGCAGTAGCGCGTGTCAAGTAGCCCCAGACTGAGGGTCGTCCTCGTCTACATTCTGTCCAATACTTAACCAACTGACACAACAAATGGAACAGAATACAATCGCTCAAGTTTTTACCGCTCATCTTGCACTAATTGGAACAGATGTGGAGGCTTGGTCTAATCTCCTAGCTGAAGATGCGATCGTAGAATTTCCCTATGCTTCCGCTCTAGGTTCACCGAGCCGATTAGAGGGCAAACTTGCTATTTACAGCTACATGAAGAACGCAGTCGCACAATTGCAAAACTGGGTCTTTACGGATGTTCGTGAGTATCAAACGCTGATTCAAAATGTTCTATTCGCTGAATTTCACGGGGAAGCTGTGTTTGTGGCGACGGGTCAGCCCTATCAGCAAGACTATGTGGTGCGACTAGAAACAAAGGACGGAAAGATTATTCACTACCGCGAATACTGGAATCCGGTTCCGATACTTGAAACAACGGGCAGCAGCGGAACTGCTTTCTCATCGAATCTAAACTCATAGAGAGAACAAAAGTGAAAATTGTAATTGCAGCCGCATCCGGCAACATTGGACGACGCACCGCAGAAAAAGTTATCCAAGCAGGAGCCGAAACGATTCTCTTAGCCCGACATCCAGAGAAGTTGGCGGATCTCGTCGCTCAAGGTGCGATTGCCTCCGGCAACAGCGAAGTTCGCGTTCAACCGATCAGCAGCGACGACGTTCAAGGATTGATAGAGATCACCCAGCAGGCAGATGCTTTGTTTTGGCTAACACCACCAAAGCTTGATGTGCCCAACTTAAATGATTGGTATCTTCAAACGGCGAAGGCGGGTGCGATCGCGGTATCCGAAAATAGCATTCCGCGAGTCGTGAATATCTCCAGCATTGGTGCGGGCGCAAAGCCAAACCTAGGCACAGTCTCATTGAGCGGAAATGTTGAATCGATCTTCAATCAAACGGCTGCCAATGTAGTCCATTTACGACCTGGCTATTTTATGGAGAATTTCCTAGCGCAAATCGAAGCGATCGAAAGCGATCACATCGTTCGGTTTTCTTATCCGAGCGATCATGATATTCCCTGGATTAGCACTGATGATATTGGGGATGTGGCAGCACACTATCTTCTGGATCAGCGTTGGGCAGGTCAGTGGACTCGTAATTTGATGGGAGCCGAAAATCTAACATTGATTGAAACATCTGCTATCTTGTCGCGAGTGCTGGGCTATTCGATCGAATATGCTCAAGTCAGTATCGAATCGCTCCAGCAGCAGTTTGCAGCAATGGGAGCGACTGCTGATGTTCAGCGCGAAATGGGCGATCTACTCCGTGCGCTTGGCGATCCGGATGGAGTTTATGCAACAGTACGAACCCCGGAAGCAATAACACCGACCACCTTTGAGCAGTTTGCCAAGAACAAAATACTTCCAAATCTCCACTAAGAAAAAAGGTGTTCCGTTCAGACTAAACTGCGATCGATGGCTGGCTCCACCCTCGATGAATAAGTTAGCCCTCACATTATCGGTAGAAGGCGACTCTCACCCACCCTCGAAGGCGGTCATGCACTGCCAGCCAGGTTCAATCAGTTCCCATTGGTCTAGCGTTAAGTTGCTGGAGTATGCTTTACTCATGGCTCTCATCGGAGCTGTATTGTTAACACTTACAGCTTAGACCGAGGGAGTTTTTTTACTGCTTCACCCGCTTTTGAAACATCCTCTAAGTGAAAGTCTCGTCAAACTCTTGTTTGACAGTTTACTTAAGTTACATGGATAGAATGGAGCAATCCTCCACTTGTTGAGAAAAAATCGTGGCAGAAAAGAGCGAAAAGATGCTGGTGCTGGGCGCGACTGGACAGCAAGGCGGCGCAACCGCGCGGGCGTTAGCGGCGGGTGGCTGGCGCGTTCGGGCGTTAGTGCGGGACACTCAAAGCGGCAAGGCGCAGGATTTGGCATCTCTGGGTGTTGAACTGGTGCTGGGTGACTTCCGAAACCCCATCTCTCTCGAAAGGGCTATGAACGGTATCCACGGTGTTTTCAGCGTGCTACCCAGCTCAGCAGATGCCCAATATGGGATCGCCGACGAGGATGAAGTGGGGTTCGGTATTGCCGTGGTTGACGCAGCAAAACGTGCCGACGTGCAGCATCTGGTTTATAGCTCCACGATCGGTGCGAGTCCTGACATCGGGCTGGGTCACTACGAGAGCAAGTGGCACATCGAGCAGTACCTTCGTCAAAGCGGTGTGCCGTTCAGCATTGTGCGACCAGCGCCGTTCATGGAACTCCTGCTGTATCCGCACTTTGGACTGCGCCAGGGCGTGGTGACATTTTTCGGAGCGCCGGATCAGATCATCCAGTTCATTGCCGCCCAGGATATCGGCGCCATCGCAGCCAAGCTGCTTGTCGATCCGTCCCGCCACCTGGGTGTCACTATAGATATCGCCAGCGATGCCCTCTCGGGCAACGACATCGCGGCAAAGATAAGCCAGGCGACGGCACGGCAGGTGCCATACATGCAGGTTCCAACCGAAGCTGCCGCACAGAACCCGATGCTCGCGCGCCTCTTGCAGGCGATGATCGATGGCAAACTCGCAGGGCAGGCGGACATCCCATCGTTGCGCGCATTGCATCCCGGTTTGCTGACCTTTGATCAGTGGCTTGCAGCAGGTCACGTAGCAGCAATCGCGAAACTTCTGCCTCCTCAGTCCTAATCGCACATTGCCTAGGTCGTGTTGACGAAAGGGATTCCCAGTCGAAAGGGTTCGTGATTCAAGCTGGCACCTGCGATGAAGATCAGCTTGCTGCAAAGCAACAGGAGTGCAGGTTCAAATTTTGTCGTCTGTTGAAACTCGTGCGTAGCCGATCAACATCTTTAAACCCCAGCAAGCAAGTAAATAAACTCGTTTGGTTGCGGGTTTTTCTTAAAGGTTGATGTGAACTATTGAACAGCAAGGTCAAATTGAGCTTTCAAAGGAACAGAACGATTGATTTTGATCGTTCCCCTGCCGCTTTTCCTACGATTCCGGTTTTCAAAGCACGACCATTCCGGATCTGTGTTGCCGAGACCTCAAAGGGAATGGATAAGAAAGAGGTTAGCTCTGGCAGAAATGCCGGAGATTGATCATCGTGTATGCCGGGGTTTTCAAGGCATAGTGCAGCTTGCTGGTCCGCTCGAAGCGCAGTAGTAAGCGACGGAACTTATTCTCCCAGGCAAACACTCGCTCAATGGTAAAAAACTGTTCTAAGGTCAAATGAGTGGAGATCTCTTGCCGCTGCTGCGTTTGAGGCATTTTCGCTTCTGCCGACAGTTCAACTAAAAAGACTTGAGCCATTTTAGTAACAGACGATAGAAGCCGAGGCAAACAGTAGCTTTCAGACAAATTCACCTAAGCGGAAAAACCCGCAACCAGTTGTTAGGGAGCGATCGCAAATTCAAGCTGCGGCACAAGGAGAGCGGTAAAACGGTTGACTACCAGTAGAAAGCGGATCGTTGTTGATCATGAGGAAAGCAACTGCCCTAGTACTAAGTGTGGTGGGGCAAAGGTGGTTTCTCCGTGCAGACGAGAGCTAAAAGCCTCTTATCCCCAAGCCAAATCTAATCAAAACAGTTCGGTTCAGTTGCAAGTTCATCTTTCAGGAAATCAATAAAACACCTCAATTTAGCCGATAAAAACCGCCCACGCCGATAGACTGCTTGAATGGGTATTGGCGAAGGTTCATAGGCTTCCAAAACAATTTTTAAAGACTTATCTTTAAGTCCATCACGAAAAGCCCATATTGGTGATGCCCCAATCCCAATACCTCCAACAACGGCTTCGCGCATGGCTGCCGAATCATTAACTTGCAAATTTCCATTTACTACTACAGATATTCCCTTGAGAGTCCATTGATTGAAGGAAGCTATCCGAGTGTAAACTACGCAGTTGTGCTGTGCTAAATCTGCAGGTACTTTGGGTTCAGGGAACTTATCGAAATATGCCACCGATCCAACTATCACTAATCTAGTCAAGCTAATCAGTTCAAAAATTAGGCTCTGATCCGTAAAATTGCCAATTCTAATCGCTAGATCGATCCCTTCTTCCACCAGATCGACATAGTAATCAGCCAGCGTAAGATCAATTTTAATTTGGGGATAGCGATCAAGAAACCGACTAAGCCTTGGTACAATCTGCATCTGCCCAAATGCCACCGAGCAATTCACCCGCAGAAGTCCTGAAGGCTGTTGCCTCTTCCCTACACTAGCCTCTGCCTCGGTTAGAGTTTCTAGCACTTGTAGACATTGTTGGTAAAAGCGATCGCCTTCATCGGTAAGGCTAACTTTGCGTGTCGATCGCACTAATAATTGCACATCCAAATATTCTTCAAGAGCAGCAATTTGCTTACTAATAGTTGGTTGAGTCGTATTCATTTCTCTAGCAACTGCTGAAAAGCTCCCAGTTTCTACAGTTCGCACAAAACTTTGCATACAAGCAATTCGATCCAACATTAGATTTATTCTCCACAGGAATAATGCATATTCCATTTTGCCATCTTCTCAAATCTTTGAGAATAAATCATGATTAATTTTGTGAGCAGACAAGCTCAATCCACAAGCACCCTTAAAAGAGGAAACCATGAGTACAACTACAGACTTGCAAACAAAATTTGCCGAAATCAAGACCCTAGTCCTAGCTGGTAAAGCGATGGAAGCCTTTGAGAAATATTACGGCGATGATGTGGTGATGCAAGAAAATGAGAATCCTGCTACGACTGGGAAAGCTGCCAACCGCGATCGCGAGTTGGATTTCCTCGCCAAGATTACTGAGTTTCGTGGATCGGAGGTAAAGGCTGTTGCCTATGGCGATGATGTGATTATCTCGGAATGGTTCACTGACTACACTCACTCCGAATGGGGAACAGTTACCCACGATCAAGTCTCTGTGCAACGCTGGAAAGATGGAAAAGTGGTTCACGAACGCTACTACTATGCGGTCTAGCCAATTGGGCGTTGCTGAATGGCGGGATGAATTCGCCCCCCAGATCCCAATTCTGGGGGTGCCGGATTTCTCAAATTCCCCTAGAACTGGGAGATTTAGGGGCTGGCAGGATAGCAATCACTCAACAATTCATCCCCCTATCCAGCAACGCCCAAAACTTTTCTTCACAATTAATCTCATACAACATCATCATAGTCATGGAAAAATCTAGCATCACACCTCTGCATTTGAAGACAGTAGATAGCACCTCCGACTCTACGCGAAGAATCGTGCATCGTGCTAAAGGGCAGCGAAGCGGACCGATTACTCGCTTGGTCAGTCCATCTGACATTGGAGAGCTAATCAAGCCGTTCGTATTCCTCGATTATTTAGATGCGCGACCCATGAATGCCTCTGGCTTTGGATGGCATCCTCACTCAGGCATTGCGACAATTACCTTTATGTTGTCGGGTGAAGGATCTTATGAAGATAGCACGGGCAAGCGAGGTATCCTACCCCAAGGCGGTGTTGAGTGGATGCGTGCTGGCGGTGGGGTCTGGCATCAGGGGGGTAGTAGCTCAAGCCCACTCCTGCAAGGCTTTCAACTTTGGATCGCGTTACCACCCGAAGAAGAACTTGCTCCTGCACAAAGTGTCTATCTACCTCCCCATGAAGTAAATTCAGAAGGTTCAGTGCAGGTAATACTGGGTCAGTACGGGACGGTAAAAAGCTCTATTCCTGCACCGTCATCTATCAACTATTTTGTGGTGCGACTGACAGATAACGAACGTTGGCACTTTGAACCAGAAGCAGGTCATAACGTATGCTGGATCTCGGTGCAGTCTGGAACATTGCGCGTTGACAATAATATATTGACATCAGGTGAGCTTGTGGTTTTCGAAGAATCAGAAGCTGGCATAGATTTCTATGCCCAAGGCGATACTACGTTTATGCTTGGTTCTGCCATTAAACACCCACATAACCTGGTATTGGGTTATTACTCGGTTCACACAAGCCTAGATGCCTTGCATCAAGGTGAAGCTGAGATTAAACGCATCGCTCTCAGGCTTCGCACTGAAGGTAAATCACTCTGAGTAATAGGAGTCCATCACCGATCTCGCGCCAAACTTGCTGGTGCCGTGTATGCGATGGTGCCACCAAACTTTACCGCGCCCGATCCGAGAGAGCATTACCAGAAAATCGGCAGCAGCTATGACAAGCCATTCAACACTGTGTATTGCCGCTAATGGGTTGAACTGGGCGACAGCATTCACAGCGGCGTATTGCGGCAAGTTAGGTTCTCTTGTCCAAAAGCTTGCAAAGAATTAGGCTAAGAGCGCCATCGATCGTTTCAAATCTTCAACTGGATACACTTTACGTATGAATCACCTCACTACAACAGATTTACTGGAACATCTCAACTGGAGATATGCCACCAAACAGTTCGATCCATCCAAATCAATTGCTTCAGAAATCTGGACAGCTTTGGAAGATGCCCTAGTCTTAACGCCATCTTCCTATGGTCTGCAACCTTGGAAATTTCTAATTGTTACCAACCCAGAACTCAAAGAACAACTCAAGCCTTTCTCTTGGAATCAGTCGCAGGTTACTGATTGTTCTCATTATGTTGTGTTCGCCATCCGCAAGCATCTAACCGCTGAGGATGTCGATCGCTTTATCGTCCGCACTGCTGAGGTGCGAGGAAGTTCCGTAGATACCCTAGCAGGCTATCGAAACGTGATAGTCAGTGACTTAGTTGAGGGTGCCCGCAGTTTTAGTATCAACGAATGGTCAACGCGCCAAACTTATATTGCACTGGGTAACTTTATGACTAGTGCTGCACTGCTCGGTGTTGACACCTGCCCAATGGAAGGAATTGAACGTGTCGATTACGATCGCCTGTTGGGGCTTTCTGCAAAAGGCTTTACGACAGTTGTAGCTTGTGCGGCTGGCTATCGCTCTGAAGCAGATAAGTATGCTTCACTCCCAAAAGTAAGATTCCCGAAGTCGGAAGTTCTAGAAACTTTATATAGCAATCCTAAATGATTCATGAGAAGTATCCATAGGAAAACAGTTTAGGGAAATTGAAGATTTGTTGATGCGTCACGAACTCAAATAAGAACTTCACGGCATTAAATGATTTACACAAATGGTAGTGCTCTCGGAGC
>JBBRCV010000046.1:0-26345 GCA_038204505.1 Elainellales cyanobacterium
ACAGGCATTAAACTCACCCAACAGGCAATGATAGCCGTGGAGCAGCAGATCCAGCGTCTGCCGAATCTTACCAAGTGGTTTGTCTCTATCTGTGACAAGTCGAGCTAACCTTGGATCTTTTTTATTCTGGATCACTCTTACTAAAAATTGGGCAATCTAATAAGGTTCTACGGACGCAAAATGTTGTATAACTTGTGTCCAATACGGTTGTATAGCCCTTGTAACGCCATCCATGAAGCAATCTGACCTGATTGAAAGTGAAGATCTAGACCGTTTGCAGATATTTATTTATCTGATCCCGGTACTAGGCTTTTTCCCTGCCCTTTGGACGCTTTATCGACAGGCAGGAGGGCGATCGCAGACAGATAGCTCAGGGCGCTCCCTTGCAGGTACATCGGAGCGATCGCGGCAGAATGCCAGTCGGTTGGCTGTAACTTTGGCTATGGGCTGGATTGTGGGCTATGCACTATTAGGGGCTGGGGCACATGCGGATTCGCTAACTTTGCCGTTGCTAATTACTTCTAGCCTACTGACTTCAGGATATTTTTTAGTTAATATCTGGCTGATGGTGCGTCTTTGGCAAGGTCAATCAATCCGGCTACCTGGAATTAGTCGCTTGGGCGATCGCATTCCTTAATCTTCTGGTTCGGACTTTTGATCAATGGGTGGGTCACCCATACAGTATTTTCACCCATGCAGTATTTTTCGTCTGTGAGGCTGTTCGTGTCTATTTTTAATCCTTCTAACTTTTCTGCTGAGCCTTCCCCTGAGAAAGCGTCTAAGAATTGGCTATGGCTCACTTTGGGGCTGGCAGGGGTAGCGGTTGTATCTGCTTCGGCAGGGGCTTTGCTGGCGGTAACCATTTCTAGCACACCTCTAATGCAGACAAAGTTAAGCCGGGAGGAGGCTAAGGTTTTTAACCACGATAAGGCGATTTCTTCAGGCAAAAACCTTCAGTTGCCTAAACTGACTCGCCCAGTCAACATTCTGGTTTTAGGAGTCAAGGTGTTGACTACTGATGTGGCAAATCCGCCTGCTGGCTCCGAGAACTTAAGCTACGAAGCGTTAGTTAATTCCCTAAATGGGTTGTCCGACACAATGCTGATGGTTCGCTTTGACCCAGAGCCACGCAAGCTGGTAGTCCTCTCTATTCCACGAGACACGCGGACTTGGGTGGAGGGTGTGGGGCTGACCAAGTTAAATGAAGCCAACTCTGATGGCGGTCCTGCTCTGGCAGCAAAAGCCACGAGTGAATTATTGGGGAATACCCCCATCGATCGCTACATCCGTATCAACGTTCAGGGTGTGGAAAAGCTGATGGATGCATTGGGCGGCGTGAAGCTGTACGTACCCCAAGATATGTTTTATCAAGATGAAAGCCAGCACCTCTACATTAATTTGAAGCAGGGCGAGCAACACCTGAATGGCGCTCAGGCGCTTCAGTTTTTGCGGTTTCGCTACGACAATTTAGGGGATATTGGGCGGGTGCAGCGTCAGCAGATGTTGATGCGGGCGCTGCTGGAGCAGGCGTTGAGTCCAGCGACTTTGGCAAGGGTGCCGCAAATTTTGTCGGTGATTCAAGCCAATATTGATACGAATTTGAGCGTGGAGGAACTGGTGGCGCTGGTTGGCTTTGCGGGGCAGAGCGATCGCCCCAAAGCCCAAATGCTGATGGTTCCAGGCGAATTTAGCACTCCTGACCAATTTGAGGCTAGCTACTGGCTTCCAAATCAGGGCAAACTTGATGCTATGGTGGCGCAGTATTTTGGCAACACGTCCCCCGTTTCTCCAGATGGTATAACTCTGAACCAGGGTTTAGCCGCTGAGGTAGAACCCCCGGCAAATATCCAGATAGCAATTCAAGACAGCACTGGCAAGCTCGATACGGCGAAACTGCTGAAGACCCTGAGTGCTGCTGGATATGACAATGGGTTTGTGGATAATCCTTGGAGTCAACCGTTGGAGCTGACTCGAATTATTGCCCAGCAGGGGGATGGGGCAACGGCTGAAGCAATTCGAAAAGCGTTGGGATTTGGTGAGGTGGAGATCGAGAGTACGGGAAATCTGGAGTCGAATATTACGATTCGGATCGGTAAGGATGCCTTGGAGAATAAAGCAGTAGCGTCTCCTAGCCCTAGTCCTAGCTCAACCCCCAGCCCGACTTCAAGCCCGACTTCTACTCCGACTCCCAGCCCGACTTCAAGCCCTAACTCTACTCCGACTCCTAGCCCAACTTCTAGCCCTAAGTCAGAGCAAGCTATTCCAAGCCCAACTCCCGCTTCAACAAACTAATAGACTTTTCACCAATGTAGTTCTCGCAACAAATGAGTTGGGGCGATCGAATCAAATCTTCTCTGGCTTCGGCGATCGCTTTTTTAACGGCGATTTGGCTGGGTAAGTCAAAGCAGAAGATCGTTTGTGAACTTCGCACCATAGCGTTCAAACGCTGTGTGTCTTTGGGTTGGGTGGTCATCACTAGCAGTTCGTCGCCCCGAAGACTGTGAACGATTACTTCTGAGGCTCGGAGAATGCCAGAGCTAAGGCTGACTAAACCGAGGCGGCTATCTTTTGTGAGCTTGAAAAGATTTTGAATTTCTTGACCGTAATCGTAGATATCGACCGGGATGACTCGAACCGACTTGGGAGAGGCGATCGCTTCTGCTTCTCCAATGAAGTAGCGACTGGTGACGACTGTTCCTGACCGAGTTTGGTCGAGCACTTCTTTCAATTCTTCCATCGGCACAAGCTGCACCGGAATTTGAAGCGCCAATTCTAGCTCCTGCACCATTAACTCACCCGCGCCAATGTCTTGCCGGGGAGCCGTGACCAGGACACGAGCGCTGCATCGCAGCCGCCAGTCGATTTCTACCAGGAATAACTCTCTAGCCTGAGTGAGAGAGCATCCTTGGGCTAGTAGCTCATCCAGGCTGGTTTGAACTAAACGATGCGCCTCTGGATATTTATCCACAATGGGCGATCGCGTTCTGGAGCTGCCGCCTTCGTCGCCTTGTGCCCGGACGTAAATGCCAGAGCCTGCTTGGGCATCGACAATGCCATCGTCTTCTAGCTGGCGGTAAACTTTGCTGATAGTGTTGCGGTGGAGTCCGGTTTGCATTGCCAGTTGGCGAGTGCTGGGGAGGCGATGCCCAGGTGGAAATTGGCGAGAGGCGATCGCAAACCGAATTTGGTTATAAAGCTGACTAGATGCAGGAATTTCGCTATCCGGCTGAATATGGAACTGAACCATTTTGAGTTCTCCGAAATCCCCTCACTGGGGGCTTAAGCATAATCTTCCGTTGGGATTATACGGAATCTCGACACTTTATGTTCTAGTGTAATTGCGAGCCTCTCAATCATGACCTATGACAACCCAAAATTTTCACGCTAGACCTGTCAAAGTGATGAATCAAGCCCTGGAGATCGATGCCTATTTAGCGGAGCCCATAGGCGAGGGAAAGTTTCCAGCAATAGTCGTGATCCAAGAGATTTTTGGGGTAAATGCCCATATTCGGGACGTAACAGAGCGGTTTGCCCAGTTGGGCTATGTGGCGATTGCCCCAGCTCTCTACCAGCGCTTGGCTCCAGGATTTGAAAGCGGCTATGCTCCCGAAGAGATTCAGCAAGGAGCGGAGTATAAGAACCAGACCAAAGCGGCAGAGCTATTAGGCGACGTGAGTGGAGCGATCGCTTATCTCCAGGGGCTACCCAATGTTAACGCAGAGGCGATCGGCTGTATTGGCTTCTGCTTTGGCGGTCATGTGGCATACTTGGCGGCAACACTGCCCGCTGTCAAAGCCACCGCCTCTTTTTATGGGGCTGGGATCGCCACGGGAACTCCGGGGGGCGGCGAACCGACTATAGCTCGGACGGCAGAGATTGCAGGTACGCTGTACGCTTTCTTTGGCAGGGAAGATGATAGCATTCCGGCTGAACAGGTAAATGAAATTGAGGCAGCGTTGGAGGAACAGAAGGTGCCGCACCAGGTATTTCAGTATGCTGGGGCAGGACATGGGTTCTTTTGCGATCGCCGAGCTAGCTATAATCCAGAAGCGGCAGCGGCGGCTTGGGAACAGGTAAAAGGGTTGTTTGCTGAAACATTGACGAGTTAGATCTGTGAATTAAGGCACATCTGAGAGTACGGTTATGCAAGAAAAACGACTGGAATTTAATCCATTTAGTCCAGAGTCTCAGGCAGATCCTTACCCAATTTATCAGGCACTACGAACGGCAGATCCAATCCACCAGGTTAAAGGATTTAAGTTTAATCAATGGTTTTTGTCACGCTATAAAGATGTTTATGCCGTCTTAAATGATGGTCGATTTAAGGTAGATGATTTACCTGAACGGCTAGCAGATAAGGCGCTGCATTTAAAACAAGAAGGAGACTTTGAGCCGTTGATTCAAACCGTTAGCAAGTGGCTTTTTTTTCTAGAACCGCCCGATCATACGCGGCTACGATCGCTGGTTCAAAAAACATTTTCAGGCATGAAAGTTGAACCATTGCGTCCTCGAATTGAGGCGATCGTCAATCATCTAATCGACCAGGTTGAGGGCAAACAGATGGACGTGATGCTGGATCTAGCAGCACCTTTACCCGCGTGGGTGAGTTCGGAAATGTTAGGAATCCCAATTGGCGATCGCGCCATCCTAACAGAATGGGCATACACATTATTTCATGTATTTGATCAACCTTTATCGTTACAAGATTATCAGCGTATTAATCAGATTGCCACTCAATTTAAAGAATATTTTGGTAAGTTGATCACAGACTTTAGAAAAAATCCTCAAGATAATCTCATTAGCAACCTGATTCAGCTCTGTGATCAAGAAGGAAAGCTGAGCGAAGTGGAGTTACTAGGATTTTTAAGTATGTTGTTTAGTGTAGGTCAGGAGACAACTGAAAATTTGATTGGAAATGGTATTTTTGCTCTATTAAATCATCCGGAGTCGCTAGAGAGTTTGCAGCAGAACCCACAGTTAATGGGCAATGCTTTAGAGGAATTGTTGCGATATGATAGCCCCGTTCAAATTATTAGCCGAACTGCCATTGAGCCTGTAGAAATGGATGGAAAGACAATTCAAAAAGGCGATAAGGTCAATCTTTTATTAGGAGCTGCGAACCGCGATCCAGAAAAGTTTCCGGAACCCGATCGCTTAAGTTGGAATCGTCAAGAAAGCTCGCGGTTGCCGTTTGGCTCAGGTATTCACTATTGTTTGGGGGCTGAGTTGGCGCGGGTGCAAGGACAAGTAGCGCTGAGTAGCCTAATTCAACGTTTGCCTCAGTTGCAATTGAATCCAGAAAAGATAGAACGCCGCAAAAATATTGTTTTGCGCGGGTTCAAAGTTTTATCTGTGACCTTTGCCTAAATTTCTCGCCTTGCTAAGTTTCGGTCTGCTAAGTTCCTGCTGTCACTCACCTATTGAAGCCTACTAAGCCCATGAAATTAGAGCCAATTGCGATTATTGGAATCGGGTGTCGTTTCCCAGGTGCTAATAGTCCAGAAGCCTTCTGGCAATTGCTGCGAGATGGGGTGGATGCTATTACCGAAGTGCCGAGCGATCGCTGGGACAACGCTCGTTTCTACGACCCTGATCCCACCCAACCTAATAAAACCAATCAGCGCTGGGGCGGATTCCTGGAGCAAGTTGACCAGTTTGACCCGCAGTTTTTTGGCATTGCTCCACGGGAGGCAAGCAGCATCGACCCGCAGCAGCGCATCATCCTGGAGGTCGCTTGGGAAGCGCTAGAAGATGCAGGGCAAGTGCCGGGAGAATTAGCAGGTTCACAGACAGGGGTTTTCGTGGGCATTGGGACGCACGATTATTCGGTGATGCTGTGGCAGAACCCGGTGAATGATCCCTATGCAACTACGGGTACAGGGAATTGCATTGCGGCAAATCGGATTTCCTATGCGCTGGATTTGCGGGGTCCCAGCATGGCGATCGACACGGCTTGTTATTCGTCTTTGGTTTCAGTGCATTTGGCTTGCCAGAGTCTTTGGCGGAGAGAATCGACCCTGGCGTTGGCGGGAGGAGTGAACGTACTGCTGTTACCAACGGCAATGGTGGGTTTTACAAAAAGCGGTTTGATGGCTCCTGATGGGCGTTGTAAAACCTTTGACGCGGCGGCAGATGGCTATGTGCGTAGTGAAGGGGCGGGTATGGTGGTGCTGAAGCCCTTGAAGCAGGCAAAACGAGATGGCGATCGCATTTACGCAGTTATCCGAGGTGGGGCGGTTAATCAAGATGGGCGCAGCAATGGGCTGACGGCTCCCAATCCGCAGGCACAGGAGGCAGTGTTGCGTCAAGCGTATGCTCAAGCAGGCGTGTCACCCGGTCAAGTGCAATATGTGGAGGTGCATGGCACGGGTACGAAGTTGGGCGACTCTATGGAATTGAAGGCGTTGGGGGCGGTGTTGGGGGAAGGTCGTCAACCGGGACAGATTTGCGCGATCGGTTCAGTGAAGACCAATATTGGGCATACCGAAACAGCGGCGGGAATTGCGGGATTAATTAAGGTGGCGTTAGCGTTGCAGCATGGGGAGTTGCCGCCGAGCTTGCATTTCCATCAGCCCAATCCTTATATTGATTTTCAGAAGCTGCCTGTGCGAGTGCAGGAAAAGCTGGAAAAGCTAGAGGGAGAGGCGATCGCCGGAGTTAGCGCCTTTGGTTTTGGTGGCACAAATGCCCATATCGTTTTAGAGTCTGCACCTCTACGAAAAGTTCATAAGCCTCAGAAAAAGCAACAGATACAGGCGCTACATTTATTAACACTGTCTGCCAAAACGGAACAGGCTTTGAACGATGCGGGGAGGAATCTTCAGACATTTTTAGAAGATCATTCGGAATGTTTATTAGCAGATGTTTGCTATACGGCAAATGTGGGGCGATCGCCTTTTCCTTATCGTCTTGCCATCATTGCTGAATCACTAGAATCGTTGCGTCATCAACTCTATGCCTTCACCACGAACACTGGACATACGCTGACCGGACATACAAGTCGCAAATCCCAGCCAGCCGAAATCGATTGGCAATTGCCTCGAAAAGCCTTACTTCAGCGGATTGCAGAACAATACGTTCAAGGCGCAAAAATTGACTGGGCGATGTTTTATCAGGGAAAGCGCGATCGCCTTATTTCCTTACCCACTTATCCTTTCCAGCGGCAGCGATTTTGGGCAGAAGGGGCGAAGTTAGCCGAACCGCAACTGCCAGAAGTGCATCCGCTTTTAGGGCAAAAGTTGCAGTTAGCGGGGGTGACAGAAACGCGGTTTCAAGTGCAAATTCCTTCAGAAAATTACTTGAAAGATCACTGCATTTTTGGTCAGCCGATTTTTCCAGCAGCAGCTTATCTAGAAATGCTGCGGACGGCTGGCGCACAGGTGATGCACGATCCGCAGGTGCAGCAGTTTAAGATTGAACGATCGCTGCCCCTCACAGAAATTCAAACTCTCCAGATTGTTCTCAAGCCAGAAGCAGATTACTACATTGCTCAAATCTTTCGGCGGATGCCTGATGCATCTTGGACTCTGCAAGCTTCTGCTCAAATTAATGACACAGAAAATCATAAATCTGTTCATAATCCTGTTCATTTAGACGTGCAGAAATTCATCCTGCAAGTTACAGGCAGCCTTCCTATAGAAAAGGAAGATTTGCGATCGCTGCCTGCCAACGAGTTCTATCATCAGCTTCAAGATCAGGGTTTGGAGTATGGCGAAAGTTTTCGGGGCATTCAGAAACTTTGGCAGGGAGATGGAGAGGCGATCGCCCAAATTCAACTTCCTAAAGATTTGTCTCAAGATCTGCAAACTCCTCTCTACAAGCTTCATCCCGTTTTATTAGATGCTAGTTTCCAAACTTTAGGCGCTTTGCTATCTCAGCCTTATTTGCCCGTGGGATGCGATCGCTTTCAGTTGTTTCAACCTCTGGGCGATCGTGTTTGGAGTCATGTGCAGATTACTTCTAGAAATGCCCAACAGGTTCAAGCAAATATCTCTTTAATGAATGATAATGGGGCGATCGTGGCTGAAGTGATCGGATTATTTTTACAGGCAGCGAATCATTCTAATCAACTTTTTTCTGAACATCAGCATGAACGAGAATATGAACGTATAAGCGAATGGCTTTATGAAGTAGATTGGCAACTAAAACCTTTAGAAGTTCAGTCCATTATAGGACAAAGGGATTGGCTAATTTTTGCGGATGGGAACGGGTTAGGAGTATCGCTGGCAGAACAGTTAGAGTTGAGGGGCGATCGCTGCACTTTAGTCTTTCCTGAGCAAGTTAATCTGACCCAACCAGAAAGTTTTCGAGCATGGGTTAATCAGGGAACTGCGAAGAATATCATTTATTTATGGAGTTTAGAAGAAATTGAAAACCTCGATCTAGCTTCCTTGCAAAATGCACAGATTAATGGCTGTGCTGGAGTGCTGCATTTAGGTCAAGCATTAGCAGGATTGCCTTCCACTCGCCTCTGGCTAGTAACTTGTGCGACTCAGGCGATCGGGTCATACGCACAACAATTGCACCAGTCTCCACTCTGGGGTTTAGCGCGAGTGATCCGCATGGAATATCCTGATTTGTCCTGTGTATCCATAGATCTAGATACGGTCGAGGATGATTTGTGGATACTAAAACAGGAACTAGACAGTGTGCAGACAGAAGAACAAGTTTCTTACCGTCGAGAGAATGCTTTACAGAACGGTAAAGCAGAACGATATGTCGCTCGACTCGTACCGTATACTAAGCCTTCCATTCCCACTGAACCGTTTCGTCTTCAAGGTTCTGGCACTTTAGATAATCTGACTCTAGCTCCCTATCCTCGGCGCATCCCTGCACCCCATGAAGTCGAAATTCAGGTTTATGCAGCAGGAATTAATCTCCGAGATGTGCTAAATGCATTAGGAATGCTAGATAAATACTTGCCGCAGGGTTTGCAGATAGGGGCAACCGCTGTTCCGTTTGGTGGCGAATGTGCTGGGCGAATTGTTGCTACTGGGCAAGCGGTCAATGGACTGCGCGTGGGGGATGAAGTGATGGCGGCACAGGCGATCGGCAGCTTGGGCAGTTTTGTTACGGTTGATGCCAGGTTTGTGGCGCTAAAACCCAAGGAGATGAGTTTTGTAGAGGCTGCAACGATTCCAGTCGCGTTTTTGACGGCGGATTATGGGTTAAAGCTAGCAAAACTGAGAAACGGCGATCGCATTCTCATTCACTCAGCAGCGGGTGGAGTGGGGCAAGCTGCCGTTCAAATTGCACAACGAGCGGGGGCAGAAATTTATGCCACTGCCAGTCCGGCAAAATGGCAGTTCCTCCAGTCTCAAGGCATTCCATACGTCATGAATTCTCGGACGTTGGACTTTGCCAAAGACATTAAAACATTGACCCAAGGCAAAGGAGTTGATGTAGTTTTCAACAGCCTGAACGGAGAGTTTATTCCTCGTAGCTTAGAGGTGCTTGCCCCTGGTGGAAGATTTGTAGAGATTGGCAAAATTGGCATTTGGACGGCTTCACAAATGTCCGAAGCTCGCAGTGATGTGGGATACTTCCCCTTCGATTTGCTCGATATCTCTAACCAAAAGCCCAGTTTAATTACCGATTTATTGCAGACACTTTTACCCAGGTTTCAGCAGGACTTAAAGCCGCTACCCTACACCGATTTTCCTATTGCAGAAGTCACTGATGCATTCCGATATATGGCACAAGCCCAGCATCAAGGAAAGGTTGTGGTATCGTTCCCAGAGCCGTTTGTCATTGATGCAAATGCTAGCTATTTGATTACGGGCGGTGTGGGCGCACTGGGACTTGAGACAGCAAAATGGTTGGTTAGAAAAGGTGCGAAGTATTTGATTTTGACTTGGCACAAGAATTTTTCGGAATCGGTAAAAGCGACGATCGCCCAACTCGAAAAATCTGGCGTAGTCATCCAAGCCATCCAAGCAGATGTATCGGATCAAGAGGCGATCGCTCCCCTCATTAATCTCCCAAACTTTCCACCGCTGCGAGGCATTATTCACGCTGCTGGCTCATTAGATGACGGCGCACTGGCAAAACTCACCTGGCAGCGCTTTCAGCAAGTCATGGCTCCCAAAGTGGCTGGCGCTTGGAACTTACACCGACTGACCCAGCATTTACCGTTAGATTTCTTCGTTTGTTTTTCGTCAGCGACAGCGTTACTGGGTTCGCCAGGGCAAGGCAACTATGCGGCTGCAAACGCTTTTTTAGATGCGCTGGTGCATGAGCGACGGCGTGTAGGATTGCCAGGATTGAGCATTAACTGGGGCGCTTGGTCGGCAGGCATGGCGACTAAGCTGGGGCGTGAAAAGCTGGCGGCGCGAGGGCTAGGGGCGATCGCTCCGACACAAGGCTTCCAAATTTTAGAAGATTTACTAGAACAGAATGCGATACAGGTGGCAGTTTTGCCGATAGACTGGGTAGCATTTGGAGCGCAGATTGCAGGGCGAGAATCGGCTTTTTTAGAGGAAATTTTGGATCAACGGGCTACAGTTGTCCCCCTTCCCACAGCAGAGGGGGACGAATCTATAACCCGTTTAGAAAATAGTGTGAGTCTCACAGCTAATCTAAAGCCTGACTTGATGCAGCAAGTTCAGGTTCAAATTGCCAAAATCCTTGGCTTTCCTGCAACTGAACGGGTTGATTTACACCAAAAGTTCGACGAAATGGGACTGGATTCTTTGATGGCAGTCGAGTTATCTAACTATGTTCGGACGCTGCTGGGTAGCGCAGTACCGCTGGATTTGGCATTCGAGTATCCAACGATCGCATCATTAGTCGATTATTTGGTTCGGCAGGGATACACCGATGGATCGATTCGGACTCCAAATGGCACGAATGGCACGAATGGGAGCAACGGAAAATCGAAAGATTCTGTATCAAATCCTCTGCCAGAAGTACCACCAGAGTTTTACCAGTTCCAGCGATCGCCCGAATATCTAAATATGCAGTCATATCTCCAAGAAGTTGGAAAGGCAGGTAATCCTTTCTTTACAGTCCATGATGGCATTGCTGGAGATGTTATTCAAACTAACGGAAAAGAACTGATCAACTACGCCAGCTATAACTATTTAGGAATGTCAGGTCATCCTATCGTTAACGCTGCAACTAAAGCAGCAATCGATCGCTATGGCACCTCTGTATCAGCAAGTCGTGTGGTATCGGGGGAACGTCTTTTACATCAAGAATTAGAACGAGAAATTGCAGATTTTTTAGGTGCAGAGGACGCAATTATTTATGTGGGAGGACACACAACAAATACCACCACGATTGGACATTTATTTAGAAAATCCGATCTAATCTTGTATGATGCGTTGAGCCATAATAGCATTCGTCAAGGATGCGCTTTATCGAACGCCACTGCGATTGAGTTTCCCCATAATGACTGGCGATCGCTCGATCTCTTGCTCTCTCAACAGCGCAGACATTACGAGAAAGTTTTAATTGCCATCGAAGGTATTTACAGTACCGATGGCGACATTGCTCCCTTACCCGAAATCGTTAGAATCAAAAACCGTCACAAAGCTTTTTTACTGGTTGACGAAGCCCATTCTATCGGGGTGCTAGGCAAGCACGGGCGTGGTATTGGCGAGTACTTCGGCGTTCCTGGCAACCAGGTTGACTTGTGGATGGGCACGCTCAGCAAATCCTTTGCAAGCTGCGGCGGTTATATCGCCGGATGTCGAGCATTAATAGAGTATCTCAAATACACTGCACCGGGATTTGTGTTTAGTGTGGGGATGTCGCCTCCTAATGCAGCTTCAGCTCTAGCGGCACTGCGGCAACTCAAAGCCGAACCGGAACGAGTTGCTCAATTGCATAAGCGATCGGCGCTGTTTCTCAAGCTGGCAAAAAGGCGAGGATTTAATACAGGAATGAGCCAAAATTCTCCGGTGGTTCCGGTGATTGTGGGCGAAGCAGAAAAAGCGATCGCCCTCTCTCAACATCTGGCGCAACGCGGCATCAATGCTCAGCCCATGATTCATCCTTCGGTGCCATACAACGGAGCGCGTCTACGCTTTTTTATCTCCTGCACACACACAGAGGCGCAGATTCGTTTTACAGTAGAAACGCTTGCTGACGCGATCGCCCAGATTGAGGCAGCGGTTTAGGCGTAAACTTTAGGAGTTTTTTATGGCTTTTAATCAACAACACGCTATTATTACGGGCGGCTCCAGTGGTATCGGCAAAGCCACTGCTAAATTGCTAGCAAGCCAAGGCGCAAATATTTCCCTCATTGCCCGAGACCTGGCGAAATTAGAGGCGGCAAAGGCTGAAATCATCAGCGCATTTCCCAACTCAACAGTCTTAACCTTTGCAGCAGATGTTGCCGATCGCGCTCAAGCAGAACAAGCAATTGCAGCCGCGATCGCTCAGCAAGGCGCACCTGATATGCTCATTACCTCCGCCGGAATGGCACATCCTGGCTACTTTCAAGAACTCCCTCTCGAAATTTTTGAGCGCACGATGGCGGTTAATTATTTTGGAACTCTCTACTGCATCAAAGCGGCTTTGCCTGCCATGGAGCAACGGCGACAGGGATCGATCGTGATGATTTCGTCGGGGGCGGGGTTAATTGGCATCTATGGCTACACGCCCTACAGCCCCAGCAAGTTTGCGCTGCGAGGCTTAGCGGAGTCTTTGCGGGGAGAATTGAAGGTGGTAGGTATTCAGGTGGCGATCGTTTATCCTCCCGACACCGACACACCGCAACTTGCTGAGGAGAAAAAAACTAAGCCGCTCGAAACTCAGAAAATTACCGCATCGGCAGAAACTTGGAGCGCAGAAAATGTAGCGATCGCCATTGTCAAAGGCATTGAGAAAAAGCAATTTGCGATCGCCCCTGGCACTGAAATGGGCATCTTGCACAAGCTCCACAGTCTGCTTAATCCAGTGTTGAATTGGCAATTTGATCAGATCGTGACAAAGGTGCGTGCAGGTAACAAATAATGATGGAAGCCCTAAAATTAGGAAAACTCGCCTTTAAACCTGGCACCTGGTTCGCGCTCAGTCTGCTAATTCCGATCTATTACGGTCTACTTTCCATCTTCTTTGCGTTCAGTCATCGTTACATTATTCAAGATGATGCCCGTCAACACGTAGTATGGCTCCAGCGCTTAGTTGATCCACAGCTTTTCCCTAATGATGTCATTGCAGATTACTATCGAGCGATCGCCCCTGTAGGCTTCACCGCGTTCTATGCATTCTTCGCTAAGCTTGGTGTTGAACCTCTCTTACTCGCTAAAATCGTTCCTCTCTTCATTGGCTTGATCACGAGTATTTATGGATTTAAGTTATTCTTGCAAATCTTGCCAATTCCATCCGCAGCTTTTGTCGGCACGTTAATTCTAAATCAAACCATTTGGTTGAAAGATGATGTTATTTCTGCCAGTCCTAGAGCGTTTTTATATCCCCTTTTTTCTGCCTTTCTATATTTTTTAGTTAAGCGTTCTACTGTCCCTTGCTTAATCACCATTCTGTTGCAAGGATTGCTATTTCCCCAAATTGCCTCCGTTTACTTAGGCGTTCTCACCGTTCGTCTGTTTCGGTGGCACGATCGCTCTCTACGACTCTCTCGGAACCGTCAAGATTACGTGACTTGGGGCTGGGGATTGGCGATCGCTCTAATCGTTATTTTGCCTTTCTCGCACCATCTGGCAGAATTAGGAGCCACCTTCACAGTCGAGCAAATGAAGGCGATGCCAGAGTTTGGCACCCAGGGCAGAACGCGATACTTTGGCGTGAGTGCGTTTGATTTTGTGATGAATGGTTCTAGCGGCATTCGTCCACCGTTGCTGCCTTTGGTAATCTGGACGAGTTTAGGGCTGCCGTTTTTGCTGAAATCTCAGCATCCAATCAGTCGATTGGTGACCCCAAAAATTAATGTTTTGGTTCATGTCCTCATCGCTTCATTTGGCTTGTTTCTGTTGGCGCATCTTCTATTGCCTAAGCTTTATTATCCCAATCGATATACATATCACAGCTTGCGCTTTGTGATGGCGATCGCCGCTGGCATTGTCTTATTTGCTTGGCTCAAATCAGGGCAACAGTGGCTAGCTCAAAGACTATCCTCAAACAAAGGCGCATTCACTCCTAAAGAAATTTATCTAACAGGTCTAGCCGGATTATTTATTGCGGCGACGGTATTAATTCCAGCAACGCCCGCATTAGTATTTTTAGTGGAGTCCTGGAATGTCGGTAACAACCCCGCCATCTACGAGTTCCTATCTGCTCAACCTAAAGATATTTTGGTTGCGTCTTTGGACGACGAAGCCGATAATATCCCGGCATTTGCCCAGCGATCGGTCTTGGTCAGTGGCGAGTTTGCCTTTGCGTTCCACGTCGATTATTACAGCGAAATGAGGCAACGTGCAGAAGCAACGCTTAAGGCACAATACAGCTCAAACTTGTCAGACGTGCAGGGCTTTATCCAACACTACGGCGTTGATTTCTTTTTAGTCCACAAAGACTTCCTAGAACCCCAATATTTATTGAGCAAAGTTTGGCTGGTCAATAGCTCTTTTCAAAATCAAGTGTTTGAAGCGGCAATTCAGCTTCGGGAAGGCAAAGTCCCCGCGTTGGCTGGAGCGTTGAAGCAGTGCGCGATCGCCATAACCGAGACTTTGGTGCTGCTAGATGCCCATTGCGTTGAGTTAAGTAGTGTTGAGTTAAGCAGTGTTGAGTTAAGCAGCCCCGTCAAGCAGCCTCTAGCGGAGCCAGCGTCAACCCTGCGCGGCTAAGCTGCTGATGGTAAAGCTCGGCTTGCTCTTGCGGTCCCACCCAAACGATCGCCTGCCCTTCGTCATGAATTTGATGAGTCAGTTCCCAGGCGCGATCGCTGGTCATATTAGGGACGTATTTCATTAAACATTCTGCCACATGGGGGAATGTGTTGAAATCGTCGTTCAATACAATAATTTTGTAGTTGGGATAGGTTTTAGAGACCGTTTGGCTGGCTTTATCGGGAGCCAGAGTAGGCGCGGTTGCCATAGCGTGAGGTGAGGTGAGCGGTGTCATAGGCATTACAGGGGAAGAGTCTAGCAAGAAGTACACGAAGATGGTTCTCCCCATTTTAACAGTTTAAACAGGTTCAGCAGATCGGGGAAAGCGTTACTTTGGCTGGGGTTCTTTCCTGGGGAGAGTATAAATTAGGTAGGTTAAAACCCCTACGTTGATCACGAAAACCAACAGCTTAATCAGGCTGGCTTCGCGGATTAGCTCATAAATTTCGGGGGGAATGCCCAGGCTGACTAAGATAATGACCATGAGATGCGCCCAGGTCTTTTGCTGCCATAGCCCGATCGCCTCAACAGCAGTAACTGCGCCATAAATCCCGGTGGCAAGCCCGCTAAATTGCAGGGTGCGGGGGTCGAGCTTTAATACTTTGTCTAAGCCCCAATCGACAAAGCCGATCTTTGTTTCAGGGGTGTAGGTTTCGGCAAAGTGAGCGATCGCCTCGTAGTTCTTGAGGGCTAAGAAGATTGCCACGGATGCCACCATGAACACCACGGCAAAGAAAGCTTTGTAGACGACAATTGCGATTAACCCAAGGGGGCGTTGATGTGGCATAGAAAGTTCAGCAGCTTTAAGCAGATTATCTTGTCATGGTAGCAGATAAGACTCAGCCCGGATGTCTTAAGCCTGACTATCAAAATGGGTTCCCAAGCTGGTGTACTTCGACCTCTGTACTTTGACCTCTGTACTTCGACCCATATAGTAATTGCCCTCATCAATGTATATAGTGTGAGCTAGCATTTATTACGGTCAGTCAATATCAATAATCAAATTGTCAAAGGGATGAGGGTGGTTAGATGAATAGGTTTGTGAAGTTCCTCTGTCTGTTTAGCCTATGTTTGCTGTTGGGCGTAAGTTGCGGGGGACAGCGATCGCCCAACGCAACCTCTAACATTGGCAGCACCGGACGCGTGACCATGGGCACGACGCTAAAGGCAACCACCCTCGATCCGGCTGATGCTTATCAGTTGTTTCCGGGCATTTTGCTGAGCAACATGGGCGATCGTCTCTATGCCTACAAACCTGGCACCACCGAGCTTATCCCTCAGTTGGCAACTGCCATGCCCAAGGTCAGTGCCGATGGTTTAACCTACACTATTCCGCTTCGCACAGGCGTTAAGTTTCACGACGGCAGCTCCTTTAATGCCGAAGCGATGGCGTTCTCCATCAATCGCTTCATGACCAATAGCGGTGCCCCAGCATTCCTACTTTCCGAGAAGGTTACTTCAGCAAAGGCTTCGGCGGCGAACGAACTGACGATCGTCTTAAAGGAACCTTTCGCGGCATTCCCGGCGCTCCTGGCTTTTTCAGGGATCACTCCAGTGCCGCCTAAAGCCTATGAGTCGGGGGCTAGCAAGTTCAAACCGACGACGTTTATTGGCACAGGTCCTTACAAACTAGCGCAGTTCTCGCCGACTTCTATTCGCCTTGACCCCTATGAAGGTTACTGGGGCGAAAAACCTGCTAACAAAGGCATCGATATTCAAATTATCAGCAGTCCAGCCAACCTATTTAATACCTTTAAAACGAAAGGTTTAGATATTGCCTATCAAACGCTTGATCCCGATCAAATTCGCAGTTTGGTAGATGGAGCAAAACAGGGCGGGTGGCAAGTGGTGGAAGCGGGAACGACTTCGACTAATTTTATGACGCTGAACATGAGAAGTAAGCCGTTGGAGAACGTGAAAGTGCGACAGGCGATCGCGGCTATGGTCGATCGCAATTTACTCAATCAGCGCGTTTTCCAGGGGCAAGCGGAATTACTCTATAGCTTACTGCCCAAAAACTTTCCTCTCTATAAGCCTGTCTTTAAAGACAAATATGGAGACGGTGATTTTGTTAAAGCCAAATCGCTTTTGGCAGAAGCAGGGATTAATCAATCTAATCCGCTGAATTTAGAAATCTGGTATTCCTCTAATTCCACGGTGCGGAATCTGGTGGCAACAACGCTAAAGGCTTCTATTGAGCAAAATCTGAAGGGAATTGTCAATGTGATTCCGAATACGATTGAATCTGCAACGCTGTTTGCCAATTTAGATAAGGGGACTTATCCCAGTACGCTGCTAGATTGGTATCCTGATTTTTATGATGCAGATACTTATATTCAGCCTTTTATGGCTTGTGATAAAGGTTCTGTGGCGAAGGGTTGTGAGCAAGGGCAAAGTCAATTGGGCGGATCGTTTTACTTTAGCGATCGGGCGAATGAATTGATTAAGCAACAGCGGGCGGAACAGAATCCGGAGGCTCGAAATGCGCTGTTTATCAAACTACAGGATTTATTAGCGGAGGATGTCCCCTATATTCCACTGTGGCAAAACAAGGATTATATTTTTGCACAGCCTACAGTTCAGGGCGTGGCAATTCAGCCAACGCAGCAGTTTTTATTGTGGCAAATTAAGAAGTAGTTCTGTTCATTTCTAACCTCCTATCCCTTCTCCCATGTCTTCACGATCGACCGCGCTTCGCTATTATATTTTGTCTCGGATTTTGTTAGCACCGCTGATGATTTTGACGATCACATCGTTGATTTTTTTGCTGCTGCGGGCAACTCCAGGTGACCCGGTAGATGTGCTGTTGGGACCGCGTGCGCCTGAGAGTGCGCGGGAGGCGTTGCGAACTCAGCTAGGGCTAGATTTGCCCCTAGGAGTACAGTATTTGCATTATTTAGGGAGTTTATTGCGGTTTGACTTGGGGACTTCTTTGACCAGTCAGGGGCAATCAGTCTGGGAGATTATTGGACAGCATTTTCCGGCAACGGTAGAACTAACGGTGCTAAGTATGATAGTGGCGGTGGTGGTAGGAGTGACATTGGGGGCGATCGCCGCTGCTAAACCGAATACGTCATTTGATGTGGGCAGTCGTTTGTTTGGCATCATTACCTACGCTGTGCCGATGTATTGGTTCGGCATGATTTTACAGCTTATTTTTGCCGTTCAGCTTCAGTGGTTTCCCATTGGTAGCCGCTTTCCCCTCAGCCTGCAACCGCCACCGCAGTTAACAGGGCTATATGTGATTGATAGTTTGCTAAACGGCAACTTTGAACAATTCTCTGCAAGCTTGTATCACCTGGCGTTACCCAGTTTGACTTTAGGCATTTTGCTCAGCGGTATTTTTGAGCGAATGGTGCGGGTTAATCTCAAGCAAACATTGAAGTCGGATTACGTGGAGGCGGCGCGTGCCAGAGGTATCCCTGAAGCCCGAATTGTGGTGGCTCATGCGTTGAAAAATGCGATGATTCCGGTGATTACAGTGTTAGGGTTAACGATCGCATCTCTATTAGGGGGAGCGGTGCTAACTGAAGTAACGTTTTCGTGGCCTGGATTAGCAAATCGGTTGTATGAAGCTATCTCAGCGCGGGATTATCCGGTGGTACAGGGAATTATGGTGTTTTTTGCGATCATTGTGGCGATCGCCAGTATTGCGATCGATATTCTCAACGCCTACATTGATCCGCGCATCCGGTATTGACCCTGAGCAAAGATTTCAAAGAAACGGTTGATTGTCGTCTAATTTAGCTGCTTATATGATATTTTTCGATATCGATCAAACTCTGATTAACCATCAATATGCTCAAGACACGGCAGCAGCATTATTCTTTCAACAGTTTTTGTCTTTATCACCCTATTCACCAGAGGAGTTTTGCAAGCATTGGCAAACTGTCATGGAGAAACACTTTACTACCTTTGCTCAAGGAGAAATCACTTTTGTTGAACATCGCCGTAGACGCATGAGAGAAATATTTCAAGAGGCTGAATTATGCCTTACAGATGATGAGGCAGATGGGCGTTTCGAAATTTATCTCCAGCATTATGAAAACAATTGGACATTATTTGATGATGTTTTGCCCTGCCTAAATTCTCTCTCAAATCATAAGTTAGGCATTATTTCCAATGGCAACACTGAGCAGCAAACAAAAAAGTTATGTCAAACAGAAATTCTAGGACGGTTTGATGTCGTTGTTATCTCTGAATCGATAGGACTGTCTAAACCAAACCCAGATATCTTTCTAAGTGCGTGTCGTCGATCAGGAGCTGAGGTACGACAATGCAAGTACGTGGGAGATAGTTTGCAAAATGATGTATTAGCGGCTGAAGCCGTTGGAGTAAAAGGCATTTGGCTGAATCGAGAAAAGTTGTTTCATCCTCAGACTTCGATATCAGTGATTCAGACCCTTGATGATTTAGCGACGGCAATCTAACAAATCGCGGCACCGAAATACAACAAAAATGTCGGCTGAGTTACAGAGAGCATTTACCTCTAATTCGCTATATCGTTAGATTACAAAGTCGTCCTGGGTATTCTTGCAAGAGCCTCATTAGCATCTTAAATTAAATACTTATGCCCAAAGTAAGCCGTCAAGCTGGACAAAATATTCGGGAACTGGCATTAAAAAGACGAGTAAAGGCTATTATTTCTTTTGCCTCAGCAGGGTTAGCCGTTTTCCTTCCTTTTTTGTTAGTCAAAGTACTTGAACCTCTCTTAAACCCAATCTCTGCTCTGAATCCTTCCCAGCCGCGAATCTCGTTAAATTTGCCACCTCTTGTCTATGTATTTTGCGTTATTGCTGCTTTAAGCCTGGTGGCACAGGGTGTTTACTTATTGAAACGAGCCAACCATGCTGATCAAGGTGCTAAGGGAGAAGAAGATACTGCTCAAGAAATGTTGCCACTAGAGCAAGGAGGCTGGCAAATTGAGTACGGTCTGCGTTTAGGCGGCGGATTAGGAGATGCTGACATTATTTGTATTTCTCCTCAAAACAAAGCCTACGTGATTGATGTTAAATCTCATCGAGGTAATGTTACTACAGATGGAAATCAGTTGTATCGACGTATGGGAAAGACAACTTATTCATTTGAAAAGAACTTTCTTGATCAAGCTATGAAGCAAGCTTTTCAGGTGAAGAAGCAAAAGAACCTGAGTTTTGTGACTCCAATCGTGGCTTTTTCTAATGCTAAAGTTTCGATTCCATCTGGCAAATCAAAAAAAGTATACGTAGTTGAGAAATCCAAGTTAGTGTCACTCTTAAAGTCTCTCGGTTAAGAGTCGTGTAATCTAAAAAATAAAACACTGTGAACGGATGAAAGCTGCTAGTGCTGAGTTCGATTTTAGCTAAACGCCTTAATAGTTCAATGCCTCTCCTGTAACCAAACTCCGCAATAGCTCAAACTGCCATGCACCGATCGCTCCAGCAGTTGCCGCCATTCTCAGCCTATAGATTTGGTCAATCCTGGAAGCAGCTTCGGCAGGTTGATTAAGCAACCATTGAGCGATCGGATAATCCCATTGGGCGAGAAAACTTTGGAGGAGTTGGCGATCGCTCTCACTCATTTCTTTAACCGTCACGGTGGCATACAAATCGGCGGGGAGTTCTAGTTGCGCTAGCTTGTCGAGGTGGAGCGATCGCCATTCTGCCGACAGTAGCGGCGGCAAAACCTCTAGCGTATATTTCTTGCGAGCTTTGATGGGAATCCCGCCTATTTCTGAAATGCCCTGATCTTTCAAAAATTGATAAAGCTTTTTGAATAATGACTGAACTACGTCGCGTTCTACAGCATCACAGAGTAAGACAGCGGCGGCGACATGATCAGCAGATTCGGTAGCGTTAGCAAGTTTGCAGGCAGCGATCAGATCTTTTTGGCTTTGGGCGCTGAGACAGAGCCAGGGCGATGAGTTTAGGATTTTTTCGGGTAGTAAAGGTTCGGGAGTTTGGAGAGCAGGAGAGTTTTCAGGCGATGCGATCGCTGCTTCAATGGGAGCAGTGGGCGATCGCACCTGCTGATTTATCTGTTGATTCAACTGTTCACTTAACTGGGCAATTTTCTGATCTTTCTCTGCAATCAGCCATTCTTTTTCCTGAATCCTTTGCCCTTGCTCGATTAGTTCTAATGCAGTGAGCGCGGCTTGAATCAAATTGAAGTAATGGGGCTGGGAAATATCGACTTCTTGAGCATCTTTTCGACTCGTACCGAGCAATCCTCGCTTTTGTTGCGGTTGAATCGCCAGAACTTGTCCTTCAGCGTTCCTAATTCGTAGCTCTTTTGATTCACCGATTTGTGAAATGCTGCATAGATAAGGGAGAGTATCATAGTAAAACTCGACCTTCGCTAGGGCAGTTTTGTTTGCTTCAACAGACTTAACTAGCAATTCTGGCTGAGGTGTTCCACTGGGTAAACGAATGCCGATCAATTCTAGTTCTACCGACTTTGTGCCGTTCCATTCATTCAGCCGTAATCGGTATGCCACATCAACCAGGCTAGGGAGCGGACGATATTCGCCCCAACGCCAAGCGATCGCCTTAATACCTGCGCCGCCACCTTTCGCCAATAGCACCTTCAAATGCGCCTGATTCTGCCCGATCGCCTGCTGTTCTATTACGCGCACATTAGAAGTCCAAAAGACAGGATCGGGGTTCTCCATGCCGCAAGGATGCAGCTCATCAATTTTTCCGTAGAGAGCTAGAGTAATATCGCTAATCTCGGCTTCAGCGTCAATTTTAACGAGAGGTTTAAGATGTTCGAGTTGAAGATGTTGATTAGCAAATTCGCTGAGGCGCGATCGCACTGCATCTAAGTTCTGTGCTGGAAACGAAAAGCCGCCCGCCGCCCGATGTCCACCATATTTATCCAGCAGATCGTCGCAATACTCTAATGCTTCAAAAATATTGAATTCTGGAATGCCCCGCGCCGATCCTCGGATACGCTCTGGATCATTCTCTTCGTATGTACCGATGAACACGGGCACACCGTATCTTTCCAACAAACGAGAGGCAACAATACCAATCACACCATGATGCCATTCGGGTTGAACAATCAGCAATACTCGTTCTTTTTGCAGGTTGATTTGACTTTGTTCACACCAAGCGATCGCCTCTTGTTCAATTAATTCGCAAAGTCGTTGCCGCAGCTTGTTAACTTGCTCACACTTCATCGCTAATTCTAGCGCTCGTCCTTCATCCTCTGTGGTGAACAGTTCGATGATAATTTGAGGATCGGCAATGCGACCAATGGCGTTAATGCGAGGTCCTAATCGAAAGCCGATCGCTTCAGGTTTGAGTGACTTTTCGCTGCTTAAACCTGAGACTTGAACGAGAGCTTGAACGCCTGTAATTTGTGATTTAGGTAATAGCTTTAAGCCAAGCTGCACCCAGCGCCGATTTACGCCTGTTAGGGGTGCAAGATCGGCGATCGTTCCTAACGTAAACAACTCCAACAAAGGAGCCATCAAGTCCTCAGATTTCTCTAAACTTTGCGCCAAACAAATCGCCAAAATATAAGCAACTCCGACTCCAGCAACGCAGCGATAAGGTGAGCCTTCGGCAATAAGTTTGGGATTGAGAATGGCGTTGGCGGGAGGAATTTTGGGAGGAACGTCGTGGTGATCAGTAATGATGACATTTACGCCGAGTTCTCTGGCTCTGGCGATCGGTTCGTAGGCGGAAATACCATTATCCACCGTCAAAATCAAGCCAACGCCCTCAGCATGAAATTCTTCGACAATGCGCCGATTGATGCCGTAGCCTTCTTGCATTCGGCTAGGGATGGCGTAGTCTACTCGTGCGCCCAGGTAGCGGAGGGCGCGCAGTAGGAGGGCAGTACTGGTCATGCCGTCGGCATCGTAGTCGCCGCAGATGGCGATCGATTGCTGAGAGCCGATCGCCACTAGCAATAGTTCTAAGGCGATCGCCAAGTCGGGAAAGGCTTCGAGTGGCGACGGTAAAACGAGGAGGTCTGGGTTAAGAAATGTAAGAGCTTCTTCAGGTGTACTAATGCCTCGGTTGATCAACACTTGTGCCAACAGCAATGGCAACTCAGTTGCGGCTGCAAGCTGTACTGCCCTATCTAATTGGGCTGGGGCAATTTGCCATCGTTGATTGGGAAGCCGAGAAGAGGAGCGCAGGGACACGTTAGGTTACAAAAAAGGCGGGGGCTATCAATGGACATAGTATATCGATTTTCCAAAAAGATCCTTTATTTATGAATGAATTGGCAGGCGATCGCTACTAGAACGCCGCTAAAATGCTGCTAAAACATAGGATAATTTGATGTCCTAGTCGTTCGAGAGTGGTCGCTGAGGCATGGATTATCGGGAAGCAGGGGTTGATGTTGAAGCGGGACGGGCGTTTGTGCAACAGATTCGCGGTTTGGTAGAAAGTACCCGCCGCCCAGAAGTTTTGGGCGGGTTTGGCGGCTTTAGTGGAATGTTTCAGTTGCCTAGCGGTTATCAGGAGCCTGTGCTAGTGTCGGGCACTGATGGAGTAGGAACGAAGCTGAAGCTGGCGCAGCAGTGCGATCGCCACGACACAGTAGGTATTGATTTGGTAGCAATGTGCGTTAATGACGTGCTGACCTGTGGCGCAGAGCCTCTGTTTTTTCTCGATTATTTAGCCACCAGTCGGCTTAATCCACAGCAGCTAACCGAGGTTGTTTCTGGAATTACGGAAGGCTGTCGTCAGTCCGGTTGTTCCTTACTGGGCGGTGAAACGGCTGAGATGCCAGGTTTTTATCAGCCTGGAGAATACGATTTAGCGGGGTTCTGTGTCGGCATTGTGGAGAAGAAGCAGATTTTGGATGGCTCTCAGGTACAGGTAGGCGATGTGGCGATCGGGCTGGCAAGTTCTGGCGTTCACAGCAATGGTTTTAGTTTGGTGCGTAAGATTTTGGAGACAGTTGAGTTGAGCGATCGCCCTCCATCTTTTACTCAAACTCTCGGTGAAACGCTGCTAACTCCCACCCGCATTTACGTTAAACCCGTCCTTGCCGCTCGTAAAGCGGGACTAGAAATTCACGGTATGGCGCACATCACGGGCGGTGGATTGCCTGAGAATTTGCCTCGGTGTTTAGGCGTAAATCAGTCGGTGCAAATTGATGCTCAGAGCTGGTCGCCGTTGCCCATTTTTGATTGGTTGGCGCAGCAAGGAGAAGTTGCACCCAAGGATATGTTCAACACGTTTAATATGGGCATTGGGTTTGTGCTGTTAGTGCCGTCTAGCGGAGTGGATGCGACAATTCAGTGGTTTGAGGCTCAGGGAATATCGGCTTGGGCGATCGGGGAAGTGGTCGAGGGAGTGGGGGAGTTGACATACTCACCGGGCTGAAGCCACGGTGATTCTTGACACTTCACTGAGATGTGCTGGCGAACCAGTCTGACCTTCTCTCTGTGTCCGTTTAAGGTCGTGGCAATGCCCTATCCCGACCATTTCTATATTCCTGGCGGCATTCCCATCTCTATCTTGTTCAGTGCCGCAATTGATGCACAGAACCGAACGGATAGATAGATCGAGCTTACCCCAGCGATAACCGCAATCCGAGCAAGTTTGAGAAGTTGGTTCCCATCGGCTGATCACCACAAATTGGCGTTCTAACTTTTCAGACTTTGCCTCACACATCACCCTAAATTCTCGCCACCCTTGCTGGCTGATTGCCCTTGAGAGCTTGCGATTTTTAACCATCCCTGAGACATTCAAATCTTCCAGTGCGATAGCTTGGTTTTCGTTAACCACACGGGTCGATAGTTTATGCAGAAAATCCTTCCGGGTATCTGCAATCCGATTGTGCAACCTGGCAATCCGCAGCCGCGTTACTTCGCGCCGATTAGAACTCTTTACCTGTCTTGACAGCTTTCGCTGTTTACGACGTAGACGCTTATCTAATTTGGCATAGCTAGGGCTACTGACCTTCTCTCCAGTACTGAGTACAGCAAAGGTTTTTAGTCCCAAATCGATCCCAATTGATGCGTTGATAGCCGCAATCATTGCCGGGTTTATTTCTACAACAAAGCTGAGAAAATACCGATTTGCAGCGTCTTTAACGACTGTTACGGAGCTGGGACAAGACGGCAAGACACGCGACCAAATCGGCTTAACATCACCAATCTTGGCGAGATACACCTCGTCCCCTTTCAGAGAAAAGCTATTCAACGTAAATCGCGCAGCCTGCCTCCCTAGTTTCTTTTTGAACCTTGGAGAGCCAACTTTTCTACCTTTTCGCGTGCCTTTACGGGAGTCGAAAAAGTTTTTGTAGGCAATCCCCAAATCAGCAACAGACTGTTGCAACGGAGTTACCGAAACACCGCTCAACCATTCTCGCTGTTCAGTCTTCTTTGCCTGAGTAATGACAAGCTTTTGCAAATCACCATTTTTAGGCAGCTTTTCAGACTGCTGACAAGTCGCTAAGGCATCATTCCAGACCACTCGAACGCAACCAAACAACTGAGCTAGGCTCTGACGCTGTTGGGTAGTTGGATAGAATCTGTACTGATACCTGGCTTTCATGCGGCTTCTTCATGCTTTAATAGAAGTATACCACTATGTGCAAGGCTTTATATGCCATTCCAGAAAAATCATCAATATCGTTGGCAGTCTGACCCAGAAAAGCCGCTAGATAAGCAGCCCATTTGTTTTAAGGGGCTGGTAGGGCAAAAAGAAAAGTTAAAGTCTATTCCTGATTGGCAAGGCAGACTTAGAGTTATGGTTGAGGCGATGCTTGAAGAGGAAAAGCCGTCGTGAACGACGGGGCTTCAGACCCATTATTCCGGTGATTGGGGACTTTAGCTAGTAGCGCTGTAATCGGTGATGCCAGATCAATCCGATGGTCATAGCCCGACTTCTGCTTTCAGCTCAGTCCACAATACTGTGCCCTCAGTGCTGACAGTTGCAAGAGCAGCACGAGCATCCTGTAAGTCTTCATGGTCTTGCTCTTGCTTAGCTTTTAGAAAATGTAGAAAGTCCAAGACTTCCACAATCAAAGGATCGGGGACATTATCCAATTCTTGAATCAATAGTTCCTTAAGGGTCATAGAAACCTTGTCTCCTCTGTTAAAAAGATTTATTTAAGTTTAACTTTGCGATCGCCCCCAGAGTTGTAGAAACAGCGGAATGCACCGGAGTTTCAGTCATTCCGCTATTGAGTGGCGACCCCTTGCGGGTATCTCGAAGCGCGCGCGCTTACGCTACCAGACGATAACGAATCAGCACACTCATCACTTCACCAGGATTAGGCGCAGGTAATAAACCACTCCAGTCTCCCGCTTCGGCGTACCCACGCTGATGTAATTCGTGGATGTTCTCGCGCACACCTTCAGGGGAGCCAATCAGCAACACCGCTAGTTGTTCTCGGTGAGGCATAGGCTGGGGTAGTGCAGCCGTTTGAGCGTCAACTGCTGACTGAATAGGCAGTTTACTTCGTAAGAGTGTTCCCAAAAATAGATGATCCTGAGATACTGGGGACATTGAGATAGCAGGTAATCTGATGCCACCAAAACCCGCGATTGCTCTGAGTGAAGTGCTCAAGACGTTGTATAAGAACACCGCAAAGAAGCTCAAA